>VBKG01000194.1 GCA_005879585.1 Deltaproteobacteria bacterium | reverse complement strand
GAGGACATTCCTGCCTTGGTGAGCTACTTCGTCCAGCGGCTCGCGCGTCCCATGAACCGCCGGGTGGAGGTCATCCCGAGCGAGACGCTGGACGCGCTCCGTCGGTACGCTTGGCCCGGGAACATCCGCGAGCTCGCGAACCTGATCGAGCGCGCGATGATCCTTTCCGGCGGCCGGACGCTCCAGGTGCCGCTCGACGACCTCACGCGGCGCCGGGAAGCGGCGACGATCGGCCACCATGGCACGGCGGGCCGGGCCGTCGAGCGTGCCGACATCCGGCGCGCCCTCGAGCAGGCGCACTGGGTGCTGGGAGGCCCGCGGGGTGCGGCGGCGCGTCTCGGCATGAAGCGTACGACGCTCCAGTCGCTGATGAAGCGACTCGGGATCGAGAAGCCCGCCTGATCCTCCCGCCGGACGCACGGTGAGCGGCACACCCCGTGCCGAGATTCGGCACGTGTGTCGAGCGTCGGCACCGACCAAGGTCCCGGTGTTCGTGGATTCGTCCCCGAATGCCTCCGGCACAGACCGGCACGGTTCTACGGCGACGGCGGCGTCGGCATGGCGACGCCGCTCAGCCCGGCGATCCATCTCGGAGCCGACAGGATCACGCCACGAATCTCCAAGCTCGAGCACCGGATTGGATATCCGAGGGTCCCCGGAAAGCCCTCACCGGCACTGCACTTTTTTGGTGTGTCCCCGCGGGTGTGCGCGTGCGGCGCGGCGCCTGAAGGAGCCGGTATCCCGGCGCGACGCACGGCGTCCGCACCAAAAGCACGGCTTCTACGACCTCAGGAACGCGATCGCGAAGTACAACGACAAGTCGCCGGCCGACCGGCGCAGCGGGTTCGGAGCACGAACGGCAGCCATCGTCAGTGGGCGCCGCTTGCGTGCGCGATTCAACGTCCATGACCGCCGATGCGAGTCGACACCGTTGTACAACGCCGTCGCGCGCAAATCTGTGCCCGTCTGCACGCGGTGCAGACTGCGTACAGCTGTGCAGAGTGGGTGGACTGCTCATCCCACACCTGCCGCCGAAGTGGGTTCGTTCCGCACAGACGGTTGCGTCGGGAGCGCGTCTCGTTCTCGCAGATGTTAGCCGATAGCGGCTCGCGCTACGACGTTGACGGTCCTGCGCTGTCGCACGCGCTGATCCAGAGAGCCCGCAAGCGGGACTCGCAACAGGTTCGCGGACACCGTCGACCGCTTTGCCAGGCTCGTCAACGGCCTCTCGATCAGCTCCGGGTCGCGCGCTACGCCATGTACGTCATGGACTACGGGGCTTCCGGGGGTTGGCGACTGGCGCTCAATCACCCCGAGCGCGTCATGGGTCTCATCAAGCGCGACCTGCCCGACGTGGAGCTTCACCTCCTCGATACCGGCCTTCGCCCTGGAGGGCTAGGCTGACGAGATGATTCTATTGATCCGCGACTTCGTCGAGCGCAAGGTTGCGCGCCCGATATCCTACTGCCCCCGATCGTCCGCCACAGCGGGCTTCGCTCGCCGCTCGCCGAGGCGTACGCTGCGGATCAGATCCTTCGCGCCAGGGATCAACCCCGGGGCCATACTGAGTGAACGGAAGCCGAGCCGGAGAAGTTGCGGCATCGTCTCCTCGCGCCCTGCCAGCTCGCCGCACAATGCGATCGGTACGCCTGGCGCGTCGGTGATGGCAATCGCCAGCAGCCGCAGGACGGTGGCGTGGGTGTCGTCGTAGTAGTGGCTCACGGCGGGATCGTCCCGCCCCGCAGCGAGCGTGTACTGCGCGAGGTCGTTCGTGCCCACGGAGAGGAAGTCCACGTGGCGGGCGATCGTGGCGACACCGAGCGCGGCGGCCGGCGTCTCGATCATCGCGCCGAAGGGAGGGCGTTTCGCGCCCGGGAACGTCTCGCGCGTGGCGTCGAACAGCACGCGCATCTCGCGGATGTCCTCCTCCAGCGTCACCATGGGAACCAGGATGCGAACATCCTGCTCCTGCGCGAGCCGGAAGAGTGCGGCAAGCTGAGTCCGCACCAGCTGCGGATACTCGAGCAGCAGGCGCACGCCGCGCCGTCCGAGCGAGGGGTTGGGCTCGGCGGGGAGCGGCAGGAACGGCATGGGCTTGTCGCCACCGACGTCGAGGAGCCGGATCGTGACGGGCCTCCCCCGCAGCGGCGCCGTAAGTGCGCGCAGCTCCTCGAACAACTCGTCCTCGGACGGCGGCAGCGCGCGTGCCAGATAGACCTGCTCGATCCGAAAAAGGCCAATGCCGTCAGCGCCGTTGTCGATCGCGAGCTCGACGTCGTCGTGCGCGCCGAGGTTGGCCTCCACGGTGACCAACTCGCGGTCGAGCGTGAACGCGGGCTCGCGACAGGCGCCACGGCGGCACACCTCCGCCCGGTCGAACGCCTCCCGTCGTGCCTGGAACGTGCGGCGCGTCTCCGCATCCGGCGATAGCACGATGGTGCCGCGCGAGCCGTCGACGAGCAGCTCCTCCTGGTTCCGGATGCGGTGCACGATCTCGGGCGGACCCGCGACCACGGGGATGCGCTTCTCGCGGGCGAGCAGGGCCGCGTGCGCTCCCGCCGCGAGCGCGCCTACCACGATCGCCGCCACGCCCCGCCGGGACAACGGAACCACGTCGGAGGGGAGCAAGCGCCCGACCACCAGGACGTTCCCCGCGGGGATGTGTTCCAGCGACGACCCATCGACCCCCCGAAGGTGCCGGAGGACGCGGCGGCCGAGGTCGGCGACGTCGTCGGCGCGCTGCTGGAGCGTGGGGCCCTTGAACCTCATGAATCGCTCGTGCAGCCGGCGGAAGACCCGTCGCGCGGCCGCCTCGGCGCCGACTCGCGATTCCAGTTCTCGCTGGATCTCACCGGATGAGAGGATGCCGTCGAGCATCATCCCGTGCGCGCGGAAGATGCCGGCGAGCGTGGCGTCGAACTGTTCCTCGATGCGAAGGGCGGAGTCCTCGAGCTCGCGGCGGGTCTGCTCGAACGACGTCAGAATCCGGCTCCATTCGCCGGCGATCTGATCACGCGCGATCGCGACGGGATCGGGAGCTGACTTGAGCAGGTCCACCACGAGCCACGCCGGGCCCATCCCGACGCCGGGGGAGATCGCGGCGCCCGTGAAGGTCGTGGGGTCGCGGCCGGGTTGAATGACGTTCGGATCGTCGTGGGTCATGCGAGAGTGTGTATCAACGGGCTCGGTCTTTCTGCGCGGCGAGCTTGCAGCGTCTGGGGTCGGACGTCGCGTCAATTTCGCAGGATTGTCCCGACGACTCACCAGACTGCCCCGTGGCCCCACTTGAGCGCTCTGGGCATCGTTGACATGGGACGGTAGATCGGCCGCACCGCACGCTCTCTTGGTGCCGCTAGCGGTAGGATCGTCCGTGGGACTTTGCCGCTCGCGTGAGCGCTATCGCTTCGGCGTGAGGGGCTCACCACTGACGCAGCCCTCGGCGCATCTGCTTCTCCTCATCGGCGTCCTGTCCCATGCCGTCGCGGGGGTAGCCGAAGAGCGAACGACGCTCGATGATCTCGACGATCGGCGGCGGCACCGACGAGCGCCACGATGGGTCGCCGGCCCGAATCCTCGCGAGCACGTCGGGGGTGTGGATGTCGAGCAGGTCCTCCTGGTAGCGGCGAAGCGGTACGACCCTATGGCTCTCGAGGAGGAGCGCGTGCAGATGCTGCAAGGGCGACGGGAATCGAATCGTGTCCGCGGTGACGATCTCCCCGGACGACGGATCCTTGTAGGGGTAGACGTAGAGCTTCACCGCGTTCCGGAACAGCCTCCCGGTGGCTTCCAGCCGCCCGCCGGGCAGGTCGGCGTAGTACCGCTCGTCGGTGATCGCTAGCAGACTCGGGAGCCCGAGCGCGAGGCCGATCATCTTGTTCGTGTAGCGTGACAGGATCTCCACGAGCTGAAAGTACTGGGCGCAGTTCGAGATCAGGACGTGGTTACCCAAGGCCTGGAGGATCTCCGCGCGGGAGAGGAAGTCCTCGTGATCGACGCCGCGGTCGTCCGTGAGGCTCCGGAGCGTCATCTCCATGAGCACCACGGGCTCCGCGCCGTCGAGCTGCGGCTCGTGCACGAACTGCTCCCGCGCGCTCTCGAGGAGGTCGAGCGTGAGCTTCGTGACGGGGCGGAAGCTTCCGCGCTCGACCAGGATCGGCCGCTGATAGAGGACCTCCGACGGCTGCACGACCTCGCCATCGGCGGTGAGCATGCTGGCGTCCGTGAGCCCCTGCTCGACGAGCTGCAGGCTCATCAGACGGTTGTCGATCCCCGGGAACGCCGGCCCGCAGAGCTTGATCATGTCCACCTCGAGCCGGTCGCGTGTGAGCCCGTCCAGGAGCGAGGCGATCAGCTCCGGAGGCGTCTCGTGTTGATAGAACGCGCCGAAGATCAGGTTGACGCCCAGCACGCCGAGCGCCTCCTGCTCGCGTGCCGGGTCCTCGTCGAGCAGATGGACATGGATGACGACCTCGGAGCTTTCCCCATGCGGAGCGGTCTGGAACCGGACTCCGAGCCAGCCGTGCCCGTTCTCGCGTCGCGAGTAGCTGCGCGTGGCCACCGTATCGGCGAAGACGAAGAAGGCGGTCCGGCCGCCGCGCCGCGCGCCGAGTTGCTCGACGAGCCTGGCGCTCTCGCGGTCGAGCATCGCCGCGAGGCGTTTACGGCTGACGTAGTGATCGGTCGGGCCGTACAGCGCGTCGCTCACCGCCATGTCG
>VBKG01000016.1 GCA_005879585.1 Deltaproteobacteria bacterium | reverse complement strand
CGACGGTGTACCTGCGCGGGCAGGAAGGGGCGCGGCGTGCCGTCGCGCGCGTCCGGGTGACCGTGGACCCGCCGCGACCCACGGTCGGCGTGCGGCTCCGCGTCGTACCTTTCCACGGCGACCAACGGCTCGGCGAGCGAGCCGTCGAGGTACAGCCCGCGGAATGGCACGAGGTGAGCGTCGAGGTGTCGGGGACCGTCGGGGCGCGTGACGAGCTGGAGCTCCAGCTCGAGATCGAGCCCGACGTGGAGGCCGTCCTGAAGCGCGCCTGGCTCGATTGACGGTTTAGAACAGCGAGGGGCGTCCCGCCCCTCGCCGCCCGCCGGGCAAAGCCCGTCGGGCTCCACTCCCCGCTCGCTCACGCTCGGCCGCACGCTGCGCGCGCGGAGGAATCGGATCTTCTCCTACGACGGCGGCCTCGCGGACGGCGGTTTCGCGCGGAGCCAGTTCCAGCGCGGCGACGCCCCCGGCATCGGCTGGTCCGGCGGGGGGTGGTACGTGGGCCACACCATCACGACGGTGTCCGGTGTCGCCGTGACCGTCGCCGGGTCCGGGACGAGTCGCACCGCCACGTCGGTCCCGGGCAACAGCAGCCGGTACGCCCCGGTGTCGAAGATCTGCGAGGTCGTCCAGCTCTCCTTGAGGACGATCTGCCGCGCCGCAGGCTGCTCTCGGGCGACCCGCTCGACGTTGTACAGCCAGTGCACGGCGGCGCGAGTGAACGTCCGGAAGAAGACGAAGTCGCCTTCGTCCCGCACCGCGGTCGCGTTCACTGTCGCGTGGACCGTCAGCGACGCGACGACGCAGGCCGTCGCGGCCACCATTCCCACGCGCGGAATTGCCGCGAGGCCCGCGATCGTCGCGAGCGCCAGCCCGAGCGCCGCGATGCCCACGTAATACCCGTACAGGTGGGTTCCGAGCAGCAGGACCGGGCCGAGCATCACCGGGAAGCTGGCGAGGCCGAACGCCGTCACGCGCACGGTCCGCGACGCCGGCTGGCCGGGGCGCGCGGCGACGCAGAGCCCGATGGCGGCGACGGCGAGGACGGCGCCGACGGCAATCGCGACCGCCCGCGATGACTCCTCCCTCGGGGCGACTGCCCGGTAGAGAATCGGCGCTGCATATCCCGCGTAACGCCCGAGGTTCTCGAGCCATCGCACGGGGTCCCAGCTGATCGCGTAGCCGCCCGGCAGCGCCGCGTACCAGACGCCGATGGCCGACGTCCGCATGTAGATCAGCTTGGCGAGGGTGTACCCGGCGGCCACGACCCACAGCGGGAGCAGCGCGCGCAGATCGGCGCGGTTGGGCCAGCGACCGTCGAGGAGCACGACGGCGAGCGTCAGGGTCACGGGCAACGTGACGGCGTGCTCGGCGGCGGCGAGCGCGAGCAGGAAAACCGGCACGACGCCGACCCTCCAGCCATGACGGACCCAGAGATACACCGCCACGAAATAGAGACACGCGGTGCCCGTGACCGTGCAGAGCGCGACCCAGTACGCCGCGAGCGCGCTGCCCGGGGCCGCCGCGTAGAGCAGCGCGGTCGCGAGCCCGAGGAAGCTACTGTCGAGCACGTGCGCGGCGATGGCGTAGACCAGCGCCGCGTCGATGACGTTGAGTGTCAGCTGCGCCGCATGGTACCCCGCGGGGTCGTAGCCGAAGAGCCCGTGCAGTACGTAGAAGTACGCCACCGTCGACAATGGCCGGTAGAGTGCGAAGCCGTTGTGGCCGGGCACGAAGAACTGCACGACGTCGAGCGGCCCTCGCATGTGGACGTCCGCGGCATCGGCCATCACCCAGTAGTCGTCGGCGGAGAAGAACGTGCCGGTCGCGTCTCCGTACGAGAGGACGTAAAAGACCGCCACGACGGCGACCGCGCCCGCGGTCGCAGCCAGCCGGCCGGCGCGTGGCGCGCGTCGTGCGACCGGCATCGTCCTCTGCACAGCACCCGCTGCCATGCCGAACGGGATCGACTACTGCCGGACGCTCATTCGCGCAAGCGAACGGCGCTGCGTTGTAATCGCGCCGGCGATCCTCTAGTCGGAGCGCGGTGCCGGAGCTGAGCATCGTGGTTCCCGTCCACCGGGAAGGGGAGGCGGCGCGCCCGGTGATCGAGAAGCTCGTCGGCTGCGTCGACGTGCCGCACGAGATCGTCGTCGTCTACGACGAGTCCGACGACCCGACGTTGCCGGTGCTCGAGGACCTGCACCGCCGACGCCCGGAGATCAGGGCGGTGCAGAACCGCCTCGGCCGCGGTCCCGCCCTCGCGCTCCGCGCGGCGTTCGCGAGCGTCACGGGGGACGCCGTCGTCGTCACCATGGCGGACGCCTCCGACGACCCGCACGACATCCCGCGCATGCTCGCGCGCTTGCGCGAGGGATACGACCTCGTCGCCGGGTCGCGCTACATGGCGGGTGGCCAGCAGCTCGGCGGCCCGCGCCTCAAGTCGCGGCTCTCGCGCTTCGCGGGACGCTCGCTGCAGGCGCTCGTCGGCCTCCCGACCGCGGACGCGACCAGCGCGTTCAAGATGTACCGGAAGTCCATGCTCGACGCGCTCACGATCGAGAGCCGTCACGGCTTCGAGATCTCGCTCGAGATCACCGTGAAGGCGCTGCTCGGCGGCTACCGGATCACGGAGGTCCCGACGGTGTGGCGCGACCGGGTCGCCGGCCGCTCCAAGTTCCGCCTGGTGCGCTGGCTTCCCCATTACCTTCGCTGGTATGGCCTGGCACTCGGCAGGGGACTGTTCCGTGGCCGCCATCGGGCTCTACGAACGGCGCTTTAGCGAGTCGACACGGCGCGCGAAGGCGGGCGTCTGGAAGGTCCTCTGCGAGGACTTCCTGCAGCGCTACGTCCGTCCCGAGGATACCGTGCTCGATCTCGGGGCGGGGTTCTGCGAGTTCATCAACCACATCCGGTGCGCGCGGAAGTGGGCCGTCGACGTCGACGAGGAGCTCCGGACGTGCGCCGCCCCGGACGTCGGCGTGCGCTGCGCCCCGGCGCGCGACCTCGGCTGGCTCGAACCCGACAGCGTGCACGTCGTGTTCGCGAGCAACGTGTTCGAGCACCTCGCCGACAAGGACGAGGTCGTCGCAGTCCTGGCCGAGGTCCGGCGGGTGCTCGTTCCGGGTGGCCGGCTGCTCGTTCTCCAGCCGAACATCCGCTTCGCGTACCGGGAATACTGGGACTTCTTCGACCACCACCTGCCGTTCAGCCACCTGTCGATGATCGAGGCGCTCGAGGGCGCCGGCTTCCGGATGGTCGAGGTGCGGCCGCGGTTCCTTCCCTACACGACGAAGAGCCGCCTCCCGGCGTGGCCGATCCTCGTGAAGCTCTACCTGCGCGTGCCCCTGGCGCACATGGTCCTCGGCAAGCAGATGTTCCTCGTGGCCGAGAAGCCGCGCCCTCAGTTGACGTAGCCGAGGGCTCTGAGCTTCCGCCGCTGCTCCTCGTCGAGCGGCGCTCGCTCTCCCGGCAGCAAGGCGCGCGTGGCGAGCGCCGACTTCTGGGCGCGTAGGCGCCGCAGCAGGGCGGGAAACCTTTCCGATGGGAGCGGGGATGTCTCGCCCGGATCGTGCGCGAGGTCGTAGACCTCGACCCGGCCGACCATCCACTGCGGCTGCCGCCGCGCCATCACCTTCACCCCGTCGCGCACGAGCGCCGAGGCGTGCTGCGTGAGCACGTTGCTCTTCGCGAGCTCCGCGAGCACGTCGCGCGGCTCGGAGCGGCCCGCGAGCATCGGGACGAGCGACCGTCCCTCGAACGTCGGCTCGGGCGGGAGGTGCAGGAGATCCAGGACCGTCGGGCCCAGGTCGAGCAGCGAGACGCCGTCGGCGACGGAGCGGGCGGCATAACCCGGCGCCAGCATCATCGCCGGGACGTGCAGGGTCGTGTTGTACAGGTTGGCGCCGTGGCTCAGGAACCCGTGCTCCCGGAACTCCTCGCCGTGGTCCGCCGTGACGATCACGACGGCCTCATCGAGGATGCGGCGCGCCGCGAGCTCGGCAAACAGGTGCGCGAGCGCGGCGTCCACGTACGCCACCTCGCCGTCGTACAGCGACGAGAGGACGTCCACCTCGGCTTCCGAGATGGAGCCCCAGTCCCAGTGCTGCACCTTGGCATTCGCCGCCGCCGCGTCGGGTCCCGGACGCGCAAACCGCGCACGGTACGGCGGCGGCGGCTCGTACGGCGAGTGGGGGTCCATGTAGTGCACGTAGAGAAAGAGCGGCGCGCCGGGCCGGGCGCGGCGGAGGCGGTCGAGCGCCTGGACGCTCTTCCGGGTCAGGTGCGAGCCGTCGATCTTCCGCAGGAGCTGCGGCGCGAGCCAGACGTCGAAGCCCTGGGCGAAGCCGAGCTGCGCCGTGAGGCGGTCGTTGCCGCAGAAGCCGGCGGTCACGTACCCGTGGCGATGGAGCGCCTCGGCGAGCGTCACCGCATCGCTCGGCACCTTCGAGTCGAACCCGGTGACGCGGAGCTCGGACGCATATCGTGACGTGAACAGGGACGCGATGGATGGATTGGTCCACGTCGTCGTCGCGTAGGCGTTCGCAAAGACGATGCTGCGCCGCGCGAGGCCGTCGAGGAACGGCGTGAGCCCGCGCTCGTTGCCGTAGACACCGAGCCGGTCGGCGCGCAGCGTGTCCACGACCACCAGGACGACATCGGGCGGCCGCCCGCCGGGCTGTCCGATCGTCGCGACGGTCCCCGCGACGGCCGCGACGAGCGCGAGGAGCGCCGGGCGCCGCGGCGCCCGGCTCACACGCCGAGCCAGCGCAACAGGCGGGCGCGGGCGCCCTGCTTCAGGTTCCGGCCCTTCCGCGCTGCCGGCACGGTGATCAGCTCGGGCCTGAGCCGGCCGCGCATCCCGTCGAGCATGCCGCGCACGAACGCGCGCTGGCCGAGGATCGCGTGCTTGGTGTTGTCGAGGGCGAAGAATGCCATCCGGCCGAGCACGCCGAGCCACATCGTGATGAAGAGCTGGAGCATCCGCAGCCAGTTGCCGTGCTTGCGCGCGAACATGAACGCGTTCCGGCCGATGAAGTAGCCGTAGGAGAAGACGTGGCGGTGCCCGAGGTCGGCGCTCGAGCCGCCCTTGTGCATGATCGCGGCCCGGTCGACGTACACGACGCGGTAGCCCGCCTGCCGCGCGCGGTAGGACCAGTCAACGTCCTCGTTGCACTGCCAGAAGTCCTCGTCGAAGACGCCGACGCGCACGAGCGCCTCCCGCCGGATCATGCAGCCGTTGGCGATGACCCAGTCGACGTCCTTCGGCGGCTCCTGGAGCTGCCAGTCGATGGCGAAGCGGCCCTCCGTCCTGACGAGCATCGGCCCCCAGGTGACCCGTCCGTACTTCCCCCAGGTGTACTTCGGGTTCTCCATGAGCAGGTTCTTCGCGCCCGCGATCGCAATACTCGGGTCGGAATCCATGACCGACACGAGCTCGCTCAGCAGGTTCGGCAGCATCTTGGTGTCGCTGTTGAGCAACAGCACGTGGTCGAAGCCGCGTTCGAGCGCGTAGCGCAAGCCGACGTTGTTGCCCTTGCAGAACCCGAGGTTCGCGCCGTTCTCGAGCAGCGTCACGTGCGGGAACAGCGTCTTGACGGTCGGGACGGTCGCGTCCTCGGAGCCGTTGTCGAGCACGACGATCTCGTAGTTCGGATAGTCGATGCAGGCGAAGCTCTCGAGGCAGGGGACGAGCTCATCCACCCGGTTCCAGGTGAGGATCAGGACGGCGACGGAGGGCGCGTGGTTCCCGGTCACGACGGTCTCGTTCGAATGCTCACGACATCGTCCGCATCGGACGGCTCCACGGCAACGGACGGAACGCAGCGGAACTCGGCGTCGAGATCGGTCACGCCCTCCAGGCAGTGGCTGTCGTCGACGATGAAATCCGTGAAGTCGTTGATCCAGTCGTGAATCGTGCCGCCGACGCGGTCCGCGACCCCCACGTTGACGCTGTAGTGGCCGTTGGCGAGACCGACGGTGAAGGCGAAGCAGACCTCCGCGCGCTCGCTGGCGGCGAATGTCCGGCTGGGCGTGCCGAGGATGCCGTTGTTGGTCGAGTACACGACGTGGCTGCCGAGCCGGAGAATCATCCCGAAGACCGGCTGCTCGCAGTCGCCCTGCACTTCGACCACCAGGCGGAGCACCGCGCGGCTGCCGGCGCGGAACCGCGTACTCGGCGTCCCATCCTCCGTCTCGAGGCGGCCCTCGACGAAGCGAATGCGGCCGTCGCCCCAGCGGGACTCGAACTCGGCCTCGGGTTCCTGGGCAGCGCGCACCGAGCGGAGCCCCTGCATCTGGCTGATGTAGAGGTAGTAGTTCACGACCTCGGCCGCGCCTCCCGCCTTCGCGAGCCGGCCGCCGTCGAGCCAGAACACCTGCTCGCAAAAGCGCTGCACGGCGATGAGATCGTGGCTCACGAGCACGATCGTCTTGCGCTGGCGCTTGAGCTCCATGAAGACGTCGACGCACTTCGCCTGGAACCGCGCATCGCCGACCGCCAGCACCTCGTCGAGGAGAAGGATGTCGGCGTCGGCGCGGAGCGCCGTGGCGAACCCGAGCCGCACGAGCATGCCGGACGACAGGTTCTTCAGCTTGGCATCGCGGAAGCGCTCGAGCTCGGCGAATGCGATCGCCTCGTCCACGCGACGCGCCATTTCCTTCCGTGGGTATCCCAGCACGGCGCCGTAGAGCGCGACGTTCTCGTGCACCGTGAGCTCGTTGTTGAAGCCGAGCCCGAGCTCGAGGAGCGGCGACAGCGTGCCGTTCACCTGCACGTCGCCGCCGTCGGGGACGAGCAGGCCGGCCATGATCTTCAGGAGCGTCGATTTACCCGAGCCGTTCGCACCGATCACGCCGACGAACTGTCCCGCCGGGACCTCGAGCGTCACGTCGTTCAGAGCCGCGAGCGTCTCGACCGCCGGCGGCCGAAAGAGCGAAAGGGCGCGCTCGACGAGCGTCGTGTGCCGCTCGTGGGGGATCCGGAACGTCTTCGAGACGTGTCGGACCTCGATCGCGTTCATCCTAGAAATATTCGACGAGACGAACCTGGAGACGGCGGAAGGCGAGCGAGCCGAAGAGCAGCACGGCGCCGGCCGCGATCGACGTCTTCGCCACACCGGACCAGTCGGGCCAGCTGCCGGCGATCACGGACTGGCGGCTGTACTGCACGATGCGCGCCATCGGGTTGTAGGTGATCAGCCAGCGCCAGCG
>VBKG01000015.1 GCA_005879585.1 Deltaproteobacteria bacterium | reverse complement strand
GGCTCGCTGTCGATGCTCGCGACGATCGCACCGCTCGCCGCGTCGGTGGCCGTCCGCATGACGATGAGGCTCCGCTTGGCAAAGGCCTGGACGGCGGCGTCGTCGGTGTCCGGCAGATGGGCGGGAGCCAGATAGCTCGCCCACCACGCCTCGGTCGCCGCCCGCTGCGCTTCGGGCGACGTGCCCCGGGCGCGGGCGGCGCGGAGCAGCCCGTAGGCCTCGTCGCGCGTGCCCCCTGCAGCAAGGTAGAAGGTGGCGCTCGCGGTCCCGAGCCGGAACACCAGCCGCCGCGCGAGGGCGCCGTTCGCCTGGCAGGCCGCGATCGGCGAGCGCGCGAGCCTGCCGTCGGCGCCATCCGTGAGCGCGCTCTCGGCGCCGTACATCCAGTGGTTGGCGGACCGGCAGGCGCCGAGCGGACCCTGCGGGTCGCTGACGACGTGGTTGCACTCGAACGCGTTCCGGGCGATGCCGTCGAAGAGCGGGGGCAACGCGAAGGCGGTGATCGTGCGGTCGGCGATCGCGCTCTGGTGCGGGCAGATCGCGCTGTCGTCGAAGCCGCACTGGTAACCCTGGTCGCGGTGGCGCGCGCCGGCCGCGACGTAGACGCCCGGCTCGTCGAGCCCGGCGACCAGCCGGTCGACGGCGTGCTGGAGGACTTTGCGACCGGCCGGCGGGTGCTGGAGGAGGGGATTCACGAGCGAGAAGTCGTGCGGGTACGCGGCGGCGCTCGCCGGCACGAAGTGGAGCAGCGCGTGCTCGCGCGCGTCGTAGACGACCGCGTAGTCGGTCTCGAAGTCGAGGCCCCAGTCGGCGATCGGGAAGAACGGCAGCCGCGCCAGCGACGGCGAGAAGTTCGTGTAGAAGACGAGCGTCGCGCGTCGGACCGGCGACGTCGGGTCACGCGTCACGACGTAGTGGTTCACGAGCACGTTCGCGTCGGGCAGGACGAAGTTCCATGCCGTGACGGCGAGGCCGAGCGCCGGGTTCGTCATGTCTGTCACGAGGACGTCCGAGTCGTCCGCGCTGTAGCGCTGTGCGTGCGTCCAGGCATCGTCGCGGAGCCAGGTGAAGCCGGGACCCGACGCGGTCTCGTAATAGAGCCCGGGGAACGCTCCCATGCCGTCGAGCGCGCCCAGGTGCGGGAGCGTGCGCGCATCGGCGACGTTGTCGGAGAGATAGGCGAGCTGGTTGTAGTAGCTCGGGCCCGGCCACTTGAAGACGGTGAGCTCGCCGCAGCGCGAGAACGCCGCGGTGAGGCCGCCGTTGCCGAGCGCCCCGTTGACGTTCGTCGCGCCGAACTGGAGCTCGTAGGGATTGGTTGCATCCGGCGCGACGGGCAGCTCCGGACACGCCGGCGCGCGCGCAGCGGCGAGCAGGAGCACGATGACGACGATCGAGGCGCGCGACATGCGCGGCATTTGACACCACGCGACCGGCGCGCGGCAAGGAGAAAGTTCGGCTTGCGTCGCGATGGCGGGGGAGCCTAGAAGAGCCGACGATGACCGCCCCCGATCGCATGGGCTTCGGCATCTTCATGGCGCCCTTCCACCCCGTCGGCGAGAATCCCACCACCGCGCTCCACCGCGATCTCGAGCTGATCGAGTGGCTCGATCAGCTCGGCTACGACGAGGCCTGGATCGGCGAGCATCATTCGGCTGGCTTCGAGATCATCGCGTCGCCGGAGGTGTTCATCGCCGCGGCGGCGGCGCGGACGCGGCACATCCGCCTCGGGACGGGCGTGTCGTCGCTGCCGTACCATCATCCGTTCATGCTCGCCGACCGCATGGTGCTGCTCGACCACCTGACGCTCGGGCGCGCCATGTTCGGCGTCGGTCCGGGCGCGCTCCCGTCCGACGCCTTCATGCTCGGCATCGACCCGATGCGCCAGCGCGAGATGATGGACGAGTCGCTGGACACGATCCTCGCGCTGTTCACGTCCGACGAGCCGATCACGCGCGAGACGGACTGGTTCACGTTGCGCGACGCACGCCTGCAGCTCCGGCCGTACTCGCGGCCGCACATGGAGATGGCCGTCGCCGCGACGGTGTCGCCCGCCGGGCCGCGCGCGGCCGGGAAGTACGGGCTCGGGCTCCTCTCGATCGGCGCTACTACGGCCACCGGGTTCGACGCCCTCGGCTACGCCTGGACCATCACCGAGGAGCTGGCCGCGGAGCACGGGAAGACGGTGAGCCGCGAGAAGTGGCGCCTGGTCGGGCCGATGCACCTCGCGCCGACGATGGACCAGGCGCGGCGCGACGTCGCCTTCGGGCTCGCGCCGTGGGTCGACTACTTCAAGCGGGTCGCCGCGCTGCCGCTCGTCGGCGAGATCGACGACGTCGGCGAGATGGTCGACGCGCTCAACGCCGGCGGCCTCGCCGTGATCGGCACGCCGCGCGACGCGGCGGCGCAGATCGCGCGCCTGGCGAACCAGTCGGGCGGCTTCGGCACCTACCTGTTCATGGCGCACGAGTGGGCCGACCGCGAGGCGACACTCCGCTCCTACGAGCTCTTCGCGCGCCACGTGATGGCCGAGTTCCAGGGCACGCTGCCCCGCCTCGCCGCCAGCCGCGACTGGGCGGCGGAGAACCGCCCGACGTTCATGGGTCGCTCGTTCGAGGCAATCGGCAAGGCGATCCAGGACCACGCCGGCGAGCGCGCCGGAAGGACGCGCCAGGCCCGCTAGTGCGCCTTCGCTGTGATACCGCGAGCCGGGGCGGGGGCCTGAGCGACGAGCAGGGTGTCGCGCCCCCGGCCCTGTGGCGCGCGCACAAGACAGAGACGCACTCCGGGGGCGCCAAGGGCCCCGCGAGGAGCGAAGGCCCCCGCCCCGGCTCGCGCAATAGCCCGACGACAGCGGAGCGCTACTAACCGTGTCCCTCCGCGACCGGGCCGCCATCGTCGGCATCGGCCAGCTACCGTTCTCGAAGAACATCGGCCGGCCCGAGGAAGTCACCGCGCTCGAGGCGGCGCTCCTCGCCCTCGACGACGCGGGCCTCCGGCCATCGGACATCGACGGCATGACCAAGTGGAGCATCCAGCCGACGTCCGAGAACGTCATCGCCCGGAACCTGGGCGTGCCGAACCTCCGCTTCTTCGGCGAAGTCGGCTACGGCGGCGGCGGCGGCTGTGGCGTCGTCGGCCACGCGGCGGCCGCGATCGCCGCCGGCATGGCCCGCTGCGTGCTGCTCTACCGTTCGCGGAACCGCGGCTCCGGAGGCCGCCCCTGGGCCGGGACGTCGCGCGAGCGGGACAACATCGCGGCCGAGACCAACGAGACGGCGCTCTTCTCGCCCTACGGCTTCGTGCGGCCGGTCGACCAGGTGGCGATGTTCGCCCGCCGTTTCCTCCACGAGCGCGGCTACACGACCCGCCACCTCGGGTGGATCGCCGCCGCCTGCCGCCGGCACGCCGCGAACAACCCCGTCGCCATGATGCGCGAGCCCATCACCGTCGAGGACCACGAGCGCTCGCGCTTCATCTCCGACCCGCTCCGCCTGCTCGACTGCTGCCTCGAGACCGACGGCGCGGCGGCCGTCATCGTCGCCGCGGCGGACATGGCGCGCGACCTCCGCCAGAAGCCGGCGTACATCATGGCCGCGTCGCAGGGGATGGGGCCGCGCAACTGGATCATGAACAACTTCTTCAAGGACCCGTTCCTCGAGTCCCCGGGCGCGTACGCGGCGCGCGACCTCTGGCGCATGGCGGGCGTCGGACCGAAGGACGTGCACGTGGCGCAGCTCTACGACGCGTTCACGCCGCTCGTGCTCGGCTCGCTCGAGGAGTACGGGTTCTGCGCGCCGGGCGAGGCGGGTGCCTTCGTCGAGGACCACGGCCTCGAGGTGGGCGGCCGGCTGCCGACGAACACGAGCGGGGGGAGCCTGTCGGAGGCGTACGTGCACGGCATCAACCTCATCATCGAGGCGGCGCGACAGATCCGCGGCACGTCCGTGAACCAGGTCGCGGGCGCGAAGCTCTCGCTCGTCACCAGCGGCAACATGGTGCCGACGGGCGCGCTGCTGCTGCGAGGCGACTGAGCATGGCCGAGAGCGAGTTCATCCGGCGGACCGGGGGCGAGGACTGGGTGCCGTACTGGGCCGCGGCGCGCGCGCACGAGCTCCGCTTTCAACGATGCCTGGATTGCGGCGCGTGGCGGCATCCGCCCGGCCCGCTCTGCCCGCAGTGTCGCTCGTCGCGCAGCGAGTGGGCGAAGGCGAGCGGCCGGGCGCGGCTCCTCTCGTGGGTGGTCGTGCACCCGCCCGTGCTGCCCGCGTGGAAGGACCGCGTGCCGTATCCGGTCGTGCTCGTCGCGTGCGACGAGGGTGTCCGGACGATCGGCGGTATCCTCGGCATCGGTGCGGAAGCTCTCCGCATGGACATGCCGCTGGTCGTCGACTTCGCGCCGTCGCCCGACGGCGACCTCGTGCCGCACTGGCGGCCGGCGTAGAGAAGAGGAGGGGTCCATCTATGGTGCAGCGTCGAGGTATCGCAATCCTGCTCGCCGTCGCCGCTTGCGGCTGCGGCATGACGAGCCGCATGCATCGGGCCGAGCCGAAGCCGGGAGGTCCGTCGGCGGAGGAGCCGGTCTTCCTGCGCTCCGGCGACCTCAAGTGGAAGCCGATCATCCCCGACCTCGGGTCGCGGTCCCCCGAGATCGCGATCCTGCACGTCGACCAGGCGACGCAGGCGACGCAGCTGATGATCCGCACGCCGGCGGCGATCCACGTGCGCAAGCACTGGCACACCGCCAACGAGACGCACACCCTCGTACGCGGCACCGCGGTGCTCGAGTGCGACGGCAAGCGGGCGGAGCTCGGTCCCGGGTCGTTCAACTTCATGCCCGCGAAG
>VBKG01000177.1 GCA_005879585.1 Deltaproteobacteria bacterium | reverse complement strand
TCGATCCGGGCGCCGGCTTCGCGCGACGTATCGGCGCCACGGTCACGGGCGGCGTCACGGTCAACAGCGTGACCTACACGGACCCCACGCACGTCGTCCTAAACGTCTCGACCGTCGGCGCCTCGGCCGGCCCGCAGGACGTCACGGTCGTCCATCCCGACGGCCAGAGCGCCACCGGCGCCGGCATCCTCATGCTGCAGGCGTCCACCACGACGACCACGTCGACGAGCACGAGCTCGACGACATCCACGACGACGACCACGTCGTCGACCTCGACCAGCTCCACCTCGACCTCATCGACGACCTCGACGACCAGCACCAGCTCGAGCACCTCGACCAGCTCGACGACCTCCAGCTCGACCACGACGACGTCGAGTACGTCCACGAGCTCGAGCACCTCCACCAGCACCTCGACCTCCACGACGTCGACAACCTCGAGCAGCTCTACCAGCACCTCGACCTCCACGACGTCGACGACCTCGAGCAGCTCTACGACCACGTCGTCGGCCTCCACGACGACGAGCACGACGTCCACCAGCTCGACGTCGACGACCAGTAGCAGCACGTCGACCACAACCAGCACGACGACCACGACGAGCTCCACCACGAGCACGACCGTCCCGCCGCTGTGCGGGCTGGATGTGGAAGCGCGGCGCCGCGGCCGCGCTCGCCGACTTCAAGGACCCCGTGAACGGATCGGCCGGCTACCGGGTCTGCCTCTACGACTCGTCAGGGACCGCGCAGCCGCTCATGGAGACGGCGATCCCGCCGGGCGGCATCTGCGGCACGAGGCCGTGCTGGCGCACGAGCGGCACGACCGGCTTCCGGTACAAGAACGCGGACGGGATGCCGGACGGGATCACGGCGGCGACCCTCCGGTCCGGCGTCACCGGCCGCGCCTCGGTCTCGGTGAAGGGGAAGGGAGCGAACCTCCCCACGCCGGCACTCGGGCTGACGCTCCCGGTCACCGTCCAGCTCGTGATCAGCGACGGCGTGACCACGGACTGCTGGCAGACGACCTACGCCACGGCTATCGCGAACGACGCCACGCGGTTCAACGCGAAGGGGCCCTGAATCGCCGTCTGCGGCGCCGCCCATCGGGACGAGGCCGCCTGCGCGACGGCAACTCTGGTGATGGGGTGTGCGCGAAGTGTGCGTGAACCCCCTCCGACACGGTGGAGCAAGCCGAACGACGGGAACCAGAACCTTCCCGCGTCGTCGGAGGTCTATCTCCAGCCGGGGGCGGCGTACGAGCGGATCGGGCGACGTGGTGCAGGCCGAGGTCGCGTACGATGCGGCTCGCGACGCGTTCGCCGCCTCGCATGAAGCAGCGAGGTGGAGCGAGAGGGCGACCGGTTGCAACGGCTACGAGAGACGGCCGCGCCCGGCAGCTGAGAGCCCGGGGAGCGTCCAGTTCGCCGGACGAACCGTCCACGACCGCGGGAAGCGAATCGACGCCGTACACAGCCGGGACATCGTCGCAAGAGAACCACAGCTCGGATTCCGCATACGAGTCAGCCCCGGCATGCTCCTCGCATCGCGGCGGTACATCCGCGGGCACACCCAAAGATATCGAGGCCATCAACCAGAAAGGAGCCAACCATGCGCAAGACGCCTCGTCGCCGGACCTGCGGGACCATGGCGGTCCATCACCGGCTGCTGGAACAGGATCCCGGGTTCAGGGCCCGGCAGATGGCTCTCGAGCACGCGACGATGCGCCGCATGGCCGCAGGGGCCGCGCGGGTCGGCGTCACCACCATTCCCGTCGTGGTGCACGTGGTCTACAACACTGCGAGTGAGAACATCTCGAAGGCGCAGATCGACAGCCAGATCGCCGTGCTGAATCGGGACTACCGGGCGACTAACCCGGACAAGTCCAAAGTGCCCTCGGTATGGAAGGGCTTCGTGGCCAACGTGCGCGTACAGTTCGTCCTTGCCACCAAGGACCCGAACGGCAAGCCAACCACCGGCGTCACCCGGACCAAGACGGCGCGAAAGTCCTTCAGTGACGACAACGGGGTCAAGTTCGCCGCGCGCGGGGGGATTGCCGGGTGGCCGTCCACTCGCTATCTGAATATCTGGGTCTGTTCGCTCGGCAGCGACTTGCTCGGATACGCGCAGTTTCCCGGAGGTCCGAAGAAGACGGACGGTGTGGTGATTCTGAACACGGCCTTCGGCACCAAGGGGACCGCCACCAAGCCCTTCAACCTGGGTCGCTCGGCCACGCACGAGATCGGGCATTGGCTGAACCTTCGCCACATCTGGGGTGACACCGAAGACTGCAGCGGCAGCGACTTCGTCGCGGACACTCCCAATGCGGCCGGCCCCAACTTCGGCAAGCCCAAGTTCCCGCACGTGAGCTGCAGCAACGGACCGAACGGCGACATGTTCATGAACTACATGGATTACGTCGACGATGACTCGATGTGCATGTTCACCACCCAGCAGGTGACCCGCATGCAGGCGGCCCTCGACGGTGCGCGGAGTCAGATCGGAACCTGAGGATCCGCAGTGAACGTCAAGGACCTGAGCGGGCACTGGATGCACTCCCACGAAGAAGACCGCGACGACGAGCTCGTGTTCCGCCCCGCGTCCCACCAGTTTCCTCGCGCGCGCGGGCGTACCGGCTTCGAGCTACGGCCGAATGGGACGCTGATCGAGCATGGGATTGGTCCGACCGACCAGCGTACACAGACGCCCGGTCGTTGGCGTCTCGACGGTGACACGCTGAAGCTGGGTGGGCAGACGATGAAGGTCGTCTCCGTCGCCCCTGACCGTCTCGTGCTTCGGAAATCCTAGCAAAAGCACGACCGCGAGTCGGTGCCGCCCGGAGTCACGAACGCTTCCCATTCATCCACGACAGATCGAACCCCAGGAGATAGAGAAGCAGCTGCGCGCCCAAGGCGTCGTGTTCTGCCGCGACGCCCCCCTTCTCGTCGACGACCGGAGACGACGGAGAGCGAGACACTTTGAGATCGACGGTCTCATCCGTACCCCCTGCCTTTCGTCTCGGACGGATGATGATGCGAGCCATCGCTCCGCCGTCTATCTACCTGGGAAGGGTGAAGAAGACGCGCTCGAGTTGCTTGATCTGCTCGTCTTCGTCGCACCATTGGCGCGGAAACCCCGGTCGACGCGCCGTGCCACAGGCGGCCAGGGAAAGGGCGATGAGCACCGCCGTCGCAACACGGCGCATCCTCACGGAGCGACGACGGGTCGATCTGCCGTCCGGACTCCGAACATGCTCGCTTCCTCCCGCGGCCGATGGATGCATGAAAGGCGCCAGCCGGGCGTCGTCGAATCAGGTCGCGAACCGCGGCCGGCCGCCGTGACCGTGTCCAGTACGTCGGACAGGTCGTCCACCAGAGCGGACATCGGTTCGGTGCACCTCGACTATGTGGTCGATGGACCCGGGCCGTCAGACGCCTGTGCGCGGACTCCCGCCCGTCGCCTCCGGGCCCGGCGTTTGCTTGACGATGCCGCTTGGGGCGTACGGGATTTGATGACATTCCCGCCCGCGCTGAGGCTCAATGCCGCCCCGAAGAGCGCAAGGTACTGATCGAGGGTTCCGAAGGTCGCGTTGTAGCTCGTGACCAATCCGGAAAGGATCGGAAGAAACGTCTCCCTGCCGGGGGATGAGGAGGCCGTCCGTCGGCTCAAGAACAAGAGCGCGTGCCTGGGGGGCCGGCGCGCGCTCCGTTACCACAACCCGGCGACGGCCCTCCCGACCGTGGCCCGCGGGCGCCTGAAGGAGCTCGGCCCGGCTGTCGAAGGCGTGCAGGTCCTCCGTAAAATGCAGAAGTCTTTGTAGCCTGGCGCGCGTGCGCGACCGCTGCAGTCGCTAGACGGCACGGTTGCCAAGTGTGACTCGGCAGGGTGGCAGACAGAGAACTCTTGCTTTTTTCGCCCGCGACGGCGGATATTGCGCCAGCCCGGCATGAGCGAGAGACTCGACGCCTTCGCCCTTACCAGGATCCAGGAGGAGCGCGAGCTCTATCGCCAGGAACGGGATCTGTACCGGCGTCTCCTCGAGCTCGGCCGGCAGACGACGCTCGAGCCGCTGCTCCAGGAGGCGCTCAGCCTGATCGTCGAGGTCGTCGGGGCCCGCCAAGGCTACCTCGAGCTGCACAGTGCCGACGGCCGCAGCGCGGAGCCGCGCTGGTGGATCGCCCACGGATTCTCTCCGGATGCGATTTCGGAAGTGCGGTCGGCGATTTCCCGTGGGATCATCGCCATGGCGCTCGCCACCGGGCGAACCATCGTGACGTCGTCGGCCCTGCTCGATCCGCGCTTCCAGGCCCGTGACAGCGTGTTGCGAGGCCGGATCGAGGCGGTGCTCTGCGCGCCCATCGGTGACGACGTTCCACGGGGCGTCGTCTATCTCCAGGGCTGCGAGGGCGGGCACGCCTTCACGGAGGAGGATCGCGGCCGCGCCGAGATCTTCGCCCGTCACCTCGCGTCGCTCGCCGACCAGCTGCTCCAGCGCGCTTCGACGTCGGACGCTGACCGCGACATGCGCCGGTTGCGCGAGTGCCTGCGGCTCGAAGGCGTGGTCGGCCGCAGCGCCGCGCTTATCGCCGTTCTCCGCCAGGCGGCACTCTTGGCGCCGCTCGATGTCACTGTCCTTCTCACCGGCGAGTCGGGGACGGGGAAGAGCCAGATGGCGCGCATCATCCACGACAGTGGCCCGCGCGCCGGGCAACCCTTCGTCGACGTCAACTGCGCCTCGCTGCCGGAGACCCTCGTCGAAAGTGAGCTCTTCGGTGCGCTTCCCGGCGCCCACTCGACGGCGACGCGCCGGATCGAAGGCAAGCTCGCCGCCGCCGAACATGGGACCCTCTTCCTCGACGAGATCGGCGAGCTCGCGCCTTCGGCCCAGGCGAAGCTCCTGCAGCTCCTCCAGTCACGCCTCTACTACCCACTCGGCAGCTCGAAGCCGTTTCGGGCCGACGTCCGGGTCATGGCCGCGACCAACTCCGATATCGAGCGCGCGGTGGCCGAGCGCCGCTTCCGGGAGGATCTCTTCTACCGGTTGCAGGTCATGCCGCTTCGGATTCCTTCCCTCGCGGAGCGGCGGGACGATATCCCGACGCTCGCGTCGTTCCTCTGCGAGAACGCGGCGAGTCGCCACCGACTCGGCCGGATGGAGCTGTCACCGAATGCTCTTCGCGCTACCGAGTCGGCAGAGTGGCCGGGTAACGCCCGCCAGCTCGCGAACGCCGTCGAGGCCGCCGTCATACGCGCCGCCGGTGAAGGACTGCGCCACGTGCAGGACACGCACATTTTCCCGGACCTCGCCACCCAACGCGAGGGGAGCGAGCGACAGGCGCTGACATTTCAAGAACAAACGCGACGTTTCCAGTCGGAGCTGCTCCGCCAGGCGCTCGAGGAGTCGAACTGGAATGTGACCGAGGCCGCCCAGCGCCTCGATCTTGCCCGGTCGCATGTCTACAACCTGATCCACATCTTCGGCCTCACTCGGAATCGCCGCTAGCGTCGCCTGGCATCGCGCTTGCTCGCGGGGACTTCATGACTCGTCCCCTGGAATTCCTGAGCGATGACGACGAAGTTCTATTGCGCAGCACGGGCATACAGCTTCGCTACAGCCCAGGCGACGCGATCATCAAGGCCGGGACCGCGGTGCCCGGGCTGTTCGTGGTCTGGCACGGACGCGTACGAATCGAGCTGAACGATCGCAGCGGGCAGGAAGCGCTCGCCTTCATCGAACCGGCGCATATCTTCGGGGAAGGCACGCTGCTGGGAGACGAACGCGCCCGCATCTCGATCGTTGCCGAGGACGAAGTGCGCGCCGACGTGATCGACGGTGTCGCCATCCGTGAACTCATAGCAGCGCGTCCGGACTTCGCGACGCGCCTTTTCCGCTCGGTCGCGAGCGCGCTCGTCGAGCGAATGTCACGGCTAGCCGAGAGGGCGGCCCCACCTTTCCCCTGACGACACCTCCCTGTCCAATCGAGAGGACGGCAGTCTCGTCAAGTGGACGGGACGGCCCCCTCCTTCCACGGGGCACGGACGCTCCGTGGGGCCTGGTGCTTGCAGACGAGCGTACCTTGGAGGGAACGATGGGCGTCTCCCCGAGCGGATCCGAGAAACGGCGTGTCATCATCCTGGGCGGCGGGATGGCCGCGCTTACGGCAGCGTTCGAGCTCACCAATGCCGACGGGTGGCGGGACTCGTTCGACGTGGTCGTCTACCAGATGGGCTGGAGGCTCGGAGGGAAGGGGGCGAGTAGCCGCAACGTCGCTCAGGCCAATCGCATCGAGGAGCATGGCCTCCATCTGTTCTTCGGCTTCTACGAGAATGCGTGCCGCCTGCTCCGCGACTGCTACGCAGAGCTCGGGAGGGTTCCCGGCACGCCGTTGGCCACCTGGACGGATGCGTTCAAGCGCCACGACTACGTGGTCTTCGAGGAGCTGATCGGCGGTGGCTGGTACCCGTGGGAGGTCACCTTCCCCCGGACGGAAGGGCTTCCGGGCGACGGGGGCGTCATCCCCACCCCTCCGCAATTCCTCGAGCTGCTGCTCGGCTGGCTCGCCGATCTCGTCGAGCGATCCAGGCACGCGCCGCTCCAGCCGGACCTCTATCGCTCCGTGCGTGACGCGGTGCGTGCAGACGTCGCCGGCATCGCCGACAGTATAGGCGGGTGGCTCCGCAGTGCCCCCGACCACGCCGACGTCGCTCCGGTCGCGCAGGCCCTGAGAACGCCGGGGTTACCGGCGGCGACCCCGGAGGCCGCATCAACGTTCGTCCACGTCGCCCATGCGCTCGCCGAATCGGTGCGCGAGAATCCGACCCGGCGTCCCGACCTCGTGCACACTACCCTGCCCTGGCTCCTCAAGCGCTTTCGCGACTGGCTCGAGACGGCATTCGGCCCGGTACTCGATCGACATGCCGAGCTGCGCCATCTCTTCATCCTGCTCGACCTTGGCGTGGCGGCGAGCGTGGGAATGCTGCGCGACGACATCGTGCTGCCGCCCCACGACTGGTCGTCGATCGACCACCTCGACTTCCGCGCCTGGCTGCGCAAGCACGGGGCCGCCGAGCGCACCGTACACTCGACGCTCGTCAACACGCTTTACGGGCTCGTCTTCGCCGAGCACACCGACGTGGGCGCCGGGCTCGCCATGTATGACACGCTTCGCCTCTGCTTCACGTACAAGGGCAGTACCATCTGGAAGATGCAGGCCGGGATGGGCGAGACGGTTTTCGCGCCGCTGTACCAGGTGCTCAGGAAGCGCGGCGTGCGCTTCGAGTTTTTCCACCGCGTCGATGCGCTGCGCCTCGCGCCAGGCACACGACGGATCGGTCGCATCGAGATGGGCCGCCAGGCGACGGTCAAGGGCGGCGGCGAGTACGATGCGCTGATCGACGTGGGCGGGCTGCCATGCTGGCCCGGAACGACCGACTATTACGACCGGCTCGAGGAGGCCGAGGCACTCAAGCGCGGCGGCTACGACCTCGAGGATTGGTGGGCACCCTGGCCCGACGTGGAGCGCGTGACGGTCGAGGTGAATCCGCAGGACGTCGTCGTCCTCGGCATCTCGATCGGCATGTTCCCGTACATCTGCGCGGACCTGATGGGAGTCGATTCCCGCTTCCGCGCGATGGTCGAGAACCTGCAGACGACGCAGACGCGCGGGCTCCAGCTCTGGCTCGGAAAAGACCTCCGCGCGCTCGGATGGTCCGGCCCGCAGCCCGTCCTCGGCAATTACACGCTCCCCTACGACACCTGGGCCGACATGACGCATCTACTCGACCGCGAGCAATGGCCGGCCGCGAAGCGGCCGAAGAACCTCGCTTACGTCTGCGGCGACCTCCTCGACGACGAGCCGGTGCCTCCACGCTCGGACCATGGCTATCCCGAGCGCCAGCGGAATCGGGTCGGGCAGGAGTCACGCGACTGGCTCGAGAGCGCCGGGCCGGCCCTCTGGCCCGGCGCGGCTGCACCAAACGGCCGCTTCGACTGGCAGGTGCTCGTCGATCCGGAGGAGCGGCAGGGAGAGGCCCGCTTCGCGGCCCAGTACTGGCGCGCGACCGTGAACCCCTCGGAGCGCTACGTTCTCTCGGCCGCCGGGACGGCTCGCTACCGGCTCCGTGCGGGCGACAGCGGGTTCGAGAACCTGGTCCTCGCCGGCGATTGGACTCGGACGATCGTCAACGCCGGGTGCATCGAGGCCGCCACGATGTCCGGCATGCACGCCTCGCGGGCGATCTGCGGGCGACCGGCAACCGTCATCGGAGACGTGGAGGACTGACCATGGCCGACTTGCCCCGTTACGTCGAGACCCGCGGCAACGCGGTCCTGCGCCAGCCGCTCGCGCTTCAGAACTGCACCATGTACAGTTTCTTTCTCCACGCGGACGCCGACGCTCTCACAGAGTTCTGCGACGCGACGTTCAACCGCCCGTGCGGCCACGCCGTGGAGTACCGCGTGCTCGGCCCGCTCGTCATGGCCGTGTGCGCCGACACGCTGCGGGTGCGATCGCTTGATCCCGAGCACGCGAAGTGGGGCTGGGGTCCGGAGCGCGACTATAGCTTCTGGGTTCCTCTGGTCGACACGCGCAGCCGCCGCCTCCGCTGGTTCCTGCCGTACGTCTTCGTCGACAGTGGCGCGGCGTGCGTCGGCGGCCGGGAAACCTACGGGTTCTTCAAGCAAACCGGCACTCTGACGCTCTCGCCGTCTCGGGACGACCCGGCCGAGCTCGCGGTCGACACCCTCCTCGTGGATCAAGCCGGGCCCCAGGCGCATGCCATCACCACCCGGCTCTATACCATCCGGCGCGTCGGCGGGGGTCCGCTGGCGTCGCTCGAAGCCACCTGGCACAGCGCCGAGGGCGCCGTCGAGACGCTCGTGAAGGCGGAGGGGGTCCGCCTCGCGGAGGTCTTCGCGAAGACGCTGTGGTACGGGCCCGGAATTTTCCTTGACCTCTTCGAGGGCTTTTTGCGACGATCCGTCCCGATGGTCCTCCTGAAGCAGTTCCGGGACGCGGCGCACGCGGAGCTGGCATCGCAGCAGCAGGTCGTCGAGGCTTCGTCGGTCCTGGAGGCATGGCACGGCGGTGGGCTGCTGCCCGAATACGAGCTCGCGATCCATGCCTGTGACAGCCATCCGCTGGTGGCCGACCTCGGCTTGAGAGTCGATCACCAGGCGGCGAACGGAGACCACATCGTTCGGCCTCAGCTCGCCTTCTGGAACCGAATCGACTTTCGTTTGGACCCCGGAAACGTCGTCTGGAGCGCACGCTAGGCAGCCGCTCGGTCGACGACGTTTCGGCGCCGGAGTGCATCGGCGCGTATCGGATTCGTGGGGTGCTCGGCAGAGGTCGCATGGGGGTCGTGTACGCTGCCGAGCATGCGGAGACGGGACGGCGCGTGGCGCTGAAGACCGTGCGTCTTGCGGCCGAGGGCGCCGTTCCGAGCCTTCGCCGCGAGATCCTGGCGCTCGGGCGCGTCGATCACCCCGGCGTCGTGAAAATCGTGGACGAAGGGCTGAGCGAGGGGATGCCGTGGTACGCGATGGAGCTGCTTCCGGGCCGGACGCTCCGCGAATACAACGACGACATCTGGGGCACGCAGCGTCCGGCGGGGATCTGCGAACCGCCGCACCTGCCGCGGACGCTCGCGCTCTATCGCCGGCTGTGCGCGCCCCTGTCCTTCCTCCATGGGCAGGGCTTCGTGCTCCGCGACCTGACGCCGACGAACGTCGTCGTTCGACCGGACGGGACACCCGTGCTGGTGGACTTCGGCCTCGCCGCACAGCTGCGCGCGGTGGAAGGCCGCGACCGGCTTCACGTCGGCGGCTCGCTCGTCGGGACGTGCGCGTACATGGCACCCGAGCAGATATGCGGCGAGACCGGGGACGCGCGGGCGGATCTGTATTCGCTTGGTTGCATGCTCCACGAGAGCCTGACCGGTGAGCCGCCGTTCGCCGGCGGCTCGGCGGTGGACGTCTTGCAGCGTCACCTGGAGGACGTGCCGGTCCCTCTGTCGCAGCGAGGCATCGCGGTACCCGCGGAGCTCGACGCGCTCCTCCTGGGGCTGCTCGCGAAGCGGCCGTCCGACCGCATCGGCTATGCCAGCGATGTCGCGGCCGTGCTCGGCGAACTGGGCGGTGAGGCGGGGGACGGCGAGCTCGGGCTCCGTGCTCGTGGATACGTCTACCGCCCCCGCCTGGTCGGGCGTGCGCACTGGCTTCGAACGTTCGACGGCTTCCTGCGAAAACTCTGCGACGGAATAGGCGCCCTCGTCCTCCTCGGTGGCGAGAGCGGCGTCGGGAAGACCCGCCTGGCAAGCGAATTCGCCACGCGGGCACGCCGCGCTGGCGTGCGGGTGATCGTGGGCGATTGCGGTCTCGTCGGCGCGACGGGCGCGAGCGACGTCCACCAGACAGCAGCGGCTCTCCATCCATTCCGTTCCTTCCTCCAAGAGGTTGCCGACGTGTGCCGGGGGCTCGGTCCCGACGAGTCGGAGCATCTACTCGGCCCGCGCGGCGCGGTGCTGGCGGTCTACGAGGCCTCCCTGGCCTCGGTGCCGGGCCAGGCGCTCCACGCCGATCCGGTCACGCTCTCGGGGCCCGGTGCGCGTTACCGCGTCTTCACCGTCCTGCGCGAGACCATGGCCGCGCTCGCCGAGAAGGGCCCCGTGCTCCTGGTGCTCGACGATCTCCAGTGGGCAGACGAGCTCTCGCTCAGCTTCTTGCAGTCGCTCTCGTCGGACTTCCTCGCGGCGCACCCGATCCTCATCATCGGGGTCTATCGGAGCGACGAGGCAGGCGACCGTCTCCTCGACATCGTTCACGCGACGGGGGCGCATGCCATCACGCTCGACCGGCTGGCCCGGGAGGGCGTCGGGGCGATGATGAGCGACATGCTCGCACTGTCGCGGCCGCCGGCCGACCTTCTCGGTGTCGTGGCGACGGAGTCCGAGGGGATCCCCTTCTTCGTCGCCGAGTATCTGCGCGCCGCCGTGGACGAGGGTCTGCTCATTCGTGATCGGGCCGGACGGTGGCGACAGCCGAGCGCCGACGCGCCGCTCGATCGGCTCCCACTGCCCGGCACGCTCCAGGAGCTCTTGGAGCGCCGTCTCGCTCACCTTCCCGCGCCGACGACGCCCTTCGTCGAGATGGCCGCCTGCCTCGGCCGCGAGTTCGATGCCGAGCTTCTCTTCGCGCTCGTGCGCGAAGACGTCGACGGGGCGATCGCGGTCCAGCAGCTCATCCAACGGTGCGTGCTCGAGGAGTCCGCCGGCGGGCGGTTCCGCTTCGTCCACGACAAATTGCGCGAGGCGACGTACGCCGTCATCCCGCCGGAGCAGCGACGCGAGCTCCACCGCCGTGCTGCGGTCATGCTCGAGGGGTGGCCTGGCGACACGCCGCGATCGTACCCGCTGCTCGCACATCATTGGACCAGGGCTGGCGTGCCGGCGAAGGCCGTCGAGTACCTCGAGAAGGCCGGCGGGTGGGCTCTCGCGTCGGCGGCGTATCGCGATGCCGCGGACTTTTTTTCGCGTGCGCTGGAGCTCGATCCGTGCACTCCCCTGCTTCCCAGGTCGGGGGCGACGCTCCGCCGCGCACGCTGGGAGCGGCACCTCGGCGAAGCGGTGTGGGGGCTCGGTGACCTGGCGGGTGCGGCGCCCCACTTCGACGAGGCGGTGCGCTATCTCGAGCGGGGCGCGCCGCGCACGCGTCTAAGGTGGGCCGCGAGGTTCGCGGCCGAGGCGTTGCGCCAGTCCGTACACCTCGTGCTTCCGTCGCTGCGCCACGGGCGGAACGTCGACGACGCAGCCGCCTCGGGTGAGGCGGCCCTCGCCGCCGCGCGGCAGGCCCGACGCCATTATTTCGCAGGCGAGGCGCTCCCGACGCTCGCCAATGCGTTGGCCGCGACCAATCTCGCCGAGCGATCAGCCGTCGAGCTCCCGCTCGCCGAGACCTACTGGGAATTGGGATACGTCGCGGGGGTCTTCCGGATGCGACGGCTCGCGGAGGCCTATTTCCGCCGCGCCCACCGTTGCGCCGAAAGGACCCTCGATCCGGAAGGGGTAGCCGGCGCATTGCGCGCCGAAGCCGCCTACTGCGTCGGTATGGGCCGCTGGGAGCAGGCGCGCCGCGCGGGCGTCGCTGCTCTGGACCTCGCCGAGGCGCATCAAGACCCGCACGAGAAGGGGATGCTCCTCGCCGTCCTCGCGCACGCCGATTTCTGCACCGGGGATTTCGCACTCAACCGACAACGCTCGATGGAGATCCTCGGTCTCGGACGGCGGCACGCCAACGCACAGTACGAGTCCTGGGGACTCTACACGATCGGACGCAACCATCTCGCCCGCGGGGAGCTCGATCACGCCGTCAAGTATTTCGAGGAGGCACGCGCAATCTTCCCGCACGTGTCGGACACCGGATCGCGCATTCTCTGCGACGGCCTTCTCGCCCTCGCCTGCGTGCGGCGAGGGGAGCTGGAGCGGGCGCAGGCCTTCTGCGAGTCGACGACGGCGCTCGTGCGCGATGTCATGCCGACGGTGTTCACGACCGGCCATGGGTATGCGGCCCTCGCTGAGGCGTGCCTCGGACTGTGGGACCACCGCCGGACCGAGCCCGATCGGCACAGGGCGTGGACGGCGTGCAGCCGTCTGTGGGGTTACGCGGTTCTCTTCCCGATCGGCCGGCCGGTGGCGCTCGTCCTCACGGCTCGCGCCCTGTCGCTCGCCGGGCTCCGCCGTGCGCCCCGCTGGTTTGCGTTGCGCGGGCTCGCTGCAGCCGAGAAGCTCGCCATGCCCCTGGAGGCCGCGACGGCCCATGCGGAGCTGGCGTGGCTGGCGCCTGCCGGCTCTCCGAGGCGTGGCAAGCACAGAGACGAGGCGGTGCGTAGGTTCGCCGCGCTCGGGTGCGTGCAACCCCAGGTGGAAGCGGACACTTGCGGCGGACGGACGTCGTGGCGAAGTCGACCGCCGCCTCACAGCGCACGCAAGGACGCCTGGGAGCCTGCGAACCAGTCGCAGTCCACCATCCCCTGAACGCCGGACACCCTCCCCCGGCTCGTGTGTTGCCAGAACGTCCAGCGGCTCCAAGCCACCGGCACCGCCGGCGCTGGAACGTCGTAGTGGGCAATCCAGAGGGGATACCGGGACCTTCCGCGTCACCGGCACGGACAGCGCGATCGAGCGCGCCGGGGCGCTCGCCCGCTTCGGTGGCGTGTTCATGGGAACGCTCTGGGACGTCTTCGTCCGCGCGAAGTTCTCGCAGTGATGTCCGCGTCGAGCGGCGCAGCACGGTTGACGGAGCGGGTGGTGCCGTTCCGTGCCGGCGACGGCTTCTCTTGCAACCTCGTCAACGTGCGGGGCGAGCGCGCGCCGACCAAGTCGCGGGAATATCTCCCTTCACTCGCCCACCGTGGCCAGCCACTCGACGAGCGGCACGGCGCGCCGGACGCCCTTCACGAGCCAGTCGACGAGTGCGTGCGAGACGAGCAGATGGCGTGGCGGCTCGGGGAACGTGACGATGAGCCCCTTGCGCTTCAAGAGCTCCGCCCGCGGGTGCGCGGGATCGATGCCGCGTGGCACGCGCTGCAGCACGTCGTGCGAGCCGACGGCGAACCCGGCACGCCCGAGCTTCCGGAGGAGAGCGGCGAGCTCGGCGCCCCGCCGGTCATCGAGCACGGCCTCGCGGAAGCGTGCGAGCTGATCGGGCTGCATCATGTACTGGCCCGCGGCGACGAAGCGCTCGCCCGCGCCGATGTGCACGTAGAGCGCCGCCGGCACCGACGGCCCGTCGCCGGCGCCGTCGATCGCGACGTAACCGCCGATGTGGGTCTTGTAAGGCGACTTGTCCTTCGCGAAGCGGACGTCGCGGTGGATCCGGAACACCTTCGGTGCACCGAGGGGATGATGCGGGAAGAGGCGGTCGATGCGTTCGCGAACCTCGCCGAGCAACGCCTTCATCGGCGTGAGCCAGCCCTCTTCGTACTCGCGGCGGTGCTCGGCGAACCATTCGCGCCGCTGGTTGCGCGCGAGGGCACGGAAGAATCGCCCTTCGCGGTCGGCGAAGCCCTCGAAGCGAGCCGCTGTCGTGCGCGCGCCGTTCGTCATGGCGGTCGCCAATACGTCGGAGCGAACGTTGGAGCAAACCCCGCGGGACGCTCGCCATGGGATCCGTCCAGCCAACAGCGCTAGGCGACCAGATCCCGCCCGGACGGCAGGGCGCCGCGCGTCCACATCGTCGGCAGCCGCGACGCCGAGATGAACGGCCGCGTGATCACGTCGGGCAGCGTCCGCGCCGCGTCACCCTGGACCGTGGGTGCGCCGATCTCGATCACCTGCTGCGGGACGTCGAGACGGATCGTCCGATGAAGATAGTCGGGCCAGGAGAAGATCGTCGACCAGTTGGAATTCGTCTCGTCCTCGACGGTCGAGTGGTGGATGCCGTGCAGGCGCGGCGTCATGAACACGCGGCAGAGGCGGCGCTCGAGCGCGAGCGGCAGCGCGGCGTTCGAGTGGTGGAAGAGAATCGCGACGAGCGTCGTGATCTGCCACGCGGACAGCGACAGCGGTCCGGCGCCGATGCATAGCACCTGCGCCGCGCGCCACGGCACCGAGAGGACCATCTCGACGAAGTGGAAGCGGAGCGCGGTCGAGGCAGATAGATCGCGGTCCGCGTGGTGGACCTCGTGGAACCGCCAGAGGACCGGCACCTTGTGCGTGAGCACGTGCCAGACGTAGAGCGTGTAGTCGAGGAGCACGACCGCGGCCGTCACCTCGAGCCACGGCGGCAGACCGAGGCGCTGGACGACGCCCCAGCGCCGGCTCTCGACGACCGCCGTCAGCCGCTGCGTGACCGGACGCTCCGTCAGCTGGATCGCGGCCGCGCTGAGCGCCGCCACCGCGAGGTTGCGGAGGTTCCGCCGACGCGGGCTCTCGGTCCACCGCCGGAGCGGACGCTTCCGCTCGAACCAGAGGAGGCCCACGAACGTGCCGAGACCGAGCGCGACGTTCAGCCACCCGGGAACCGGCCGCCCGAGTACGCCCGCGCGACGCACGTCAGACCCCTCGACGGCTACTGGCTGTTCCGCTCGAGGAACGCCGCCAGCGGCGCCACGACGTTGTTGTTCGCGTCGTCCTCGGCGGTGACGATGTCGACGTGCGAGAATCCCTCGCTGATGTACACCTCGAAGCCGCCCGGCACGCCGCCGAAAGTCGGGAAGGCCGGATTCGGGGTCGTCGCGTCGACGACGCGCGGCGTGCCGTCGCAGCCCGGCGCCGTGCACGCACCAATGCTCTGGGCGAACGGCACGTAGCCCCCGGGCACGGTCACGAGGCCGTTGCTCGCACCGAACGCGATGACCGGAATGTTCACATTCGGGGCCTGCGTCAGGTTCTCGATGTCGCGCCGGCCGCGCCCGACCGACAGCGGGGTGGAGTCCAGATTGATCGCCTGGCCGCAGTCGCCGTTCGCCGCGCACGAGGTGCCGACGTTCCCCGCGCTGCACGTGCCGCTCGTGCAGACCCCGGCGACGCTCGTCACGCCGAGCCCGCCGCTCGGGTAGTACCAGTCGGTGAAGTTCGTCCCGCCGGCGTAGAAGCTCGGCATCAGCCGGTCGAAGCGGGTGACCTCCTTCTCCTGCCCCCAGACGCTGGCGGGCAACGACGTCGGCGGCGGACCGTTGTTCGGCGTGGCGGACGGCGGCAAGGGCTCGGTGATGTCGAGCCACGTGTGCAACCCACCGACGACGGGGCCCGGCGCCCCGACCGACGTCGCCACGAAGAACGCGAAGGCCGCCACGGGTCCGTCGTCGTCGATGAACGCGGCGATGCCGGCCTCGACGGTCGACGGGGGGAAGAGCGTCTGGTTGTTCAAGATCGCGAGGTCCGGCACCTTCGCGACGGCGCGGTTGCCCGGCGCACCCTGGTCGACCCCGAGCACCTGCTCGCCGCCGTCCGGGTCCGTGGCACCCTGGATGCCGGCCACCTCGACCGACGCGAGGATGCGCGGGTTCAGCACGGGCGAGGTCGAGTAGGCGGTCGCCGGCGGCGTGCACTTCGGCGGCACCTGCCCCGCGCACGTCGTCGCCTCGTCGGCCATCGTGCAGGCGGTCGTCCCGTCGACGCAGCGGCCGGCGTTGTCGCGCACGGCGCCGTACAGGCCGCCGTCGAACTTGGCGACGATGCGGTCGAGCGTGTCGGCGGTGAGCGGCGGACCGGCCGTCGACGCGCCGGGCCCCTCGAGGAGCACGAGGCCGCGAAGCTTCGCGTAGCCGGGCGCCGGCGGCCCGGCGCCGGTGAGATCGAAGTCGGTCGCGGCGTAGCGCGCGGTGAAGCCCGTGCCCGCCGAGTGACCGCCGAGGAAGACGTTGTGGTTCCGGACTGCGGCGTCGGCCGCTTGCACGACGGCGTCGATGTCGCGCGAGAAGACGAGACCCGTCCACTCCGCCATGAACGGGACGTCCGCCTGCGCGTCGTAGAAGACCGCGCGCCGGTTCGGTCCCGCGACGAGGGCGGGATGGAGCGGCAAACCGAGCTCGCCGCCGTACAGCCAGTCGAGGGCGACCTGCGCCGAGAGGAACTCCTCGGCGACGTCGAGCCCGGCGCGATCCTCGAGCTGGTGGCCGCGGCGGTCGAACGCCCACACCTCGAGCGCGAGACCGTCGCTCCGCGCCCGGGTGATCAGGTTCTCGGCGAGGATCCTGAAGCTCGCGGCGCCGCCCTCGAAGCCCGGCACGAGGATCAGGATCGCGTCGGGCGTGCCGCCGGGGCGGTTGAGCGCGTACCGCGTGTAGGTGGCCTGGTTCAGGCTGAACGCCGAGCCGCCGAACTGCGTCAGCAGCTTCGCGTTCGTCACGGTGACGCCCGGGCTGCCCGGCGTGTGCAGCGGCGCGGCCGCGCTCGGGATCGAGACGGTCGTCTGCTCGACGCGCGGGCAGGCGCAGTCGCTGCCACAGAGCCCCGGGCACGCGGCATCGTCG
>VBKG01000014.1 GCA_005879585.1 Deltaproteobacteria bacterium | reverse complement strand
TGTCGGGCAGAGGCAGCTCGCGCAGCTCGAGTGAGCGCGGCCCGTTCTGCACGACCGCCCGTGTCGACCGCGGCGCCACCCACCCCCCCAATACGCGCCGGACCGCGCGCTTGGCAATGGCGGTCCGACCCTCGGGCATGGCCGAGCATCTCCGCAAGATACTGGTGTAGACGCGGGGTCCTCGGCCCCGACCCGTCTCGCCGCCGATGGTCGCGCTATTGCTTCCGACACATCCGATGCCACATTGGCGCCTCGCGGGAGCCGTGCCTCTTGCCTCCCTCGCGCTCACCGCCTCGGTCGCCGACGCTCTGCACCAGAACTCTCCCGGCGCCGTCCGCGTGACGCACGGGGTGGCCGTTCCCCAGCCGGTCACCCACTCGTGGGGCTTCCAGGTGCCGTTCTCCTCGACGGAGGATCTCGCGCACACCGGCAACAGCAGCCGCCAGATCTTCCTCTTCGGCCTCTTCGACTACGACTGCCAGAACCCCACGCCCGGGCCGGCGCTCTCCTGTCCGGCGGTCCCGCCGCCCGCCGTGACCCAGGTGACGACCGGCCCCGGCAACCCGGACAACCCGAGCATCGGCGGGGCCGGAAACGTGATCACGTTCGATGCCGACGGGGCGTACGCCGGCGGCACGGGCCCCGGGGTCGGCCATCGGCAGATATTCTTGAAGGACCTCTCGACGAGCCAGGTGACCCGCGTCACCGACGCGCCCGACGGCGACAGCACGCGGCCGTCGCTCACGTATTCGGGCGGCCTCCTCGTGTTCGAATCCACCGCGCCGCTCCTCGGGGGCCTGACTGGTATTTCACAGGTATTCTTCTACCTTGTAAAATCGCCCACGCTCCTGCAGGTGACCAACGGTGCCGGTCCGAGCACGTTGCCGAGCGTCCGGAAGCTGGGGAAGATGGTTGCCTTCGAGTCCACCGCCGCCCTGCTGGGCGACGGGCACGACACGGGCGTCTCGCAAATCTTCTGGTACGATCGCGGGAAAGCCCAGCTCCATCAGCTGACGGGCGGGGATGGACCGAGCCATCACCCCGTCGTGACGCCGCATTCGCGCCTCGCGCCCGCACTCGGAAAGGCCGGCCACGGGCCGGCGATCTTCTTCGACTCGGCGGCCCACGATCTGCCGGGAGCCAGTGGCGGAACGGGGACGCAGATCTACCTCGGGCCGACCGGCGCCGGCGACCTGCCGCCGATCGTGCGGCTCATGCCGACCCCGGTCGAAGGCTGCACGCCGTCCGCCGGCGACACCTCGTACCCGGCGCCCGACGCGGCCGCCCATCACCTCGCATTCCTCGCGACGACCGATCTCCTGTGCAACGGCACGACCGGCAATCGTCTCTTCGTCCTCGACCTCCGGGCGACGCCGACGAGGCTCCTCCAGCTGACCGGCCGGGGCGACGTGCAGGGGCCGATCTCGGCGGCGGTCGGGCTCTGGTTCGTCGCGCTGTCGACCACGGACGACCTGACCGGGACCGGCGTGTGCGGACACCAGCTCCACGTGGTCGACTATTACGCGGGCCGCTGGCCCGCGGCGACGAGCGCCGGACAAGCGCCGGCGGAGCCGCCGGCGGCCAATCCCGTCGCGAGCTGCGACGACGGCGACCCGTGTACCACCGACAGCTGCAACCCGGTGAGCGGCTGCCAGCATGCGCCGATCACCGGCTGCCCATAGCCGTCGCTCGCCTTGACCGGTCGGGCGGCGGCCCGTAGCATCCGCCGCTTCATGGCCGTCGTGCCGCTGGCGCTCCGGCGGACACCTCTGGAGGTCCTGGCCACGCTGGCGCGAGAGCCCGGGGCCTTCCTGCTGGACGTCCCCGACGAGACGGGTCGGGTCACCCTGCTCGGCTGCGCGCCCGTGGCCGAGCTCTCGATCTCCGCAGGCTCCGGCGGCGACGTCCTGGCGACCATGCAGCGCTTCATCGCCGAGACGCCGCTCGTGGACTCCGCGCTGCCGTTTCCGCTCGCCGGCGGCGTCGTCGCCTGCCTCGGCTACGAGCTCGGGGAGCTGATCGAGCCGCCGCGCGACGGCATCACGACGGCGGGCGACGGTCCGCTCGCCGTGCTGCGCCGCTACGACCCGTTGCTCGCCTACGACCATGCCCGTCGGCAGTACACGCTGCTCTGCGCCGCCAGCGGCGCCCGGCGAGCGCCCTGGCTCGAACGGCTCGCCGCGCCGGCTCCGTCCTGGGACGGTCCCGTCGGCGGCCCGCTCGCAGCGCTCATGTCGGCGGCGCGCTACCGGGAGGCCGTGGCCCGGATCCTCGCGTATCTCGCCGCCGGCGACGTCTACCAGGTGAACCTCACGCAGCCGTTCACGGCTCCCCTGTTCGCGCCCGCGTGGGTGCTGGCGGCGCACCTCGCGCGCCGGCATCCGGTGCCGTACGGGGCATATATCGACTTCGGCAAAGCGCAGCTCGTCGCCAACTCGCCCGAGCTCTTTCTCCGGCGGCGCGGGCGATGCGTCGAGACGCAGCCGATCAAGGGCACCCGCCCGCGCGGCGACCGGCCCGGCCGCGACGCCGCCCTCGTCGCCGAGCTGCTCGCGGATCCGAAAGAGCGTGCCGAGCACGTGATGATCGTCGACCTCGAGCGGAACGACCTCGGCCGGGTGTGCGAGACGGGCAGCGTCGTCGTGGAACGGTACGCCGCGGTCGAGAGCCACCCGACGGTGCATCACCTCGTGTCGACCGTCGCCGGCCGGCTGCGCCACGACGTCGGGCTCGCCGACCTCCTGCGCGCCACCTTTCCCGGCGGCTCGATCACGGGCGCGCCCAAGGTGCGTGCCATGGAGATCATCCGCGAGCTCGAGCCGTGGCCGCGCGAGCGGTACACCGGCGCCTTCGGCTTCCTCGACCCGCGGGGCGACCTGGAGCTCGCGCTCGCCATCCGCACGGCGACCGTCTCGGGCGGCGTGGTGCGCTACCACGCGGGAGGCGGCATCGTCGCCGACTCCGATCCAGAGCGCGAGCTCGCGGAGACGTGGCTCAAGACCGCGGCGCTGCGCCGCGCGCTCGGCGACGAGACGGACCGCAGCTTCGAGCTGTGCTCGTCTGGCTGAACGGCCGGCTCGTCGACGGCGCCCGGGCGCACGTCTCGGCGTTCGACCGCGGGCTCCTGCACGGCGACGGCGCGTACGACACGTGGCGAACGTACGCCGGCCGGCCGTTTGCCGTCCCGGCGCACGTCCGGCGTCTGGCCGCGGCGGCGCGCGCGCTCGCGCTGCCCGGCCCCGGCGCGGCGGCCCTGTGGGAGCGCCGCACGCGCGTGCTCGTCGCGCGCACGCGCCTGCCCGACGCCGCGCTGCGCCTGACCCTCACGCGCGGCGCGACCGGCGATGGGCTCGTCCCCGCGCGCCGTGGGCGGCCGACGCTGCTCCTCGCCGCCCGGCCGCTGCCGCCGGACCTCGCGCGGCGGCAGAGCCACGGCGTGTCGGCGATCCTGCTGCCCTTCCCGCGTGATGCGGGCCCGCCGTGGGGGAACCTGAAGCTCGTGGGGCACGCCAGCGCCGTCGCGGGCCGGCTCGCCGCCGTACGCCGGGGCGCGGACGAAGGACTCTACGTGACGCCCGCCGGCGAGGTGACGGAAGGGACGACGACGAACGTCTTCCTCGTGGAGCGCGGCGCGCTCGTGACGCCGCCGTGCGCCGCGGGAATCCTGCCGGGCGTGACCCGCGCGATCGTGCTGGGACTCGCGCGCCGCGCGGGCATGATCGTGCGCGAAGAGCCGTTGACGGTCGCCCGCGTGCGGCGCGCCGCCGAGCTCTTCCTCACCGCGTCGACGATCGAGATCGTGCCGCTCGTGCGGCTCGACGCGCGCGCGGTCGGCGGTGGACGAGCCGGGGAGCTGACGCGCATGCTCCAGGCCCGCTACGCGGCGCACGTCCGTCGCGTGCTTCGCGTTGCAGGTCCGCCGTAAACCTGTTACGCGCGGAGCGAGGCATGGTGGGGGAGGTGTTGCGATGAGGCCGCGGAGCCAGCTCTTCGCCGTCAAGCCCGTGGACGTGCTGCTGGCCGAGCTGGCCGACGAGCACCGGCTGCGTCGCGTCCTCGGCCCCGTGGCGCTGACTGCGCTCGGCGTCGGCGCCATCATCGGCGCGGGCATTTTCGTCCTGACCGGGCTCGCGGCGCACGACAAGGCGGGCCCGGGACTCATCCTGTCGTTCGTGGTCGCGGGTATCGGATGCGCTCTTGCCGCGCTCTGCTACGCCGAGTTCGCGTCGATGGTGCCGGTCGCCGGCAGCGCGTACACCTACGCGTACGCGACGCTCGGCGAGCTGTTCGCGTGGATCATCGGCTGGGACCTGGTGCTCGAGTACGCGGTCGCGTCGAGCACCGTGGCGCACGGCTGGTCGCACTACTTCACGTCGTTTCTCGGCATCTTCGGCATCATGCTGCCGGAACGCTGGACGGCCACGCCCATCGACATCGACCCGACCTCGCACGCCTGGGCCGTGACCGGCAGCTACTGCAACCTCCCGGCGGCGCTCGTCGTGCTGCTGATCACGGTCGTCCTCGTGGTGGGCATCCGCGAGAGCGCGGGGTTCAACGCCGCGATGG
>VBKG01000176.1 GCA_005879585.1 Deltaproteobacteria bacterium | reverse complement strand
CCGGCGCGACGGCCACGCTCGCCGTCCGCCGGCGCGTCGCCGAGCTGGCGGCGGAGCATGGGTTCTGGATCCTCGAGGACGCGCCGTATCGTCCGCTCCGTTACCGCGGCGCGGAGGTCGTCTCGCTGCGGGAGCTCAGCCCCGCGCGCACGTTGCACATGTCGTCGTTCACCAAGCAGATCTCGCCGGGCGTGCGCGTCGGATATCTGATCGGCGACGCGCGCGTCGTGGCGCGCATCGCGAAAGCGGCCGAGGACACGTACATCACCCCCAACCTGCTCGGCCAGGCGGCCGTGTACGAGTTCTGCCGCCGGGGCCTGCTCGAGCCGCAGCTCGAGCGGCTGCGTGCGCTCTACCGGCCGCGGCTGGAGGCGGCGTGCGCGGCGATGCGGCGCTGGCTGCCCGACGCGCAGTGGACGGAACCGGACGGCGGCTTCTTCCTTTCGCTCACGCTCGGCGGCGGCCTGCGGTCCGAGGACCTGCGCGCGCGCGCGGCCGCCGCGAAGCTCAACCTGAGCGACGGGCGCGGATTCTTTCCGGATCCCGCGGACGGGGAGCGCTTCGTGCGGCTGCCGTTCTGCGCGCTCGCCCCTGAGGAAATCGGCGAAGGAATCCGCCGCATGGCCGACGTCGTCGCCGACGCCGGCCGGCGCGCCTGAACGTCCGGGCGCCTACGCCGCGGCGGAAAGCGCCGCCGTGTCGTGGCGGAACTGGATGGCGCCGGTGCGGGCGATGAGGCGCAGCACCGTGTGCGTCGGGTCCCACTCGAAGCGCCGCGCCGCGAAGTCGGCGCGACCCGCGGCGTGGTGGTGGTTGTTCTGGAAGAGCTCGCCGAGCATGACGAAGTCGAAGGGAAGCGAGTTGCGCGACGCGTCCGCCGTCCCGAAGTTCCGGTAGCCGTAGCGATGGCCGCACCAGTTGACGATCGCGCCGTGGACGGGACCCATGACCCAGTGCACGGGCAGCAGGAGGAACTGCCACCATGCGGTGGCGAGCCAGACGTAGAGGAGGCCGTACGCCGTTCCCCACGCGAGGCGGGACGTCCACGCCGAGGCGATTCGCTCGAGCGCCGGCCACTCCGGATACCCGCCGAGGAAGCGCGACTCGGGCGACGACGTGCGGCCGAGATGCGCAGCGTAGCGGATGGCCGTCGTCCACATCATCGAGAGCACGTTCGAGAAGAACCCCGGCGAGTGCGGATCGCGCGCGGTATCACTGTACGCGTGATGCTCCCGATGCAGGATCGCGTACGCGCGCGGCGAGAGGTACGACGAGCCCTGCACCGCATAGGTGAGGACGTGAAAGATCCGCTCCGCGCGCCGGCTCATGCTGAACATCCGGTGCGACGCGTAGCGGTGATGGAAGCTCGACTGGAAAAACGCAGAAAGCAGCCAATGACCCACGAACAGCACGAGAATCGCCACGTCCCCCCAACCTCCTCCGCTTCGAGATTCCCGCCCGCGCCTACCGGAGGCTGCGCTTCTTGGCCCGCAGCCCGCGGCGGCTGCCGCCCTTGCGATTGAACGCCCGGTAATTCTGCTCGCCGCCGGCGAAGCCCTCCATCATGAAGGGCGCCGGCTCTGCAGGCTGCGGCGTGAACACGCGCGGGGCACGTGCGGGCGGCTTGTCGTCGGCATCGTTGACGCGCAGGCGCCGGCCCCGCAGCTCGAAGGCGTCGAAGCGACGGATGGCGTCGGCCGCACGCGTGGCGTCACTGAACTCGGCGAACGCGAAGCCGCGCGGGCGGCCTGTCACGCGGTCCTTGCCGAGCCGGACGCGGACGCCGGGATCGACCTCGGTGAGTACGGCGTGGAGTTCTTCTTCGGTGGTGTCGAAGGACAGGTTGCCGACGAAAATCGTGGACGAAATGGTCGCCTCCTCTTAGGGTCGAGTTCCACGCACGCTAGCAGCTTGTACGGTCACACGCGACCCCTGAAAGAAGGTACGGCCGAACATCACGCGAGGGGACCGTTCCTCTTCAGGAGCGCCTGCCGAACCGGCGGGGTGAGTCGTCGACGGCGACCGCTGCAGGCGCCGTTGCGGGTGCCGGTTCTGCGGCCCCGCGGGCGAGTGCGCCGGGAGCACGCAGGTGATCCGCCGACACCCAGCCCTCGAGCCCGTCGCGCGTCGACTGCACCTGATAGCGCGCGCCTCCCGGACCGCGTGGACGCCAGGCCAGGATCTCCACCTCGGCGCCGTCCGGCAAGCTGCCTGCGTCCGCGGTGCCGAGCGCGTCGGTCAGCGCGACGCGCCCATCGTCGCGCGGGCCGCGCACGAGGACCCGCCTGCCGACGGAGAGGACGGGGGTCGATGTGCGCGAGGCACGCGCGGTGGGAAACCGCGGGGGCTGAAACGACATCGACTCCGATACTCTCCCAAGGAGGTGAAAAGTGTCAAACGCCGCGCGGAATGCTCGGGCGTCGCGGGGTCGCACCGCATGTCATGCTCCGGGGCATGTGGATTGCTAACTGCGTGAGGCGGCTCACCAATCGTCCCGACCTCCGTTGACCCGGCGGGTCAGGCGGACCTAGGATCGCCGTGGAGGGACCACACCATGCAAGCCGCCGTCTCCTTGCAGTCAGAGGTCGAGCGCTTCGTGTCCGCGCCGGTGCGGAAGATGTTGATCGACGGGAAGTGGGTGGAGGCGGCGTCGGGGAAGACCTTCGAGACGCCGAACCCCGCCACAGGCGAGGTGCTGGCGCGCGTGGCGGAGGGAGGTGCCGAAGACGTCGAGCGAGCCGTGCGCGCGGCGCGCCGCGCCTTCGACGAGGGCCGCTGGCCCCATGTCCCGCCGCCGGAGCGCGAGCGCTTCCTCCTGAAGGTCGCCGACCTGATCGAGACGCACGCCGACGAGCTCGCGCAGCTCGAGACGCTCGACAACGGCAAGCCCTTCATGGAGAGCCGCCACGTCGACATCCCCGCGGCGGCGGCGACGTTCCGCTACTACGCCGGCTGGGTGAGCAAGATCTACGGCGAGACGAACCCGTCGGACGAGGCGTACTTCAACTTCACACTGCGCGAGCCGGTCGGCGTCTGCGGGCAGATCATCCCGTGGAACTTCCCGCTGCTGATGGCCGCGTGGAAGCTCGGCCCGGCGCTCGCATGCGGCAACACGTCGGTGTTGAAGCCCGCCGAGCAGACGCCCCTCACCGCGCTCCGCCTCGGCGAGCTGCTGCTCGAAGCGGGGCTGCCCGACGGCGTCGTGAACATCGTCCCCGGCTTCGGTGAGACCGCCGGCCGCGCGATCGTGCGTCATCCGATGGTCGACAAGATCGCCTTCACGGGCTCGACGGAGGTCGGCAAGGAGATCCACCGGGAGACCTCCGGCACGCTGAAGCGGGTGTCCCTCGAGCTCGGCGGCAAGTCGCCGAACATCGTGTTCAGCGACGCCGACACCGAGGCGGCGGTGCAGGGTGCGCTCCTCGGCGTCTTCTTCTGCGCCGGGCAGGTGTGCTGCGCGGGCACGCGGCTCTTCGTCGAGCAGAAGATGCACGACCAGTTCGCCGACGCGCTCGCCAAGAACGCCGGCGGCATGAAGCAGGGCAACCCCTTCGACCCCGACACCCGGATCGGCCCGCTGGTGAGCAAGGAGCAGCTCGACCGGGTCACCGGGTACCTCGATGCGGGGAAGAAGGAGGGCGCCAAGGCGGTGATCGGCGGCGAGCGGAACACGGCGAAGGGACTCGAGAAGGGCTACTTCGTGAAGCCGACGGTCTTCACGGGCGTACGGAACGACATGAAGATCGCGCGCGAGGAGATCTTCGGGCCGGTGGTCTCGGTCATCCCCTTCAAGGACGAGCACGATGCGATCCTCCAGGGGAACGACACGACCTACGGTCTCGCGGCCGGCATCTGGACGCGCGACGTGAGCAAGGCCCACCGGGTGGCCCGCGCGCTCCGCGCCGGGACGGTGTGGATCAACTGCTACAACGTCTTCGATCCCGCGGCGCCCTTCGGCGGCTACAAGGAGAGCGGCTACGGGCGGGAGCTCGGACGCTACGCGCTCGACCTGTACACGCAGGTGAAGAGCGTCTGGCTGAAGGTCTGAGCCGGGCTGCGCGCGCCCGGCATCCCGGTCGACGATCCGGACGATCCGCGGCTCGCGGACTACCGGAACCTGCCCGACGCCCGCCGGCAGGCGCGGCGCGAGACGTTCATCGCCGAGGGGCGGCTGATCGTCGCGCAGCTTCTCGGCGCGCCGCGTTTCCAGGTGCGTTCGGTGCTCGCGACTCCGGCAACGGTCGCGAGCCTCGGGGCCTCGCTGGACGGCTGCGAGGCTCCGGTCTACGTCGCACAGCCGGCGATGCTGGCGCGCGTCGTCGGTTTCCACTTCCATCGCGGTTGCCTGGCCGCCGGCGAGCGTCCGCCGGAGCTCGGAATCGAGCCGCTGGTCGCGCCCGGCGGCCGCCGCCTTCTCGTCGGGCTCGAGGGCGTGACGAACCCCGACAACGTGGGCGGGGTCTTCCGGAATGCGCGGGCGTTCGGCGCCGACGGCGTGCTCCTCGGCCCCGGCTGTGCCGACCCGCTCTACCGCCGCGCGCTGCGGGTCTCGATGGGCGCGGCGCTCGAGACGCCTTTCGCCAGCGTCGCCGACTGGACGGTGAGCATCGCGCGGCTCCGCGCCGCGGGATTCCGTGTCGCCGCGTTCACCCCCGACCGGGACGCGCTCGACGTCGCAGCGTGCGCGCCGCCGCCGCGGCTGGTGCTTCTCCTCGGCGCGGAGGGCGACGGTCTCGCCGACACGACGCGCGCCGCGTGCGACATCCAGCTCCGAATCGCGATGGCGGCCGGCATCGATTCCTTGAACGTCGCGACGGCGGCGGGAATCGCGCTCCATCGTTTGCGTGCTTGCGGGAGCGGCTGAGGCAACCCCGATGCGCTCCGACGATTCGGGGAACCCGACCGTCCACTGAGCGCACTACCCGCGCGTCGTCCAGTAGACGCCGCCGAGCACCGCCGAGCCGCCGACCACCTGCGCGACGCGGAACGGCTCGCCGAGAATCGTCGCCGACAGCACCGCGGTCAGCACCGGGACGAGATAGACGAACACGACCGTCCGTCCGACGCCCACGGTGCGCACGCCGACCAGGAACAGCTGCCCGGCCATCACCGAGGAAAGGAGCGCCATGAGCACGATGCCGCCGCGCGCGGCGGGCGTGGCGGCCGCGAGCTGCGCCCACGGGGCGTCGGCACGGGCGAGGGCGTAGAGCGCGAGGCCGCCGAGCCCGTAGACCACGCAGTTGGTGAAGGCGGGGGCGAGACGCGCCACGACCGGACGCGACGCGAGGTTGAACAGTGCCCAGCACGCGGCGGCGGTGACGGCCAGGAGGTCGCCGCGGTGGAGCGCGAGCCCGCGCAGCGCCGACACGTCGCCGGCGGTGATGACGACCGTCGCCCCGGCGAGCGCGAGCGTGACGCCGGCCAGGCGGTACCGATCGAGCCGTTCGCCGACGAGCGGCGACAGGAGCAGCGTGAAGACCGGGTTGAGGGCGATCAGGAGCGCCGCGTTCGTCGCGCTCGTATGCGCGAGGGCGAGGAGGAAGAGCCACGGGTAGAGCACGCCGCCGCAGACGACCATCACCGCAAGCGGCGCCGCCGCGCGGCCGATGCCACTCGCGGGCCGCTGCCGGAGCGCGAACGGCAAGAGGACGGTCGAGGCGAGCGCGTAGCGCCACACCGCCACCGAGAGCGGCGTCATGTCCGCGAGCGCGACCTTGCCGGCGATGAACGCGGAAGCCCAGCCGAACGTGGACAGCGATAGACCTGCGTAGGCGAGCCTCCGGGCGTCCATCGACGTCGCACGCTGCGTGAGCGCGGCCATGTCACCGCATACCACTCAGGGTGCGGTGTCGGGAGCGGCATTCGATGAAGGTGGGAAAATCGAGTTGCAGGAAGATGCCCTGCGTCGTCCGTGACCGAGTCAGCAGCACTGCCTCGGTCCGGCTCTATGGCGCCTAGCTCCGCAGCCGCGCCAGCATCGAGATCCGTGTCACGGCCGCCCCGCTCACCCTGTGACACGACCGGCACACCTGCCTGGCAATGCGCTGAGAACGCGGGCACCACCGCTTGGTACGCTCTGTGCGTGAGACGTCCCGGCGGAACGGCATCACATGATGCAGCATGATCCCACCGTACGCGGCCGACTCGAGGAGCGTGACGTCCTCGAGGTGTTCAGTCCGGCCGCACCCATCACGCGCCGAGATTTCTTCTCGGGACGGACGGATCAGCTGGAACACCTCCTCGACGTCGTCGCACAGCGCGGGCAGCACGCCGTGGTCTACGGAGAGCGAGGCGTCGGCAAGACGTCGCTCGTCACCGTGGCGACGAGCGGCCTCGTGGACAGACGCACCATCACGCTCCGCGTGAACTGCGACGGCAGCGATGATTTCATCTCGATCTGGCGAAAGGTCGTGTGCGAGGCGCGGCTGCCCCGGCCGCTCCCGCCGGTGGTCGGCATCCGGGAGCTGCTCGGTCAGGCGGCCGCGAACGCTGCGCCGCTGCTCGAAAGCGCGCGCGTCACCGTGGACGTCGTGCGCCAGGCCCTCCAGCTGCTCAGCCATCCGGCGCCGATTGTCATCATCGTCGACGAGTTCGACCGCCTCGAGCAGGAACGGACGAAGACGCAGTTCGCCGATACCATCAAGGCGCTATCCGACCACGTCGTTCCCGCGACGATCATCGTCGTCGGCGTGGCCGTGAATCCCGGGGCACTCCTGGGCGAGCACCGCTCGATCGAGCGCGGCCTGAGACCGATCCAGGTGCCGAGGATGCCGCCGGCGGAGCTGGCCGCCATCGCGCGCTTCGCCCTCGGCAAGCTGGAGATGACGATCGCGGACGACGCCGTCGCGCGGATCGTCGCGCTCTCGGGGGGGCTTCCGTACTACACCCACGCCCTCGGACTCCTGGCGTCGCGCGAGGCGGTCCGCGCCGGAGAGAGCGCGGTTCAGGTGGCGCACGTCGAGCGGGTCGCGCCGCGCGTAATCGACTGACGAACAGCCGCTGTCGCGGCGCTGGAACGAGTCCCGACCGCTCGCTACTTCTTCACGATCTCGAGCAGCTCGACCTCGAACACGAGCGTCGCCCCCGGCTTGATCGTCGGCGGTGACCCGCGGTCGCCGTAGGCGATGTCCGAGGGACAGACGAGGCGGCTCTTCCCCCCGACCTTTATCTTCTGCAGCCCTTCGGTCCAGCACTTGATGACGCCGTTCAGGGGGAACGTCGCGGGTTCGCCCCGCTTGATCGAGCTGTCGAACACGGTGCCGTCGGTCAACGTGCCCTGGTAGTGCACCTTTACCGTGTCGGTCGCCTTCGGCGAATCGCCGGTGCCGGGCTTGATCTCGCTGTAGATGAGCCCCGACGGCAGCTTGACGGCGCCCTTCTCGGCCGCCGCCTTCTCGAGGAACCCCGCGCTCGCCTTCTTCTCCGTCTCGGCCCCGGCGGACGCGCGCGCCTGGGCCAGCGCCTGGATCTTCGGACCGAAGGTCTCGATGTCGACCTGGGGCTTGCGGCTCAAGACACCGTCGCTGAAACCGGCCTGGACCAGCGCAAGCTCCGACTCGCTCAGGTTGAACGAGCCGACGTTCCGCGCGAGCGCCAGGCCGAGGGCGTAGAGCGTCTTCTCATCGTCGGTCTTCGGCTCGGGGCCGGCGGCGCCGAGCGGGGCAGCCGCCACGATGACGCCCAGGACCACGGGCAGGGATCTCCTCCACATCACCTCGGCTCCTTTCACACCCGGCGCGCGCGGCCGGCCTGGGAGCCGTCCGCGGCTCGGATCAGTCCTCGTACTTGAACGAGACCTTCACCTTGGCGCGATACGCTCGCACCTTGCCGTCCTCGATCTGCAGGTCGAGCTGCGCGACCTCGGCGATGCGCAGGTCGCGCAGCGTCTTGGAGGCCTTGTTGACGGCGGCGGACGCGGCCTTCTCCCACGAGTCCGTGCTGGTCCCGACCAGCTCGATCACCTTGTAGACGCTCTCCGGCATGGCTCCTCCTTTCGGCAATGCAGGGCCTCTCGCCCGTTAGCGTGCCGCTTCGAACAGTCCGGCCGCCCCCATCCCTCCGCCGACGCACATGGTGACGATGCCGTAGCGCTTCTTCTGGCGCCGCAGCTCGAGCAGGATCGACCCGGTCATCCGCGACCCGGTCATGCCGTAGGGATGGCCGATCGAGATCGAGCCGCCGTTGGGGTTGAGCTTCGCAGGATCGATGCCGAGCCGGTCGCGGCAGTACACGACCTGGGAGGCGAACGCCTCGTTCAGCTCGATGATGTCGATGTCGTCGAGCTTGACGCCGGCGACCTTCAGAAGCTTCGGGACCGCGAAGACCGGGCCGATGCCCATCTCGTCCGGCTCGCAGGCGGCGACGACGAAGCCGCGGAAGAAGCCGAGCGGCTCGATGCCGAGCGCCTTGGCGCGGTTGGCCGACAGGATGAGCGTCGCGGACGCACCGTCGGAGAACTGGGAGGAGTTCCCGGCCGTGACCGTGCCGCCCTCCTTGAACGCGGGAGGCAGCTTCGCGAGCCCCTCGAGCGTCGTGTCCGGACGATTGCACTCGTCGCGGTCGACGGTGACCTGCTTCTGCGACTTGGCGCCCGTCGCCTTGTCCGTCACCTCCATGGTGACGGTCATGGGCGCGATCTCCTCCCGCAGCCTTCCCGACTTCTGCGCGGCCGCGGTGCGCTGCTGGGAGAGCAGCGCGTACTCGTCCTGGCTCTCGCGGCTCACCTTGTAGCGCTCCGCCACGACCTCGGCGGTCAGCCCCATCGGCATGTAGACCGTCCGCTTGTGCTCCATGAGCCAGGGATTGAAGAGGTTCGTCTTGTTGAAGTCGTTCTGCAGCATGGTGATCGACTCGAGCCCGCCGCCGATCACCGCCTCGGCACCTTCGTTCTGCACCATGTGCGCCGCGATCGCGATCGCGTTGAGCCCCGAGGAGCAGAAGCGGTTCACGGTGCAGCCGGCGACCGTAATCGGCAGGCCAGCTATCACGGCCACGTTGCGGCCGACGTTGAAGCCCTGGGGGCCCTCGGGGAAACCGCAGCCCATGACGACGTCCTCGATCTCGGCGGGGTCGAGGCGCGGTGTCTTCTCGAGCACGGCCTTGATGCAGTGGGCGGCCATGTCGTCGGGCCGTGTGACGTTGAACGAGCCGCGGAAGGACTTGGCGAGCCCGGTCCGCTGGTTGGCGACGATGACCGCTTCACGCGTAGGCATGACGCCTCCTCTGTGGGGGCGGAAGTGCGCGCCCAGGCTTCGTTATCTCGCAGCTCAGAAGCACGCGCGCAAGTGGGCCGGGCGCGGCGCTGCGCGGCGCGCGAGTTCGCCCTCACCCCGATCGCGCCGTCGTTCCTCCCCCGGCGCGGGACTCGCACCGCCGCGGGGCCTCACCGTCACGGAGATTCGAACGAGTCACGCCGCTCTGACCGCCGTCAGCCGGTCGAGATGCCGCCGTCCACCGGGATGACGGCCCCGGTCACGTACGCGCCCGCGCGCGAGGCGAGGTAGATCGCCACGCCGGCCATGTCCTCCGGCTCGCCGATCCGGCCGAGAGGACATGAGCCGACGATGGCGTCGCGGAACCGCTGCAGCGTCTCGGCCATCATCTTGCTCTCGAACGGACCGGGCGCGACCGCATTCACCGTGATGCGCGGGGCGAGCCGTCGCGCCAGGACCCGCGTCAGGTGGTGCACCGCGGCCTTGCTCGCCGAATACGCATACGTCTCGAGCACGGGCACGTGCAGCCCGTCGATCGACCCGATGTTGATGATGCGCGCGGGGTCGCCCGGCCGCGCCGCTTGCTCGAGGAGCGGCAGCAGGAAGCGGGAGAGGTGAAAGACGCTCTTCACGTTGAGCGCGAGGACCTTGTCCCAGGCGGAGTCGGGATACTCGGCGAGCGGCGCGCCCCAGTTGGCGCCGGCGTTGTTCACGAGGACGTCGAGCTTCTCCTCGCGGGCGGCGAGGGCGTCGGCGAGCGCCCGCGCGCCGGCCTCGGTCGAGAGGTCGGCGGGCAGCGACATGCACGTGCCGGCGCCCGCCAGCTCCGCCGCCACGCGGTCGCAGACCTCCGCCTTGCGGGAGGAGATGTATACCCGGGCGCCCGCCTCGACGAACCCCCGCGCGATCATCAGGCCGATGCCGCGTGAGCCGCCGGTCACGAGCGCCGTCTTGCCTGCGACGGAGAACAGGTCCTGCATCGGGGTCTCCTTTCGGGGCGAAAGATAGCCGCGCCGGCGCGCGGAGGGGAAGGGCGGTGGCGAAGGGTGGCGGGGAGCCTCTCGGGACGCTAAAAAGAACTCACATGCACAGCCTCGAAGGGGTGGCGCTGGCGAACAAGGACTACGTCGCCGAGCAGTACCGTCGCTACCAGGCCGACCCCACCTCGGTCGACGCGCGCTGGGCGGCTTTCTTCGCCGGTTTCGAGCTGGCGAACGGCAACGGCGGCACGCCCGCCGCGCTCCTCGAGGGTGCCACGCCGGCGGCCGAGCGGGTGCTCGACGCCTCGGACCTCGTGCACTCGTTCCGCGAGCTCGGCCACCTGGTTGCGCACCTGAACCCGCTCGAGCCGCGTCCCATGGGCCACCCGCTGCTCGACCCCGCCGAGTTCGGCTTCACCGACGCCGACATGGGGCGGGTGGTCGACTGCGCGGGCTTCCGCGGTCCGCGCCGGGCGCCGCTCGGCGAGCTGATCGAGCACCTCCGGCAGACGTACTGCGGGACGCTCGGCGTCGAGTACCTTCATATCCCCGACAAGGAGCAGCGCGACTGGCTCCAGGACCGCATGGAGCCGACGGAGAACCGCCCCGAGCTCGCGCCCGAGGACCGGATCCGTCTGCTCGAGAGCCTGCTCCAGGCAGAGGCGTTCGAGCAGTTCCTGCAGGTCCGGTATCCCACCGCCAAGCGCTTCTCGCTCGAGGGTGGCGAGGCGCTGGTCCCGATGCTCGACGCGCTCATCGAGGAGGGCGGGACGCTCGGCGCCGACGAGATGGTCTTCGGCATGCCGCACCGGGGGCGGCTGAACGTCCTCGCCAACGTCATCCGGAAACCGTACGAGATGATCCTCTCGGAATTCGAGGGTACGCTTCTCGCGCGCGAAGCGACCGGCGACGGCGACGTCAAGTACCACCTCGGCTACTCGCGCGACCACGTCACGCGCGCGGGTCACAAGGTCCACCTCTCGCTCAGCGCCAACCCGAGCCACCTCGAAGCCGTCGACCCGGTGATCGAGGGCATCGTCCGCGCCAAACAGGACCACTATGGCGACCGCGAGCGCGAGCGCGTCGTCCCCGTCCTCCTGCACGGCGACGCGGCGTTCAACGGCCAGGGCGTCGTCACGGAGACGCTCGGCCTCTCCGAGCTGCCCGGCTACCACGTCGGCGGCACCATCCACATCATCGTCGACAACCAGATCGGGTTCACCACGCCGCCCGGGGCGTACCGCTTCACGCGCTACCCGAGCGACGTCACCAAGATCATCCTGGCCCCCGTCTTCCACGTGAACGGCGACGACCCCGAGGCCGCCATGCAGGCCGCGCGGCTCGCCATCGGCTTCCGCCAGCGCTTCAAGAAGGACGCCGTCATCAACCTCGTGTGCTACCGCCGCCACGGCCACAACGAGCTCGACGACCCGACGTTCACCCAGCCCCTGATGTACAAGGCGATCGCCGCGCACCCGACGGTGTTCGCGCAGTACCGCGAGCGCCTCGTGTCCGACGGCGCCATCGCGGCCGACGACATCGAGCGCCGGGTCGCCGACTTCCGCGAGCTCCTCGACGCGGCCCAGGGGTACGCCCGTGACTTCATGCCCCGCCAGCCCGTCTTCGCGTTCGGCGGGCTCTGGAAGGGCCTCGGGTGGGCGGGCGACGACTGGAGCGCCGCGACCGCCGTGCCGGCGGCGGCGCTGCGCGACGTGGCCGGCGCGTTCCCCCGGCTGCCGCCCCCGTTCACCCCGCACCCGCGCGCGGCGCGCCTCATGCAGGAGCGCGCCCAGATGGTGGAGGAGGGGAAGCGGATCGACTGGGCGTGTGCGGAAGCGCTGGCGATCGGCTCGCTCGTGCTCGAGGGTATCCCGGTCCGCATGAGCGGCCAGGACACGAGCCGCGGCACGTTCAGCCAGCGCCACGCGGTCCTCCACGACGTGGAGAGCGGCACGCGCTACGTGCCGCTCGATCACATCCGGAAGGGACAGGCGCGGTTCACGATCCTCGACAGCATGCTCTCCGAATACGGCGTGCTCGGCTTCGAGTTCGGCGTGAGCCTCGCCGACCCGCGCCAGCTCGTGATCTGGGAGGCGCAGTTCGGCGACTTCGCCAACGCCGCGCAGGTGGTCATCGACCAGTTCATCTCGAGCTCCGAGTCCAAGTGGCAGCGCACGAGCGGCATCGTGCTGCTGCTGCCGCACGGTTACGAGGGGCAGGGGCCCGAGCACTCGAGCGCGCGGCTCGAGCGGTTCCTCCAGCTGTGCGCCGAGGACAACATGCAGGTGTGCAACCTGACCACGCCCGCCCAGTACTTCCACGCGCTCCGCCGCCAGATGCACCGGAACTTCCGGAAACCCCTCGTCGTCATGAGCCCGAAGAGCCTCCTCCGCCACAAGCTCGCCGTGTCGCCGCTCACCGACTTCACGGAGGGGACGTTCCGGACCGTCATCGGCGACGTCGCCGTGCACGGCGCGCCCGAGGCGGGCGTCCAGGTCGAGCCGTCGCGGGTTCGCCGCGTCCTCCTCTGCAGCGGACGGATCTACTACGCGCTGCTCGCCGGCCGGCGCGAGCGCGGGGAGGACACGGTGGCGATCGTGCGCGTCGAGCAGCTCTATCCGTTCCCCGCCAAGGAGCTGGAGGCGATCTTCGCCGCCTATCCGAACGCGCAGCAGGTGTGCTGGGTGCAGGAGGAGCCCTGGAACATGGGCGGCTGGCACACGATGTACCGCCGGCTGCGCCGCGTGCTGCCCGAGGGCCGCGACCTGTCCTACGTCGGCCGCGCGGAGGCCGCGAGCCCGGCGACCGGCTCGTACAAGGTCCACCAGGCCGAGGAACGGGACCTCGTGATGAACGCCTTCGCGCGTTGACCGGCGCCATGCCCTTCGACGTCCGCATCCCACCGCTCGGTGAATCGGTCACGGAGGGCGTCATCCTCCGCTGGCTGAAGCACGACGGCGACCGCGTCCGTCCCGACGACCTTCTCCTCGAGCTCGAGACCGACAAGGCCACCATGGAGCTGCCGGCCGAGCGCGGCGGCGTGCTGCGCATCCTCCAGCCCGAGGGACAGAAGGTCGCCGTGGGCGACGTCATCGCGCGGCTCGAGGACAGCGGCGCGGCCGACGACGCGAAGCCGGCGGCGCCGGCGCGCCCGCTCGAGCGCGCCCCCGCACCGGCGGCCGCCGAGCCGAACCTCGAAGCGGCTTCGGAGCAGGATACGCTCGCCGCGGCACCGCCGCGCGGCGTCGGCCCGCTGAGCCCCGCGGTTCGGCGGCTCATCGAGGAGCACGGGCTCGACGCCGGCGCGATCCCGGCGTCGGGCAAGGGCGGGCGGCTGACGAAGGACGACGTCCTCGCGTATCTCGAGCGCACGGGCCGTGCGGCACCGACGGAGGCGCCGGCAGCCGCGGAGGCGGCGCGTCCGGACGGCGCCGACCGGTCGCCGGCGGCCCGCCCGCGGCCGGCGCCGACTGCGGCCGCCGACGGCGAGGAGCGCGTGCCGATGACCGCCATCCGCAAGCGCATCGCGGAGCGGCTCGTCCAGGCACAGCGGACGGCCGCCATTCTCACCACGTTCAACGAGATCGACATGAGCGCCGTGCAGGCGCTGCGCAGCCGCTACAAGGACCGGTTTCGCGAGCGCTACGGCGTCGGCCTCGGCTTCATGTCGTTCTTCGCGCGCGCGGTGATCGCCGCCCTCGCCGAGGTCCGCACGCTCAACGCCGAGATCCGCGGCGACGACGTCGTCTACAAGGCGTTCGTCCACCTGGGCGTCGCGGTCGCGACCGAGCGAGGCCTCGTCGTCCCCGTCGTCCACGACGCCCACCGGCTCTCGTTCGCGGAGATCGAGGGCGAGATCGAGCGGCTCGCGACACGCGCCCGCGAGGGGAAGCTCACGCTCGAGGAGCTCTCGGGCGGCACGTTCACGCTCACCAACGGCGGTATCTTCGGCTCGCTCCTGTCGACGCCGATCCTGAACCCGCCGCAGAGCGGCATCCTCGGCATGCACAAGATCGAGAAGCGTCCGGTCGTCGTCGACGACCAGATCGTCGTGCGCCCGATGATGTACGTTGCTGTCTCCTACGATCACCGCCTGGTCGACGGCGAGCAGGCGGTCACCTTCCTCGTGCGCGTGAAGGAGCGCCTCGAGGATCCCGCGCGGCTTCTCCTGGACGTCTGATGGCGGACCGCTACGACCTCGTCGTCATCGGCGCGGGGCCGGGCGGCTACGTGGCGGCCATCCGGGCCGCGCAGCTCGGCATGCGCGTCGCGTGTGTCGAGAAGGACGCGGCGCTCGGCGGCACGTGCCTCAACGTCGGCTGCATCCCGTCGAAGGCGCTGCTCGACTCGAGCGAGCTCTTTCACCAGGCGCGCCACGGGCTCGGCGCGCACGGCGTCAACGTGAGCGGCGTCGAGCTCGACCTCGGCGCGATGATGACGCGGAAGGACCGCGTCGTCCGCGGCCTCACCCAGGGCGTGGCTTCGCTGTTCAAGAAGAACAAGGTCGTCTGGGTCCAGGGTGCGGCGCGCCTCGCCGCGCCGGGACGCGTCGCGGTTCGCGGCGCGCAGGGCGAGCAGACGCTCGAGGCCGCGCGCGTGCTGATCGCGAGCGGCAGCGAGCCAGCGCCGCTCCGGACGCTCCCTTTCGACGGCGAGCGGATCGTCAGCTCCACCGAGGCGCTCTCGCTGTCGCGCGTGCCGGCCCGCATGCTGGTCGTCGGCGCGGGCGCCGTGGGGCTCGAGCTCGGCTCGGTCTGGAGCCGCCTCGGGGCCGAGGTGACCGTCGTGGAGATCGTCGACCGGATCCTGCCCGGCATGGACGGCGGGATGGCGGGCCAGCTGCAGCGTGCGCTCGAACGGCAGGGGCTCTCGTTCCGGCTCGCGACCGAGGCGCGCGGCGCGGTGCGCGCGGGTAACGGCGTGCGTGTCACCGTCGCGTCCAAAGACGGCTCCGCCGACGTCGAGGCCGACGTCGTGCTCGTCGCGATCGGACGGCGACCCTACATGAACGGGCTCGGCGTCCGCGAGCTCGGCGTGAAGGTCGACGAGCGCGGGCGGATCGTCGTGAACGACCGCTTCGAGACGAGCGTCGCCGGCGTGTTCGCCATCGGCGACGTCATCGCGGGTCCGATGCTCGCGCACAAGGCGAGCGAGGAGGGCGTCATCGCCGTCGAGTGCATGGCGGGGCAGCCCGCGCACGTGAACTACGACGCGATCCCGAACATCGTCTACACCTGGCCCGAGCTCGCGAGCGTCGGTCTGTCGGAGGAGGAGGCCGCGGCGCGCGGCGTGGCGGTTGCGGTGGGCACGTTCCCGTTCGTGGCGAACGGTCGCGCCCGGTGTCTCAACGAGACCGACGGCGGCGTGAAGGTGCTTGCCGGCGTGCGTACCGATCGCATCGTCGGCCTCCACATTCTCGGCCCGCGCGCGTCCGACCTGATCGCCGAGGCGGCCCTCGCGATGGAGTTCGACGCCAGCGCCGAGGACGTCGCGCGCTCCATCCACGGCCACCCGACGCTGCCCGAGGCGATCAAGGAAGCTGCGCTCGCCGTCAGCAAGCGGGCAATACATATTTGATCCGACCCGAGACTTCGTCTCGGGTCGGGCCGGATCGCGAGACTGGGCGCCGCTACTCCACGCCGACGGCGTGCCGCGGCCGGCGGAGCCGGCGCGGCAGACTTTCCGGAAATGCGAGCGTTTGACGAGTGCGTGAGCCTCGAAGCATGACGGCAAATCGATGCACGGCGTTGCTCGTCGGGGTGATGACGCTCGGGGCTGCGTTGGCGTCCGCGGCCTCGGACGAGGCGACGTCGCACCGGTCGTTCGCCGACGTGCAGCAATGGGTGTCAGTCTCGACGGCCGTGGGGGCGACGGGAACCGTTTTCTCTGCCGACACCGAGCCGGAGCTCGTGCGCCATCTCCGCGAGCGGGCGGAGAAGGAGCGGACCGACAACGTCGTGCCGATCCTCGCCTCGCCCGACAACCCACGGCTGCCGCGCGGGGCCGTCGACCTCGTCCTGCTGGTCGACACGTTCCACCACATCGACCACCGCGTCGCGTACTTCGGGCGCCTGCGCGGGACGCTCGCCTCGGGCGGGCGCGTCGCCGTGGTCGACTGGCAGAAGCGGGAGACGCCGGTCGGCCCCGAGCTGGAGCACCGCTTGGCGCGCGAGCAGGTGGTCGAGGAGATGCGCGCGGCGGGCTACGCGCTCGTCGCCGAGCCCGACGTCCTACCGTATCAATACTGTCTGGTCTTCCGCCCACGCTGATTCATCTGCGCAGGCGGATGCGGCTTTAGATGCGCGCCGCCGAGCGCTACACTGGACGTGATGCGACGACGGGTGGTGGGATGGATGGGGGCGGCGTTGCTCGCGCTGCCTGCGGCGGCATGGGCGCAGACCCTCGGTGACACCGCGGCCGCGATGGGCACGCACTCGACGCTCAGCGGGACGAGCGCCGGGAACCCCGCGGCGACCCTGAACTCGGTCAAGAGCCACGTCACCGCCGCGAGCGCGGCGCAGGGCGGGGCCGCCGCCGCAACCAAGGGCTGGGAGTCGAGCGGCGATCAGCGGGCGGGCGGTGGCTGGGGCAAGGCGACGGACCAGCGCGCAGCCGCCGGCTGGGCCAAGGCCGGCGATCAGCACGCGGGCGGCGGCTG
>VBKG01000013.1 GCA_005879585.1 Deltaproteobacteria bacterium | reverse complement strand
AGGTTGATGCCGTTGTTGATCCACACTGCTCCGGTCCGGATGCGCTTCCCGAGCTCGATCGCCCGGGCCGTGTCGCGGCTGAAGATCATGCCGCCGAGGCCGTACGTCGAGTCGTTGGCGATGCGAATGGCCTCGTCCGGATCGCGGAACGGCAGCACCGCGACCACGGGACCGAAGATCTCCTCCTGCGCGATGCGGATGTGGTTCGCGACGCCGCAGAAGATCGTCGGCTCGAGGAAGTAGCCGCGCGGCAGCTCCTTCGGCCGCCCGCCGCCGTGCGCGAGCACCGCGCCGTCGCGCTTCCCCGACTCGATGTACTCCTCGATCTTCTGCCGGCGCTCGTCGCGGATCACCGGGCCGAGGAACGTGGAGGGGTCGGCGGGGTCGCCGACCTTCACCATTCCACGGACGAAGTCCACCATCTTCTGCACCAGGTGGTCGTGCGCCTCGCGCGGGACGAGGATGCGGGTGGTCATCGCGCACCCCTGACCCGCGTGGAAGAACGTGGGCGACGCCGCCTGCGGCGCGATCGAGTCGAGGTCGTCGGTGTCGAGGAAGATCGCGACCGACTTGCCGCCGAGCTCGAGGTGCACGCGTTTCAGGGTCGCGGCGGCCGCCGCCATGATTTTCTTCCCCGTCGCGACGCTGCCCGTGAAGCTCACCTTGTCGATGCGCGGGTCGGTGACGAGCGTCTCGGCGATCGCGTTCGACTGGCCGGTGACGAAGTTGACGACGCCCGGCGGCAGGTCCGCGTCGGCGACGATCTCGGCGAGCATCAGGTTCACGAGCGGGCCGTAGGGCGACGGCTTGAACACCATCGTGCAGCCCGTCGCGAGCGCCGGGCCGAGCTTCTGGACGGTGACGAACAGCGGGAAGTTCCACGTGGGGATGAGGCCGCAGACGCCGGCCGGCTGGCGGTGGACGATCGACGAGCAGACGAAGGTGCCGAGTGGCCCGTCGGTGACGCGCACGGGCAGCGGCTCCTCGAAGTCGAAGGTCAGCGCGAGGTCGGCATAGTTCCGCAGGAGCCGGATCGGCTGCTCGAGCTGGATGTCGTGGGTCAGGTACGTCGCGCCCGCCTCGGCGATCAGCATCTGGCGGAGCTCTTCCTTCCGGCGCTCCATGCCGTCGGCGATCGCCGTGATGACCCGCGCCCGCTCCTGGCGGCTCGACCGCGGCCACGGTCCCTCGTCGAACGCACGGCGCGCGGCAGCGATCGCGCGGCGCATATCCTCGACGGTCGCCTCGGGTGCGGCACCGACGGGCTCCTCGGTGGCCGGGTTCGGTACGGCGTAGGTCGCGCCGTTGGACGCGGCGACCCATTCGTTGTCGACGAACATCTTGCGGCTCGGAGGGAACATGCGGGCGTGCTCCACGGTGGCGTCCTCCCGGCGTCTCTATAGGGCGACCCCGAGCCGGCTGTCGACCCTCCGCGGCGTGGTGTGTTAGCGAGGCGGCGATGCGTCCGACGCGTCCGCCCGACGGCCGCCGGCCCCGTCACGAGGCGGCGGGCGAATGGCCGCAGCCGTCGCTCTGGTCGATGCTCGAGACCCGTGCGGCGCGGACGCCCGAGCGCGTCTACCTGATCGAAGGGCGCCCGGGCGGGCGGCAGTACACCTTCGCCGACCTGCACGTGCGTGCGTCGCGTATCGCCGCGGCGCTCCATCGCCTCGGTGTCGGCCTGGGCGACGTGGTGTCGTGGCAGCTCCCGAACTGGCTCGAGGGTGTCGCGCTGGCCGCCGCCGTCGATCGGCTCGGCGCGATCTCGAATCCGATCGTCACGATCTATCGCGAGCAGGAGATCACCTTCGTCTGCCGGCAGGCGGGCTCGCGCGTGCTGGTCGTTCCGGGCGTCGTCCGGGGGACGGATCACCGGGAGATCGCAGCGGCGGTGCGCGCCGCCTCGCCCGACCTCGAGCACGTGCTCACCGTGCGTGCCGAACCCGCGGGCGGCATGCAAGCGCTCGAGGCACTGGAGGCCGCGGCGGTTCCGCCACCGTCGCCGCGGGGGCCGGACGACGTCTCGATGCTCTTCTACACGTCCGGGACGACCGCCGAGCCGAAGGGCGTGCTCCACACGCCGTCGACCCTCGGCGCCGTGAACCACTTCCACGCGAAGCTCTTCCCGCCCTCGGCCGACGACCGCACGCTGCTCCAGTTCCCGCTGACCCACATCGGCGGCATGGTGCTCTTCGTCATGCACCAGCTCCGCTGCGGGTCGAGCGCCGTGTTCATGGACACCTACGACCCGGAGCTGGCGGTCGAGCTGATCGCCGAGCACGGCGTGACGGCCGCCGGCGGGCCCCCGGCCGTCCTTCACGGGATGCTCGGCGCGCGGGGCTTCTCGGCCGAGAAGGTCCGCACCGTTCGCCTCACTGGCTCCGGCGCGGCCGACGTCTCCCCCGAGCTCATGCGCACGGCGAAGGAGCGGTTCGGCTCGCTCGCGTATCGCTCGTACGGGATGACGGAGTGCCCGATCCTCAGCTGCGGCGCGCCCGGCGACCCGGAGGAGAAGCTGCACGGCACCGACGGCCGCCCCTCCCCCGGCTGCACCGCCCGGCTCGTCGACGACACGGGACGGCCCGTCGCGCCCGGTGTCGAGGGGGAGATCGAGGCGTACGGCCCGCAGCTCTGCGTCGGCTACCTCGACGCCGCGCTCAACGTCGCGTTCACCGCCGACGGCTTCTTCCGCACCGGCGACCTCGGGGTCCTCGACGACGGCGGGTTCCTCCGCATCACCGGCCGGCGGAAGGACATCATCATCCGGAAGGGCGAGAACCTGTCCGCGAAGGGCATCGAGGACGTGCTCGCCGAGCATCCGAAGGTGGCCGACGTCGCCGTCATCGGCGTGCCCGACGCGGCGAGCGGCGAGCGGGTGTGTGCGTGCGTCGTGCTGCGGGCCGCCGCCACCGCACTGTCGCTCGGGGAGGTCGCGGCGTTCATGGAGATGCGCCACGTCATGCGCCAAAAGATACCGGAGCAGCTGGAGATCGTGGCGGAGCTGCCGCGGAACGCGACCGGCAAGGTGCGGAAGGACGTGCTGCGCGCGCGCTTCCGGACCTCCTGATCGGCACCTCTGGAGCTTCGGGACCTACGACCCCTGGACGTGAGCCCTACTCGCCGACGCGGATGCCGTAGAGGCGCGCGGCGTTGTCGTACGTGATCGCGCGGCGCTCGGCCGCCGAGACGTCCTCGAACATCTCCGCGACCACGCTGCGCGAGCGCGGCCAGTCACAGCCGTGGTGCGGGTAGTCGGTCGACCACATCAGGCGGTCGACGCCGACCGCGTGGCGGTTCTTCACGCCGTAGTGGTCGATGATAAAGGTGAAGGACCAGTTCGAGCGCACGTACTCGCTCGGCTTCCGTTCGAGCTTGATCTTGGCCCAGTACTTGTTCCGGTCGTAACGGTCGTCCATCTGCTCGGCGTAGTACGGCACCCAGCCGGCGCCGCTCTCGACGGACACGAACTGGAGCTTCGGAAAGCGGTCGTGGACGCCGGTCAGGATGATCTCGCCCATGATGAGCGGCATGGTGTCGAGGCCGGCGCCGGACAGCATCGAGACCTGCTTGCCGCCCGTCGCCTCGCCGCGCGACATCTTCTCCTCCGTCGCGGTCTTGGGCTTGGGCGCCACCTTGCCGCGCGCCGACAGCGCGCAGTGGATGCTGATCGGCATGCCGAGGCGCTCGGCCTCGGCGAAGAACGGGTCGTCGGCTTCCGACAGGTTGGTGTTCCCGCTCGGCCACGCTGACAGCAGCACGCCGCGATGGCCCAGCGGCTTCGCGCGCTTCATCTCGGCGATGGCCGCGTCGACGCCGACGCTCGGCATCTGCGCGATCCCGATCAACCGCTCAGGGGCCTTCGCGCAGAAGTCGCGGGCGAGCCAGTCGTTGTAGGCGCGGATGCCGGCCAGGTGGAACTCGTCGTCGGTGCCGAGCATGAAGTGTCGCATGGTCCGCTGCGGCGAGTAGATGACCTCCGCGACCACCCCGTCCTCCAGCATCTCCTTGACGCGTGCCGAGCCTTCGAAGTTGCCCTGGTTGATGGCGTCGTAGTGCGCGCCCGACCAGCGGAGCTCCTCCCGCGGCCGGCCGCGCGTGACGGTGACGAGCCCGAGCGGCGCCGGCGCGCCGCCGTCGTTGTAGAGCCAGGCGTCACCGCCCTCCTCGTCCTTCACGAGCTTCGGCGCGCGCGGCCGGAAGTCGGCGGTGAGCCACTTCTCCCAGAGGTCGGGCGGCTCGACGATGTGGGAATCGCTGGAGATCATCGGGTCCATGCGTCGCGGCTCCTTCCGCGGGTGGCATAGCAGAGAAGGCGCGGCGATCGGAAGGGCTCCGCCGGGCGGACTCGTGCGCCAGGAGCCATTGCTTGCGCCCGAGCCCGCCCGCGTAGCCGGTCAGACATCCATCGGCGCCGATGACGCGATGGCACGGGATCACGATCGCGACTGGATTGGAGCGGTTCGCCGCACCCACCGCGCGGGCCGCGCCGGGAGCGCCGACGGCGCGGGCGAGCTCGCCGTACGACGCGGTCCGGCCCGGAGGAATCCGGCGCAGCGCGTTCCACACCCGACGCTGGAAGGGCGTCCCCTCGAGGTCGACCGGGATCCTGGCGAGCGCCGCGATGTCGCCGGCGAAGTACCGCTCGAGGCGGGTCACCAGACCGGCGGGATCGGCAGCCGCGCGCAGCTCGACGCGCGGGAACCGCCGCTCCAGGGCGGCGCGCCGGCGCGGCCAGTTCTCGGCGAAATCGAGCGCGCAGAGCCGTCCGGCGTGCACCGCGAGCGTCAGGCGGCCGACGGGTGATTCGAACTCCGCGGTTTCGATGATGGTCATGCCATGCCCTCCTGGAATTCGACGCGAAACAACGGGACCGGCGCGCGGCCGGGGATCGCGAGCGGGCGCGTCCGCCGGAACCGCACGGGGACACCGTCGGCCTCCGTACGCAGGACGTCACTCACGACGATGCGGCCGCCGCGGGCCCGTTCGGTGACCCGCGCGGCGACGTTCAGGTCGTGGCCGACGAGATCTCCCTCGCGCCAGCGCACCTCCCCGGCGTGGATGCCGATGCGGAGCATCACCGCGGGACGCCGGCGGGCGGCCGCCCCCTGGATCGCCACCGCGGCGCGGAGCGCGGCCGCCGGCGAGTCGAAGACCGCCATCAGCCCGTCACCGAGCCGCTTGACGATCCGGCCGTCGTGCGCCCGGAGGGCGGGGAGCACCAGCGCATCGTGCCGGCGAAGCAGCCGGAGCGCGGCGCCGTTCCCCGCGAGGGCCGCGTGCACCGTGAAGCCCTCCAGGTCCGTGAACATGAAGGCCAGACGCGTCCCGCGCCGCGGAACGACCGGGAAGAGGCCCGCCAGCCAGTCGATGACGGCCACATCGTCGTTCGGTCGCATACGTCCGTGAGACGCTCCAGCGGCCCGAATGTGAAATCTCACATCGGCTTTGACGAGGTGTTAGAAGACGCGAGCCATGGGCGAGGTCTCCATCACCGAGCTCGCCGAGCGGTACCGGCCCGAGATCCTGGCGTATCTCGTGCGGCTCACCGGCAACGAGCACGACGCGCAGGATGCGTGTCAGGACGCGTTCCTCCGCGCCCAGGGCGCGCTCGGCCGGCTCGCGCCCGATTCGAACGTCCGCGCCTGGCTCTACCGCATCGCGACCAACAGCGCCCGCAGCGCCGCCCGCTGGCGCGCCCGCCGCACGGCGCGCACCGTCGACCTCGACCTCGACGGTTTGCCCGCGCGCGCCGGGTCGTCGCCGGAGAGCCGAGAGGAGCTCCGGCGCGTGGCCCAGGCGGTGCAGGCGCTGCCGCCGAAGCAGCGGGCCGCCCTGATGCTCCGGCGCTTCCACGGACTCGACTACGACGCCATCGCGACGAGCCTCGGCGGGAACGAGGCCGCGGCCCGCGCGAACGTGTATCAGGCCGTGAAGCGGCTGCGGGCCGCCCTCGGAGATCGACGCGCATGAAGAAGCACGACGACCTGATTGCAGTTCTCCTCGGCGACGCGCGCCCGTCGCCGGCGCTCGAGCGCTGGCTCGACAGCGACGAGGGCCGGCGCGAGCGCGAGGCGTACCGCCGGGCCCTCGACG
>VBKG01000175.1 GCA_005879585.1 Deltaproteobacteria bacterium | reverse complement strand
GTGGCGCTCTTGAGACCGGGTGCCGTCTCGACGACCTTCAGGTCGACGGTCTTCGGCAGGTTCACGCCCATCGGCTTCCCGTCGTGGAACTCCACCTGGATGCGGGAGTTCGGGGTGAGGTAGCTCACGGCATCGCCGAGGAGGTCGACCTCGAGCGCGATCTGGTCGTAGGTCTCGGTGTTCATGAAGTGATACTGCGCGTCGCTCTCGTAGAGGAACTCCATGTCGTGCTGCTCGAGCGTCACGCGCTCGACCTTGTCTTCCGAGCGGAACCGGTTCTCCGTCTGCGTGCCGCTGCGCAGGTTCCGGAGCTTGGTCTGGACCATGCCGCGCCAGTTCCCGGGCGTCACGTGAACGACGTTCATCACGCGCCAGAGGTCTTTGTTGTGCTCGACGGTCATGCCCACGCGGAGCTGCGTGGCCGGGATCAACATGGTTCGAAGCTATCACCCGGTCCGCGGAGGCGCAACGAACGCACGGATTCGCGACGTCGTGCTCACGGCTTGGGCGCCATGACGACCAGCAGAGCGAGGCGCTCGGGACCAGGATTGCGGACGCCATGTTCCTCGCCGGCGGGTGCGCACACCAGGTCGCCCGGCGCGACCGCATGCTCCTCGTTGCCGACGCGGATCTGGCCGGTCCCGGCGACGACGTAGTAGAGCTTGTCGCCCACACCGTGCCGGTGCGCCGTCTGCTCCTGACCCGGCTCGAGGCAATACGCGTCGCAGAAGAGGTTCGGCGTGTCGACGAGCCCGACCTTCCGCATCTTGTCGGGCGAGTAGGCGAGGAGCGCGGGCACGTGTCGCACGTTCATGGGATGCCTCCTATGCGCGGCGGAGACGGGCGAGCTCGGTCGCGAGCTCGTGCGCCGCACGGGTGGTGCGCTCCTCGGCCTCGTCACGGTCGGTGCCGCGCGCGCTGATGCGGACGCGGAGGTCGCAGCCGGGCGCGAACTCGGTCGGCAGCGACTTCAGGTACACGCCGGGTACGACCTCCATCGCGTGCGCCGCGGCGAGCGTGATGACGGATTCGTCGCCGCAGCCGGTCGGGACCTCGCGCTCGACGACGTGCGCCGGCGCTGCGAGCCGCGGCCGGACCATGGGCAGCGCGTTCTCGAAAACCTCGCGCATCTCGGCGGGAACGCCGGGGAGCGCGAGCACCGTGAAGTCCCCGTCGGTCGCGAGCACGCCGGGTGCGGTCCCGACGGGGTTGTCGACGGGCTCCGCGCGGTCGGGCAGGACGGCCATCTTCCGGCGCGGCACGGTGAGCGTGCCGTCATCCACCGCGCCCGCAGCCGCCAGCTCCGCGTAGCGTCGCGCGACGAAGGCGAGCGCCGCCGGATGCTCGACGAGCGCAACTCCGATCGCTGCGGCCACCCCCGCCAGCGTGCGGTCGTCGAACGTCGGACCGAGGCCGCCCGTCGTGACGACGAGCGACGCGCCACGCTGGCGGGCATCGCGGATCTCGCGCGCCACGAGCGCCGGGTCGTCGTCGACCGCGACGATGCGCTCGATCCATGCGCCGAGTGCTCCGAGCCTAGTTGCGATCCATGCCGAGTTGGTATCCACCGTGCGACCGGTGAGGAGCTCCCGGCCGACGGCCACGATCTCGGTGCGCGTGCCCGATTCGGACGACATACGGCGCTCGGCCGCCGCGCTGGCGCGCGACCGGACGTCCGGCGCGGCGGCGCTCGCGTGCCGGGCTGCCCGGTTGCTCCGTGCGGCGGCGCGCGATGATGGCAAGACGCTCGCGAGTTGGCAACGAGCTGTGCGCGCGGCGGGCGTGGCGGTGGTGCGCGCGCAGCCTGCGATGGGGTCGCTGCTGAACGTCGCGGATCTGGTGTTTCGTGCGGCGCAGCGGCCGACGACGGCGGCGGACGGCGGTGCGGCGGTACGCGCCGTGCTGGATGCGTACCTGGCGACGCGCGAAGCCGCGGCGGGCGCCGCCGCGGCTCGCCTGGCGTCGTGTCTGCGGCCTCGCGCCGCCTGCCTCACGCTGTCGTCGTCGGCGGTGGCGGCGCGGGCGTTCGTGGTCGCGCACCGCGCCGGCCGTCTCGCGCGGCTCGTGGTCGCCGAGAGCCGCCCGGGACGCGAGGGCGTGAAGCTCGCCGCCCGCCTGGCGGCCGCCGGCATCCCCGTCGTCGTGATCGTCGACGCGCTGGCGCCGGCGTGGGTCGAGCGGATCGACGCGGTCGTCGTCGGCGCCGACGCCGTCACCCCGTGGGCGGTCTGGAACAAGTGCGGGACGCTCGCCCTCGCGCTCGCCGCCCGCGCGGCCCGCCGGCGCTGTCTCGTCGTCACGACCGCAGATCGTCTCGTGCCGGCGGGGCTCGCGCGCCGGCTCCGCGTCCCCGATGTCGAGCCGGAAGCCGTGCTCGAGCGCCGTGACGTCGAGGTCGTGAACCAGCTCTTCGATCGGACGCCGCTCGATCTCGTGACGCGCGTCGTGACCGAGGAGGCATCGCGTGCGCCCGCCGCGGTCAGGCAACGGCTCGCGCGCCGCCGCGCCGCGACCTGGTGGCGAACGATCAGCGCGTGAGACCGACGCCGACCCACGCGGTCCACGCCGCGAGGGCCAGCCCGAGCCAGGCGCCGCCCCGCATCCGGCGGATCATGCCCGCCTGCGCGGCGGCGTCGACCGGCAGCTGACCGAGCTCGGCACGCACGAGGCGATGCGCGAGCCCGAACGACACGTACGTGGCGACGAGGATGAGCGCGAACGTCAGCGAGAGCTTGCCAACGAGACGCCAGAGCAGGCGGGCGAACTCGTGGCCGAGGAGCGCCTTCCACTCGGTGAGCGACGAAGCGCCGGAGATCACGAGGACGCCGAGCGCACCGACCGAGAGCACGTTGTACGGCCGGAGGCCGCGCGCGAGGACACGGCGCTGGAGCGCGGGATCCGTGACCATCTCGGCGGCCGGCAGCAGCTGCAGCGCGAGGCCGAGCGTCGTCCCGAAGTAGGTCGCGAGAGCGAGGAGGTGGATCCAGCGGGTGAGGGCCTCCATGCGGGGCGGCCGTAGCCCGCGATCCCGTCGATTGCAAACGGCGCGCCCCTTGACGAGGGGGCGCCGCCCACTAAGCTGCCGCGAATGCTGCGGACCCAGGACCTCCGGATCGTCAAGACGGAGCCGCTCGTGCCGCCCGTCGCGCTGAAGCGCGAGCTCGCGGCATCCGACGCGGTGTACGAGGTCGTCGTGCGGGCGCGGACGACCGTGCGCGACGTCCTCGCCGGGCGTGATCGCCGCCTGCTGGCCGTCGTCGGCCCCTGCTCGATTCACGACCCGGAGGCGGCCCTCGACTACGCGCGGCGCCTGCGCGCGCTCGCCGAGCGCGTCGCGCCGAAGCTCTTCGTCCTCATGCGGGTGTATTTCGAGAAGCCGCGGAGCACGATCGGCTGGAAGGGCCTCATCAACGACCCGCATCTCGACGGGACGCACGACATGGCACTCGGACTGCGGCTGGCACGGCGGCTCCTGATCGACATCAACGGGCTGGGACTCGGGGCGGCGACCGAGCTCCTCGATCCCGTGACCCCGCAATATCTCGCGGACCTGGTCTCGTGGGCGGCGATCGGCGCGCGCACCACCGAGAGCCAGACCCACCGCGAGATGGCGAGCGGGCTCTCGATGCCGGTCGGCTTCAAGAACAACACCGACGGCAACCAGCAGGTCGCGATCAACGCGCTGCAATCGGCGCGGCATCCGCACGCCTTCGTCGGCATCAACCAGGAGGGCATGACGTCGGTCGTCCACACGCAGGGAAACCCCGACTGCCACATCATCCTGCGCGGCGGCCGGACGCCGAACTACGACCGCGCGAGCATCGAGGCCTGCGAGCGTCTGCTGGCGACCGCCGACGTGCCGGTCCGCATCCTCGTCGACTGCAGTCACGCGCAGACCGGCAAAGACTATAGCCGGCAGCCCGAGGTGCTGGCGGAGATCGTCGCGCAGGTGAGCGCCGGCAGTCGCTCGATCATGGGCTTCATGCTCGAGAGCAACCTCGCCGGCGGCAACCAGCCGCTCGCCCGCGGGCGCGAAGGGCTCCGCTACGGCGTTTCGGTGACCGACGCCTGTCTCGACTGGGAAACGACCGAGCGCTGCCTGTCCGACGCGGCCGCGGCGCTGGGGTCGTTTTGACAGGGCGGGGGGCAGCGGATACTACCAGCATCAGATGGCGAAGCCGCTTCCGCCTCCGCGTCCGGTGCGCGCGACGACGGGCGACGAGGCGCTCATCGCCGAAGCCGTGGTCGTGACGCGGCTCGATCGCGCGATCGGCTGGGCTCGGAAGTATTCCATCTTCCCGTACCCCTTCGCGACGGCGTGCTGCGCCATGGAGTACATGTCGCTCTCGATGTCGCCGTACGACATCGACCGCTTCGGGGCGCTGTTGCCGCGCTTCACGCCGCGCCAGGCGGACCTGCTCATGGTCATCGGCACGGTGACGATGCGCCAGGCGCCGATCCTGAAGCGGGTCTACGAGCAGATGGCCGAGCCGAAGTGGGTCATGGCCTTCGGCGCGTGCGCGTCGACCGGTGGCTTCTACGACAACTACACGACGCTCCCCGGCATCGACCTCGTCATCCCGGTCGACGTCTACGTCCCGGGCTGCCCCCCGCGGCCGGAGGTCGTGCTCGACGGCCTGATGGCGCTACAGCGGAAGATCCAGGGGCAGAAGCACCGCCTCGGCCCGGAGCCCGAGCAGCCCCAGGCCGCGGGCCGCTGAGCCGGGGACGGGCGCCAGGGATGGCCGAGCGCCTGCTGCTGCGCTGCCGGGACATCCCGGACCTCCGGCGGCTGGACGTCTACGTGGCGCACGGCGGGTACGAGGCCACGCGGAAGGCGCTCACGACGTGTTCGCCCGAGCAGCTGGTCGGGATCGTGAAGACGTCGAACCTGCGTGGCCGCGGCGGCGCGGGGTTTCCGACGGGCCTCAAATGGAGCTTCCTGCCGAAGCAGACGGCGAAGCCCGTCTACCTCGCGGTCAACGCCGACGAGAGCGAGCCCGGCACGTTCAAGGATCGCCTCATCATCGAGCAGGACCCGCACCAGCTGCTCGAAGGCATCATCATCTCCGCCTACGCGATCCGCTGTCACACGGCGTACATCTACATCCGCGGCGAGTTCGCGCTCGGCGCCGAGCGGTTCGAGGCGGCGATCGCGGAGGCGCGGCAGGCGGGCTTCCTCGGCAAGAACGTCCTCGGCACCGGATTCGACCTCGACGTGTGGGTGCATCGCGGGGCCGGGGCCTACATCTGCGGGGAGGAGACCGGCCTCATCGAATCGCTCGAGGGCAAGCGCGGCTACCCTCGCATCAAGCCGCCATTTCCCGCGACGCATGGCCTCTTCGGCTGCCCGACGATCGTCAACAACGTCGAGACGCTCGCCTGCGTGCCGCACATCGTGCTGCGGGGTGCCGACTGGTTCCGCGCGATCGGTCCCGAGAAGAGCCCCGGCCCGAAGCTCTTCTGCGTCTCCGGCCACGTCGTCCGTCCGGGGACCTACGAGCTGCCGATGGGGACGCCGCTCCGGGAGATCATCTACGACCACGCGGGCGGCATCCCCGGGGACCGGAAGCTCAAGGGCGTCATCCCGGGCGGCGCGTCGATGCCGGTCTTCACCGCCGACGAGATCGACGTGCCGATGGACATGGACTCGGTGCAGAAGGCGGGCTCGTTCCTCGGCTCGGCGGGCATCATGGTGATGGACGAGACCGTCTGCATGGTCTGGACGGCGCTCGTGATCGCGCGGTTCTTCCACCACGAGTCGTGCGGCCAGTGCACGCCGTGCCGCGAGGGCACGGGGTGGCTCGAGAAGGTCCTCCGACGCCTGGAGTACGGCGAGGGGACGGCGACGGCCGCCGACGTCGACCTCCTCCTCAACATCGCCGGCAACATGATGGGGACGACGATCTGCGCGCTGTCCGACGCCGCCGCCATGCCGGCCCGGGCATTCGTCACCAAGTATCGCGCGGAGTTCGAGGAGCACGCGGCCCTCGGCCGCTGCCCGTTCCGGCCCATCGCGGAGCCATCCCGCCGCCATGCCCACGCTTGAGATCGACGGCGGCAAGGTCGACGTCGCCGACGGGCTGACCGTCCTTCAGGCCGCCGAGCGCGCCGGCATCGAGATCCCGCACTACTGCTGGCATCCCGGCCTCACGATCGCGGGGAACTGCCGCATGTGCCTCGTCGAGATCGAGAAGATCCCGAAGCTGCAGATCGCCTGCAACACGCGCGTCGCGGACGGCATGGTCGTGCACACCACGAGCGAGAAGACGAAGGCCGCGCAGCGCGCGGTGCTGGAATTCCTCCTCATCAACCACCCGATCGACTGTCCGGTGTGCGACCAGGCGGGAGAGTGCAAGCTCCAGGAATACTACATGGACTACGACCGGCAGCGGAGCCGCGTGCCGCTGCCGGCGAAGGTGCGGAAGAAGAAGGCGATCCCGATCGGGCCGCTCGTCATGCTCGATCAGGAGCGCTGCATCCTGTGCGCCCGCTGCACGCGCTTCCTGGACGAGGTCACCCACACGAGCGAGCTCGCCATCTACGAGCGCGGTGATCACTGCGAGATCGAGCTGGCGCCGGGCAGGGTCCTCGACAACCCGTACTCGGGTAACGTCGTCGACATCTGTCCCGTCGGCGCACTCACCAGCCGCGACTTCCGCTTCCGCGCCCGCGTCTGGTACCTCGAGCGCGCCGAGTCGGTGTGCGGCGCCTGCGCCAACGGTTGCAACATCGAGATCTACCACCGCGAGGACCGCATCTTCCGCTTCCAGCCGCGCCAGAACCTCGCCGTCAACCAGTACTGGATGTGCGACAACGGCCGGCTCTCCTACCGCGACCTCCAGGGCGAGGGCCGACTCATGCAGCCGGTGGTGCGCGGAGAGGACGAATTCGTCGGCTCGACCTGGGCGAGCGCGATCGGCCAGGCGGCGGGGCGCCTCGCCGACCTCGCGCGGGACGGTGACCCCGGTGCCGTCGGCATCGTGGTCTCGGCGCAGGCCCCGAACGAAGAGGTGTTCCTCCTGCGCCGCCTCGGTGCCGCGCTCGGCGCCCGGATGGCTGGCATCTCGTGGTCGCCGCCGGGGGCGTTTCACGACGACTTCCTCGTGAAGGCCGACAAGAACCCGAACACGAGCGGGCTCCGGCTCCAGGGCCTCGGGGATGCGGGCGCCGTCGACGACCTCATCCGGGCAGCCGCTGCGGGCGAGCTCCGCGCTCTCGTTCTCCACCGCACGGACCTGACGGCCTGGCGCGACGCGGCCGCCGTACAGGCGGCGCTCGAGCGCGTACCGTGCCTCGTCGTGATCGACACGGACCGGCGCGAGGTCGCCGCCTATGCCGACGTCGTCCTGCCGCTCGCGACCTACGCCGAGTGCGACGGCACGTTCACGAACCACGCCGGCCGCGTGCAGCGGTTCCACACGGCGGTCGCACCGCCGGCGGAGGCGCGTCCGGGATGGGCCGTCCTCGGCGAGCTCGTGGCGCGGCTCGGGGGCGGGGAGCCGCCCGCGAGTGCAGCCGCGGCGTTCGACGCGCTGGCCGCCGAGTGCGAGGCGTTCCGGGACCTCCGCTACGACGCGCTCGGCGCGGAGGGGCAACCGGTCGCCGGCGCCTGACGCCGCCGTAGCCGACCCTGGCCCACGGCCGGGTTTTGCACGTTGACTTGCGCGAAGCCGGCCCCCCATAATGACCCGACCGACGCGATGCGTCCCACGAAAGAGCAGCAGCAGAGCGCCCTTGCGGGCCACCAGCGGCGCACCGACCGATTCATCCGCGGCGAGCTCACGGCCGACGAGTGGCGGCCGATCCGCCTGTCCTACGGGCTCTACTACCAGCTCGACCATACGAGCCACATGCAGCGCATCAAGATTCCCGGGGGCATGCTGTCCGCCGAGCAGCTCGAGGGCATCGCGGACGTGGCCGACCGCTACGGGCGAGGCATCGCGCACGTGACGACTCGGCAGGATATCCAGATCCACTGGGTGCCCGTCGACGGCATCATCGACCTCTACGAGCGGCTGCTGGCCGTCGGCATCACCACCCGCGGCGCCTGCGCGGACAGCGTCCGCAACGTCACCGCGTGTCCCTATGCGGGCACGGCGCCGACCGAGCCCTTCGACGTCGGCCCGTACTGCATCGCGATCCACGACTACTTCCTCTTCAATCCGCTGAACCTGACGCTGCCGCGGAAGTTCAAGATCGCCGTCGAGGGCTGCGAGCACGACTGCGCGCAGGCGCCGGTGAACGACATCGGGCTGTATGCGAAGATGCACGACGGGCAGCGCGGCTTCTCGCTCCATGCGGGCGGCGGCCTCGGCGCGCAGCCCTTCCTCGCCAAGCCGATCCGCGACTTCGTCTCCGATCGGGACCTGCTCGTCTGGTGCGAGGCGATCGTGCGCGTCCAGCACCGCTTCGGCGAGCGCAAGAACCGCAACAGGGCCCGCATGAAGTATCTCGTCCAGAAGATGGGGCTCGAGCGCTTCCGGGCTGCGATCGATGCCGAGGTCGAGCGCGTGGACCGCGAGCGCGGGGCGGAGCTGCGTCGCCAGGTCGACGAAACGGTGGCGGCCTATCGGACGCCGCCCGCACCCGACGCGGGGCGCGCGGCGACGGCACCGCTCCCGGAGTTCGCGCACTGGTCGCGCACGAACACCCGCGCCCAGCGCCAGCCGGGATACCGCGCGGCCGTCGTGAAGCTGCCCCTCGGGGACATCACCACCGAGCAGATGCGTGCCGTTGCGCGCCTCGTGCGCACGCACGGGAACGGCGCGCTGCGCACCACCAACGACCAGAACCTCGTCGTGCCCTGGATCCCGGAGGCGGCGCTGCCGGCGCTGCACGCGAGCCTCGTGGAGATCGAGCTCGCCGGTCCCGACGTCGCGTCGATCGACGACGTCGTGTCGTGTCCGGGCATGGACTACTGCTCTCTCGCGATCACGCGGTCGATGGGAATGGCCGAGCGGTTGCGGGAGCATCTCCACGCCGCGCCGGAGACCGCCAACGGCTTCGTCGAGCGGCTCGGTCCGTTCGCGGTGAAGATCAGCGGCTGCCCGAACTCCTGCGGCCAGCATCACGTCGGCGACGTCGGGCTCACCGGACACGTCGTCAAGACGGAGGACGGTACCGATCGTCCGTTCTACTCGATCCTCGTGGGCGGCTCCGTCGGCGAGGGGCGGGCGCGTATCGGCAAACGGCTCGGTCGCTTCCCCGAGGAGGATGCGCCTGCGGTGATCGCGGCGCTCGCGCGCCTCTACGAGCGGGAGCGACAGGCGGGCGAGAGCTTCGCCGCGTTCGTCGATCGGGTCGGTGCCCCGCACCTGCAGGCGGCGGCCGGCGCGGCGCTCCGCGGCGGCGGGACTCCCGCGGCGTGACCGGCGACCGACCGGAAGGCGATGAGCCGCCCGCGCCGGAACCGGTTGCCGATCGGTACTACCGGGGCGTCATCAGCCGCGTCTACTACGGCAGCGACAGCGGGACGCTGCGCAGCGAGGCCACCGGCCGCGAGTATCGCTTCAAGTTTCCCTTCGTCGAGATCGTCGGCCCCATCCCGCGTGTCGACGGCCTGCGAGAAGGGATGGCCGTCGGCTTCGACCTCGGCTGGACGTCGAAGGGCATTCGCGTCACGCTGATCCGCGTGTACGATTAGAAGTCGGGGGCCCGTGCGGTGCTCGCGCGCTGGCGCGCGCTGCGCTCCTCCGATGCCCCCGCACCCCGTCGGCTAGCGTGACCGCTCTCGCGGTCAGCCTCCCCCAATATTCGCGGGGACTCGTGGGCTCAGAGCGGCAGCGACGTGCGGAAGAGGATCAGGCGGCCGAGGAGCTCGCCCACCATCACCGCCAGGATGGCGATGTAGAAGAGGCCGGTCGCGGCCATCGTCTGCGGAATGCGCAGCGTGCGGTGGATCAGGTAGCCGAGTCCGAGCGCCGCGAGCGGGCCGAGGAGGAAGCGGGCGGCCAGCAACGAGCGGTGCTCGTGCCAGAGCTTCGCGACGGCGGCCGTTCCGGCGCCCGGGGCGAGCGCCATGACGACGAGGGTCAACGCGAGCACGGCGACGTGGAGCACCAGCACGGCCACGAAGTAGCGGAGGAGTCGCTCGAGCGGTCCGATCGAGAGGCCGAGGTCGATCAGGTACCAGTGACCGAGCAGCATGCCCGTGGCGACGGCGCCCAGCGCCAGCGCGCCCGTGAGGAACGACAGCGGATAGAGGAGCGCGGCGGCCGAGCCGACCGTACCGAGGCGGTGGGCGAGGGCGCTCGCGCACAGCGCGGCAACGCCGAAGAACAGTGCCGCGGGATATGTCCGCGCGCGCAGCCGCGGCTCTTCGCCCCAGAGCGACGCCAGATAGGCCGCAAACGCCGCCGCGAATGTCGTCCACAGCGCGAGCTCGACGGCGCGGCCGCTGATCAGGTCGCCGGCGCGGACGGCGAGCGTCGCCCGTCCGACGATGAACAGCAACGCGCAGCCGAGAAAGACGCACGCGCTCGACTTGTAGAATCCCCGCTGGAGTACCGCGAACGGTGGCACCGCAAGCGCGGCCAGCCCACCGACGGCGAGCTGGCCGAACACGAGAAGGAAGCAGTCGCTGAAATCGGACACCTGCGGACCCGACGGCGTCCTAGCTGGGCGACCCGAGACTCATGTCTCGGGTCGGAGCCAGACGCGAGCGTGAAGGGACAGTACCACGCGCGACTGCCGTGCCGCAGCTGGCGAAGCCAGCGCGGCATGCGGGGTACGCGCCCGGCGCGCATCGCTCGATCGGCGGATGCCGCCGCAGCGGTGAAGCCGCCAGCCTTCGGCGGGCTGGACAGGCCTCGCACAGAGGCGTCGGCGGGGCGGGCGTACCTCGTCTGTCGCGCCGGCTTTCGCCGGCCGCGACATGCGGCGCGCGCGGGTCACCGAGCGTTCCACTCTCGCGTCCGGTCCCGACCCGAGATGTATCTCGGGTCGGCCTCCTAGAAGGCCGAGCCGCCCTCGGGGGCGATCTCGATGCGTCCGCCGTCGACGACGACCGGCACGAGCCGCCGTCCTCCGGTCAGCTTCAGCAGCTCCGGCACCACCTCCGGCCGCGCCGCCACGTCGATCTCGCGAAACGCGACGCCGCGCGCCGCGAGCTCTACGCGCTTGCGATCGCACCACAAGCAGCCGGTCCGGGTGTACAGCAGCACCGGGAACATCAGACGTCCGTCGAGGCGACGAGCGTGGCGGCGGCGCTGAACATCCCGCCGAGACCGTGGCAGAGCGCCACGCGACAGTCGGGCACCTGCCGCGCGCCGCACTCGCCGCGCAGCTGCCACACCGCCTCGATCAGCGTGAAGATGCCGTACATCCCGGTGTGCGTGTACGAGAGACCGCCGCCGTTGGTGTTCATCGGGAACGCGCCGCCCGGTGCCGTGCGCTGGCCGGCGACGAACGGGCCGCCCTCGCCGGGCTTGCAGAAGCCGAGCGCCTCGAGCGCCATGATCGGCACGATGGTGAAGGCGTCGTAGAGCATCGCGACGTCGACGTCGGCGGGAGCGACGCCGGCCATCGCGAAGGCGCGCTCGCCCGCGATGCGCGCCGCATCCCACCGCGCGAAGTCGGGCATCTGGCTCACGATGACGTGCGTCGACGCCTCGCCGGTGCCGAGAACGTAGACCGGCCGCTTCGGCAGGTCACGCGCTCGCTCCGCCGACGTCACCACGACCGCGCCGCCCGCGTCGGTCACGAGACAGCAGTCGAGGAGGTGGAGCGGCCAGGAGATCATGCGCGAGGCGAGCACGTCGTCCACCGTGAGCGGATCCCGCATGGCCGCGCGCGGGTTGAGCGCCGCCCACTTCCGCGTCGCGACGGCCACCTCGGCGAGCTGCTCGCTCGTCGTGCCGAACTCGTGCATGTGACGCGCGGCGGCGAGCGCGTAGCCCGTCGGCGGACCGGCGAGGCCGAACGGCGCCTCGAACTGGAGCCGCACCGAGTCCGGGCCGAAGCGCATGCCCGGCATCGCGACCCGCGAGGCGCCGCTCTCGCCGTGCGTGATGAGCGCCACCTCGCAGAGGCCCGCCGCGATCGCGCCCATCGCGTGCTCGACGTGCGCGATGAACGAGCAGCCGCCAATCTGCGTCCCGTCGACGTAGCGCGGCCGGAGCCCCAGGTACTCGGCGGCCTCCGAGGCCATCCAGAGGCCCGCCGTGAACACCGCGTCGACGTCGTCCTTCTCGAGCCCGGCGTCGGCGAGCGCGTTCCGCGCCGCCTCGGCGTGGAGCGCGAACGCCGACTTGTGCGGCAGCCGCCCCATCTCGTCCGACTCGGCGGCGCCGACGATGGCGACACGTCCCCGCATGCGCGTCATGCGCGAGCGGGACGGAAGCGCGGCAGCGCCACGTCCGCCGACACGTCGGCGAACACCACCTCGACCGGCATGCCGATCCGGAGCCGCGCCGGATCCGGCTCGACGTCGACCAGATTGGTCATCAGGCGCGGACCCTCGGCGAGCTCGACGATGGCGATCACGTACGGCGTGCCGAGCGGGAAGTCGCGCGCGCCGCGGTGCACGACCGTGAAGGTGTGCAGCGTCCCGCGTCCGCTCGCCTGCACCCACTCGAGGTCGGCGGACAGACAGCGCGGACAGGCGGCGCGCGGGTAGAAGAAGCGGTGGCCGCAGGCCCGGCACCGCGGCAGCTCGAGGACGTGGCGGCGGGCGGCTTCCCAGTAGCGGCGTGTCTCCGGGGTCGGGACGGGCAGCGGGCCGGCATGATCGGACATCGCGGAAAAATGGGTTGGACTTCCGGGTCGGCTCGGTGTAACGCCGGTCTTTACTGAATGCGCTTCCGCCGGGTCAAGCGGCGCGCGCGGCCGTGGTGGCTGGGATGCGCACTGTCGATCGTCGCCGGGGCCGCCGTCGCCCACGCCGAGACCGTCATTCCGTGGGACGAGGCCGAGAAGCACGTCGGCGAGGACGTCGTGGTGGAGGGACGCGTGCTCGGCGTGCGATGCTCGCAGCTCTCGTGCCTCCTCGCCTTCGACCCGACGCTCAACCGCTTCACGGCCGTCGTCCAGGCGGCGAATTTCAAGGACCTCCCGCCCGAGAAGCTCGAGCAGCTCTACAGCGGCAAGCAGGTGCGCGTCCGCGGCAAGGTGACGCAGAGCGAGCGCAAGCCCGAGATCGTCGTCCGCTCGCCGGCGGACATCACGCTCACGGCAGGGGAGCGGCACCGCGACCGGCAGGAGCGGGACGCGCGACGCGAGCAGGCCGAGGCGGAGGCGCTCGAACGGCTGGCCACGGTGCTCGACCGCCTGGCGGACGTCACCGATCGCATGGCCGCCGCCCAGGACCGGATGGAGGCGGTGCTGACGCAGCTCGAGCAGCGCGAGGCGGCCGCGGCCGCCGCCGTGCAGGCGAGTCAGGCTCCGCCGGCGCCGGCGAGCTACGGCGAGCCGCAGCCGCGCCCCGCATACGAGGCGCTGCGCACGGTGAAGCGCGGCATGTCGGCGACGGACGTCCAGCGTCTGGTCGGCGATCCCACCTCCGTCGAGTCGTCGGGCGGGGGCTGGACCACCTGGTACTACGGCTACGGGCGCAGCATCACCTTCGATACCCGCGGGCGCGCCACGGCGCTCGTCGGCTTCCCGCCGCCCTGACGCGGTCGCGTCCGGCGCTCAGCGCCGGCGAACGCGCTCGACCAGCTCTGGCAGGACCTCGCCCGCAGCGCCCTGCAAGGTGTGGCGGCAGAGCTGGGTGATCTCCGATTCGTAGGGGTTCACCTCGACGAGGTCGCCGCCGCGTTGATGGATGGAGACGGGGAACTGCGCCGCCGGGTACACGGTGGCCGACGTCCCGGCGACGATCATGCAGTCCGCGCGTTCGGACTCCTCGAAGCAGCCCTCGAGCACGTCGGCCGGGATCGGCTCGCCGAACGACACGGTGTCGCTCTTCAAGATGCCCTCGCAGTGTGGACACCTCGGCGGCAGCTCCGCGAAGTCGATCGCGTCGCGCCCGAAACGCGCGACGCACTGGATGCAGCGGACGAGCGTCGCATTGCCGTGGATCTCGAGGAGGCGGCCGCTACCCGCCAGGCGGTGCAGGTTGTCGACGTTCTGGGTGATCGTCGCCTTCAGGATCCCGAGCTCCTCGAGCTCGACGAGCGCGAGGTGGCCGGGATTCGGCCGCGCCTCCGCCAGCGCCTGCCAGAGCTCGCGCATGGGGCCGGAGGGATTCAGCCGCTCCTCCCAGACCGCGCGCGGGTCACGCAGGAAGCGCTGGTAGCCGTCCATCGGCGGCTCGCCGTGCTTGGTCCAGAGTCCGCCGGGTCCGCGGAACGGCGGGATCCCGCTCTCGACGGACAGCCCTGCGCCCGTCAGCGCGACCACGTAGCGCGCGCGACTGATGCACTCCGCGGCCGCGTCGAGAGCGGCGGCGCTCGACTCCATCCGAAGCCAACGACTTTCGCGCTGCTCCCCGCCGCTGTCAACGGCCCTTGGACGGCCGGCCCCGCCGCGGTATTGGGATGGCATCATGATCGCCCCCGGGGCGCCCGTGGCGGGCGTCGTCCTTGCCGGCGGGCGCGCCTCGCGGATGGGTGGGCGCGACAAGGCGTTCGCGGCCGTCGAGGGGGAGCCGATCGCGGTGCGCGCGGTGCGCATCTTCCGGTCGCTCTTCGCGCAGGTCCTCGTGTCGACCAACCGTCCGGAGCGCTTCGCGGGCCTCGACGTCCAGACGGTCGCCGACCAGTTTCCTGGATGCGGTCCGCTCGCGGGCATCCACGCGGCGCTGCTCGCCAGCCGGTACCCGCACGTCTTCGTCGCCGCGTGCGACATGCCGGGTCTCGACCCGGAGGTCATCCGGTTCCTCCTCGGCCGGGTGGGGAGCGCGGAGGCCGTCGTCCCGTGCTGGGACGGCGACGTCGAGCCGCTGCACGCCGTGTATGCCGTCGGTGCGTTGCGCGAGATCGAGGCGCACCTCCGCGCAGGACAGAACGCGGTGCGCGACGTGCTGCGGCGGCTGCGCGTCGACTACGTGAGCGAAGCCGAGATGCGCGCGGTCCGCGGCGCCGCCCGGAGCCTCACCAACGTGAACACGCCGGAGGAGCTCGCCGCGGTCGGCGGACGCTTCGACGACGCGCCGTGACGGAGTCCGACGCCGAGCTCGTCGACGTCGTAAACGACGCGGGCGAGACCGTCGCCGTCGTCACCCGGCGCGAGATGCGCCTCCGGCGGCTGCCGCATCGGACGTGCTACGTGCTCGTGTTCAACGGTCGCGGCGAGCTCTTCACCCACCTCCGCACGCCCACCAAGGACGTCTATCCCGCGCACTGGGACGTGGCGGTCGGGGGCGTGCTGGCGGCGGGCGAATCGTTCCTCGCGGGCGCCCGGCGCGAGCTCCGCGAAGAGCTCGGCGTCGGCGCGGCGCTCGAGCCGCTCTTCCCCGTCCGGTTTGCCGACGACCGGACCGTGGTGCACGGGATGGCCTACCGCACGCTGCACGAGGGACCCTTCCGCCTCCAGCCCGAAGAGGTCGTGCGGGGCGAGTTCGTGACCCTCGAGGAGATCGAACGGCGCCGCGCCAGCCAGCCCTTTTGCCCCGACAGCCTGGCCGTCCTGGACGACTACCGCCGCCGCGTTGGCCGCACCCGTCCTTGACACCGTTCTCGGGGCTTTCTTATAAAGCCGCCGCCTTTCACGCACCACCTGGCGCACGGCACCCGGAGCCGGCGAACCGGAGGGTCGATGACGAAGACGGCGATCATGCGGCACCGAGTCCGGGATACGGCCTGGATGGCCGTCGCGCTGCTCGTCCTGCCGGTCGCGCTCGCCCGAGCCGTCCAGCTCGACGACCGGGGCGAGATGCGACTCCTCATGCGCGCGTATACCGACGTGCGGATCGGCACCGAGAAGGAGGGGGGCTCGGACGACCCGCTCTCCTTTCCGCGCTCGGCCGCCGGCCACGTCCGCCAGCACCGCTACTTCCTCG
>VBKG01000174.1:18131-21541 GCA_005879585.1 Deltaproteobacteria bacterium | reverse complement strand
TCGTCGAGGAGTTCATCCGTCCGGTGACGCGCGAGATGGAGGAGATCGTCGCGCACCTCGTGCCCGCGCTCGACCGCCGCACCGTCGAGCGCTGCGTCTTCAGCACCGCGGCGCAGGCCTACTTCTACCGCTCGGTCATGCCCGCGATGCTGCTCATGCTCGGAGAGCCCGCCTACCCCCGCGGCTTCAGCCGCGAGCTGGCCGAGCATGTGGCCGAGTTCTCCCTGGGCGGGATGGAGCGCCTCGCGGCCGCCACGCGCCGCGTGCGACGCACGGCATGAATCGCCGGGCCGTCCTGGCGATTGTGGCGCTCGTGCTGGCGGCCGGCGGAGCCGTCTGGTTCGCGCGCCGGCCGCGCGGACCCGCGTACTACACGGGCTTCGTCGAGGGCGAGGAGCGCGTGCTGCGAAGCGAGGTGACCGGCCGCGTCCTCGAGGTCCCGTATGCGGAGGGCGCCGCCGTCCCGGCGGACGGCATCGTCGCGCGGCTCGACGAGCAGGACATCCAGGCGCGCCTCGCGTCCAAGCAGCACGAGCTCGACGTCCTCGACGCCGACATCCGCACGCAGGAGGAGCGCATCACCCTCGTGCAGACCACCTGGCAGCGCGACGTGAGTGCGCGCCGGGCCGAGCTGGATCAGGCCGATGCCGGGTCGCGGCTCGCGGAGCGGACGTATGCCCGTGAGGCGGCCCTGGTGCGCACCGGTATAAGCCCGGCGCAGACGCTCGACGACCGCCGCGCGGCCCGCGACCAGGCACGCAGCGGCGTCGAGCGGGCGCGCGAGATGCTCGCGCGCTCGGAGGCCGAGCAGCGCACGATCACCCTCGCCCAGCAGGAGCTGGCTTCCCTGCACGCCAAGCGTGAGCTCACGACCGCGCAGCTCGGCGAGCTCCGCGTGACCGAGACCAAGTACACGATCCGCGCGCCCGCGACGCCGACCGTCGTACAGACGCAGTTCATCTGGCCGGGTGAGCTCGCGCAGCCGGGTGCCGCCATCGTCTCGGTCCTCGACCCGACCGACAAGTACGTGCAGGTCTACGTCCCCGTCCCCGAGGTCGGCAGCTTCCACGTCGGCCGGCGGGTGGAGATCGAGCTCGACAGCCGGCCGGGGCAGCGCGTGCCGGGCGAGGTCGAGTTCGTCGCCGACAAGGCCACGTTCACTCCCGAGAAGATCGAGACGCGGAGCGACCGGCTCGGCCAGGTGTACCGCGCGAAGGTGCGCGTCCTGCGCGACGTCGAGCGGCTGCAGCCGGGGACCGAGGGTAACGTCTACCTCCTCCGCGACGGCACGGGCCCGCCATGAGCGCGCCCCTCATCCGTCTGCGCCGGCTCGAGAAGCGCTACGGGCGCCGGCGCGCGCTCGCCGGCATCGACCTCACGATCGACGAGCGACAGATCGTCGGCGTCGTCGGCCCGGACGGCGCCGGCAAGACGACGCTGCTCCGCGCGCTCGCGGGCCTGCTGGTCGTCGACGCGGAGGAAGCCACCGTCCTCGGCACCGATCTCCGTGGCGACGTGACCGAGCTGAAAGCGCACATCGGCTACGTGCCGCAGTCCTTCAGCCTCCATCGGGATCTCACCGTGGACGAGAACCTGCGCTTCACCGCGCGGCTCCATCGGCTCGCGGAAGCGGAGTTCGTCCGGCGGAAGACGGAGCTCCTGGCACGCACCGGCCTCGCCCCGTTCGCCGACCGCACCGCCGGGCAGCTCTCGGGCGGCATGAAGCAGAAGCTGGCGATCGCCAACGCGCTCGTCGCGGCGCCGGCGCTCCTCGTGCTCGACGAGCCGACCGCGGGCGTCGACGTCGTGGCGCGGGCCGAGATCTGGACCATGCTCGTGCAGGCGCGGACCGACGCGCTCGTCGTCCTCAGCACGAGCTACCTCGACGAGGCGGCCGCCTGCGACCGGCTGATCTACCTCGAAGCGGGTCGCGTCCGCGCCGCGGGCACGCCCGCCGAGCTGCGTGCGGCGGTCTCTTCCGCGCTCTACCGCGCCTGGGGTGACGACGTGCGGGCCATCGCCCGCGCCGCGCGCGCGCTCCCCTACGTGCAGGCGGCGCGCGCCACCGGACGCTTCGTCCGCGTCGAGGTGCACGGGGCGCCCGAGCCGGCGCGCGTGCTTCGCGACCTCGAGGCGCTGCCGGGCGCCGCCGTGCGTCTCGTCGAGCCGCTGCCCGTCGACATGGAGTCGACGCTGCTCGCGCTCTCGAGCCCGTGACCGATGCCGGCGCCGATCATCCGCACGCGCGGCCTCACCAAGCGCTTCGGCGATTTCACGGCCGTCGACGATCTCTCGATCGAGGTGACGCCCGGAACGATCTTCGCCTTCCTCGGGGCCAACGGGTCGGGGAAGAGCACCACGATCCGGATGCTGATCGGGCTCCTCAAGCCGACCGCGGGCACGGTCGAAGTGGACGGCGTCGACGTGATCGCGCGGCCGCGGCGCGTCCGCGACCACATCGGCTACATGGGGCAGAAGGTGAGCCTCTACCAGGGCCTCACGCTCCGCGAGAACGTCGAGTTCTACGCCGGCCTCTACGCGCTCGCGGGCAAGGAACTCGAGGACCGGTGGGGCGCGCTCCGCGAGCGCTTCGCGCTCGGCGAGGCGGAGGCCGAGAAGCCCGAGGACCTGCCCGCCGGCATCCGGCAGCGCGCCGGCCTGGCGCTCGCGACGCTGCACCGGCCGCGGGTGCTCTTCCTCGACGAGCCGACCGCGGGCGTCGACGTGCGGAGCCGCGGCCTCTTCTGGGACCTCATCCAGGACGAGGCCGGCGCCGGCGTGACGGTCTTCGTCACCACCCACTTCCTCGAGGAGGTCGAGTACTGCGACTGGGCGGCCTTCATCGACGCGGGCCGGCTGATCGCCAACGCCACGCCTGAAGCGCTCCGGCAGCGGTACTCCGACGGCTACCGGGTCGACGTCGCGGTGCCGGACGCGGCGCGGACGGCCGTCGCCGCGACGCTCGGTCCCGTCGGAGAGACGGCGGCGACGCCGGAGGGTTTCACGCTCAGGGTTCCCGCGCTCGACCCTCCGGTTCTCGCCGCCCTCGACCGTCTCGTCGCCACGGGGGCGCGCCTCGACATCCGTCAGCCAGCCATGACCGACGTCTTCCGGCGCGTGCTCACGGAGCGGGCCGCATGAGCTGGCGGCGGCTCCGGACCCTCATGCAGCGCGAGGTCCGCGCCACACTCCGCGACCCGTTCACCGCGACGATCCTGGTCGCCGTGCCGATCGGCGCGCTCCTCATCTTCGGCTTCGTCCTGTCGACGTCGGTGAAGCACCTCTCGCTCGCCGTGCTCGACGCCAACGACACGGTGGCCAGCCGGCGTCTCGTGAGCGAGCTGGCGGCGACGGGCACCTTCGATCCGCGGCCCGTGCGCACCCGGGCGGACCTCGACCGCGCCCTCGTG
>VBKG01000174.1:0-17990 GCA_005879585.1 Deltaproteobacteria bacterium | reverse complement strand
GCCCGCGCGCTCTTCAACCCGACGCTCGACGGCACGCGCTTCATGGTCTCCGGGACGTTCGGCTTCGTGCTGTCCTTCCTCACCACGCTCATCACGGCGGTGTCGATCGTGAACGAGCGGCTGACCGGGACGTTCGACCAGCTCCAGGTGACCCCGGCGACGTCGCTCGAGATCTTCCTCGGCAAGATCCTGCCCCTCGGCGCGGTCTTCGCGTTCGACGTCGTCCTCATGGCCGTCGTCGCGGGCGTGTTCCTCGGCGTCTGGCCCGAAGGCAACATGGTGTTCTTCCTCGTCGTGTCGGCGTTCTACGTGCTGGTCTCGCTCGCACTCGGACTCCTCATCTCCGCCACCTCGGCGACGGCTGCCGAAGCGGTGCAGAAGACGGTCGTGTTCAGCATCCCGCTCGTCCAGCTGAGCGGCTTCGCATTCCCGATCCGGAACATGCCAGCGGTGTTCCGCTGGCTCACCGAGCTGTTCCCGGCCACCCACTACATCCGCCTCTCGCGGGCGATCTATCTCCGCGCCCAGGGTCCCCTCACCCTGCTGCCCGAGATCGGGTTCCTGCTGCTCTTCGGCGTCGCGGTCATCGTGGTCGCGCTGCGGTCCCTGGAGACGCGCGCATGAGCCGGCGCTTCTGGTCGAGCATCGCGGCGGTCGCCTGGAAGGAGACGCAGCTCCTCCGCCACGACAAGGCGTTCATCGCCGTGGTCCTGATCCAGCCGGTCGTGATGCTGACGTTGTTCGGCTGGGCGCTGTCGAACAAGCCGGCGAACGTGCCGTGGGCGGTGCTCGACTGGAGCAGCACGCCGACCTCGCGGCGGCTCGTCCAGGAGCTGATGGCGACGGGCTACTTCCTGCCACCCCGCGCCGTCACGGCCTACGGCGAGGGGCGCGCGCTGCTGCGGCGAGAGAAGGCGCTCGCCTTCGTCGTCATCCCGAAGACGTTCCGCCGCGACATCGAGCGCGGACGCCCGGCCGTCCAGGTGCTGCTCGACGGCAGCGACCCGCTCTCGGCGGCGCGCCTCGGCGTCTACATCACGCAGGTGGCCGCGGCCTTCGAGACCGCCCCCGCGCCGCGCGACCGGGCCGATGCCGGCGTGCCGGCCCGCATGCCGGGTCCGATCGAGGCGCGGCAGCGCTTCTGGTTCAACCCGACGCTCGAGGACCGGACGTTCTTCCTGGCCGCCCTCGGCGGCATGCTGCTCACGAACCTCTGCCTCTCGGCCATGAGCCTCGGCCTCGTCGGCGAGCGCGAGAGCGGTACGTACGAGCAGATGCTCGCGTTGCCGACGACCGCGATCGAGATCGTCCTCGGCAAGCTCATCCCCTACGTCGGCGTGGCCTTCGCGCTCATGCTGATGGCGACGGTCGCCGCGGGCGCCGTCTTCGGCCTCTGGCCGACCGGCAGCTGGATCGCCCTGCTGATCGTGACGCTGCCGTACGTGCTGGCGTCGCTCGGCATCGGCGTGTTCGTCTCCGCGCTCGCGCGGACCTCGGCGCAGGCGGTCTTCATCTCGGTGTTCTTCATCATGCCGTCGTTCGTGCTGTCGGGGGTGATGTACCCCTACCAGTTCATGCCGCACGGCGTGCGGGAGATCGGCGCGGTGTTCCCGCTCCGCTGGTACCAGATCGCGGCGCGCCGGATCATCATGCGCGGGGCCGGGCTCGGCGACGTGCTCGGGCCGATGCTCGCGCTGACGGCGCTCTTCGCGATCGTGCTCGCGGGGGTGCGGTGGCGCATGAAGCCGCGGCTCGGGTGAGGGAGACCCTGGCGCCGATGCACGGACGATGTATCGTGCGGAAGCAGACGCCGAAAGCGGGTTGACGGCTCGCTACGGCGGTGCTGTATCGCGACGACGGCCATGCCCGCGCTCGATCGCGCGCTCCGCGTCCTCTTCGCCGGTCTCGCCGCCGCTTTCGCGGCGACGGGCCTCCTCTTCCTCTGCTTCCCCGACGCGACGATCGCAACGCTGAACGCCGCGGGACGGCCGTTCGGCTTCCCCCCGGCGCCTCCTTCCCCGCTCCGTTTCTGGCTGTCCCTCGGCCTCGCCTACATGGTGCTCGTCACGTTGCTGGCCGCGGCGATCGCGCGCGATCCGCGCGGCCGGGCGCCGCTGATGCCGATCCTCGCCGCGGGGAAGGCCACCTCCTCGCTCACGTGTGCCGGATACTTCGTCACCTCGAGCCCGGCCTTCATCTACCTCGCGAACGCGCTGGTCGACGGGACGCTCGCGCTCACCGCGCTCGCCGCTTATGCGGCGGTCTGGGCGACGAGCGAGACGGGCGCGGGGCGCGACCGCGACCTACTGAAGGCGGTGCTCGACGCCCTCGTGCCGCGCGGCGGCGCGTTTCCGATCGGCGCGGCCGACACCGACGTCGACGAGGCGCTCGCGCGCTATTTCGCGCGGCTGCATCCGTTCGGCCCTGCGGCGCTCCGGGTCCTGCTCCGGACCATCGAGTACGGCACCGTGGTGTTCGAGCGGACGCCGCCGTTCTCGCGCCTCGACGCGGCCGGCCGCGAGCGCGCGCTCGCCGCCTGGGAGACCTCGCGGCTCGGCCTGAGGCGTCAGGTCGTCGCGAGCGTGAAGCTCCTCGGGATGCTCCACTTCTACGAGCGGCCCGAGACGTGGCCGGGGATCGGCTACGACGACGCGTATCTCCGCCGGAAGCTCCTCGCGGGTCCGAACGCCGCCGCGCACGCCGCCCGGCTCGACACATGACGCCGGCCGTCGACGGCGCGACGGTCGCCGAGGACGTCCACGAGAAGGCCGATGTGGTCGTCGTCGGCTCGGGCGCCGGCGGCGCGGTCGTCGCGCGCGAGCTCGCGGCGCGTGGCAAGGACGTCGTGCTGCTCGAGGAGGGCGGGTTCTTCACCGGGAAGGACTTCACCGGGAATCCGCGTGCGATGATCGACCTCCTCTACCGTAACCGCGGGCTCACGATGGCGCTCGGCCGGCCGCCCATCCCGATCCCGCTCGGGCGCTGCGTCGGCGGGACGACGACCATCAACTCGGGCACCTGCTATCGGGCGCCGGACTACGTCCTCGAGGAATGGGCGGAGCGATACGGGGTCACGGGCGCACGCGAGCCCGACCTCCGCCCCTACTTCGAGCGCGTCGAGGCGGAGCTCGGCGTCCGGCCGGTACCCGACGACATCTATGGCCGGAACAGCCGCCTGTTCGAGCGCGGCGCCGCCGCCCTCGGCTACGACGGCGCGCGTATCCCGCGGAACGAGCGCGGGTGCCTCGGCACCGGGGTGTGCGCCGTCGGCTGCCCGCAGGACGCGAAGCAGGCGATGCACGTCTCGTATGTCCCGCGCGCGCAGGCCGCCGGCGCGCGCCTCTACACCCGCTGCCGCGTCGACCGGATCCTCCTCTCGGGCGGCCGCGCGATCGGCGTCAATGCGCGGTTCGAGGGTGAGCCCGGACGCGAGCTCCGCGCGCTTGCCCGGCACGTCGTCGTGGCGTGCGGCGCGCTCCTCACCCCGGCGCTGCTCGAGCGGAGCAGCGTGCCGAACCCGTCGGGCCGGCGCGGGCGGAACCTGCACATCCATCCCGCGACCCGCGTCGGCGCGCTCTTCGACGAGGAGGTGCGCGGCTGGGAAGAGGTGCCGCAGGCCTACAACGTCCACCACTTCATGCACGAGGGCATCTTCATCCAGGGCCAGTTCGTGCACCCGGCACTGGAGGCACCGGTCCTGCCCGGCGTCGGCGCCGTGCACAAGGCCCGCATGGCGAGCTACGCCCGGCTCGGCTCCTTCGGGGCCCTCATCTCGGACGAGTCGGCGGGCAGCGTGCGCGCGACGCGCGGCGGCTGGCCGCGCGTCACCTACCAGCTCGGCGCGACGGACGCCCGCAAGCTGGCACGCGCGATCGGCCTCACCGCCGAGATCTTCTTCGCGGCGGGGGCGCGTGAGGTGTACCCCGGCGTCCATTCCCGCCCGGTGCTGCACGGCATCGACGAGGCGCGCGCGCTGCAGCACGCGACGCTGCCTGCGGCCGACTTCGAGATGATGGCCTTCCACCCCCAGGGCACGGCGCGCATGGGAGAGGATCCGCGCGCGGCGGTGACCGACTCATTCGGACGCGTCCACGGCACGCCGCGCCTCTGGGTCGGCGACGCGAGCCTCTTCCCGTCGTCGTGCAAGGTGAACCCGCAGATCACGATCATGGCCTTCGCGACGCGGCTCGCCGAGCATCTCGCGGCCGAGCTCTGACGAGAAGGGATCACCCGTCAGCTCACCCGGACGTCGTGGACTACGATCCCGAGCGACGGCGCGCGCGCGAGCGGACCGTCGGCCGTTACCAGGGCGGCGTGGCGAGCCTGCGCGGCCGCGACGTAGAGCGCGTCATAAGCCGTGACGTGTCCACGAAGCGACCACGCGTACTCGAGCAGTGGCCGATGGGGAACCCGTTCGATGCCCCAATCCCGGAGGTCGGCAACGGCCTCTGTGGCCCGCGCCGGCCGCAGGCGACGGCCGAGGACTAACCGCCGGAGCACTGCAAGCACCTCGGCGTCCAGCAGCTCTGGTGCAACGACCGGCGACCCCCCGAGAAGTCCGCCCACGCGGACGCCCACCGCCGTCTGGAGGAGATATTCGACCGCTGCGGACGCATCGACGACGAACATCAACCGCGGAGATCCCGATCGCGCTGCTTTCTCACCTCGTCGAGCGCGCGCGCCGCGGGTGTTCCGAGGTCGACCGGCCGGCGTTTAGCCAATCGCGCTTCGAATTCTTCGCGTTCGATCTCTCGGCTAATCGCGCTCAGAACCACGTCGCGTACCGTGCGGCCCCGCCGCTTGGCATAGGCGCGGACCTTCTTATGGAGGGCGTCGGGAACGTTCTTCACCTGAAGGTTCGCCATGGCATGCTACTAGCATGCTTCAGGCATGCCACTCAATGGCCGATCGCCGCAGCATTTTCCATATTCCGCGCGCCCAGGCACCCGTGCTACAGCAGCGCCGCGGAGGATCCCCATGGTCGTCTGGGACGAAGAGAACGCGGCTCACCTCCTCTCCCGCGCCGGTTTCGGCGGCAGCACGCGCGACGTCGGGCGCTACGTGCGCGTGGGCCAGCAGCGCACCGTCGAGAAGCTCGTGACGGTCAGCCCGACGGGCACCCGCGCGTCGGTCCGCGTCGACGACCCCGACGGCCTCGAGAAGATCCAGACGTGGTGGGTCAAGCGGATGGTGAAGGCCTCGTCGCGCCGGCTCCAGGAGAAGATGTGTCTCTTCTGGCACGACCACTTCGCCACCGGCGCGAGTGCCGTCCAGAACAACCTCTGGATGTCGAACCAGAACCGGACGTTCCGCCTCTACGGGCTCGGTCCGCTCAAGACGCTCGTCTACCAGGTCACCAGGGACCCAGCGATGCTCGAGTTCCTCGACGGGCGCCGGAACCGCGCCGGCAAGCCCAACGAGAACTACGCGCGCGAGCTGATGGAGCTCTTCACGCTCGGCGTCGTCGATCTGAACGGCGCCGACAACTACACGCAGACCGATGTGACCCAGATGGCGCGCGCACTGACGGGCTTCGTCGTGAGCGACGACGACACCGGCCTCTTCGTCTCGTCGCGCTTCGATGGGGGAACGAAGACGGTCTTTGCCGGGAAGAGCTTCCAGGCGAGCGGCAACCTCGGGGTCGAGGACGGCGCGGGCAACCTGCTGCCGCCCGCGCAGAACGTGATCGACATCCTCTTCACCCACCGCGACTCCGACGGCGCGCTCACGGTGCCGCGCTTCATCGCGAACAAGCTCTGGGAGTACTTCGCGTATCCGGCCCCGTCGAAGGCCTTGCTCGACGAGCTGACCGTCGCCTTCATCGCCAACGGCTTCCTGGTGAGCGATCTCCTGCGCGCCATGTTCCTCCACGACGAGTTCTACAGCGACGCCGCCAAGACGAGCTCGGTGAAGAACCCGTGCGAGTACACGTTCCACGCCATCCGCGCGCTCGAAGCCAGGACCGATGGCGCCACGCTCGGCGACTTCCTCTCGAACATGGGCATGACGCTGTTCGACCCGCCGAACGTGAACGGCTGGAACAACGGCTTTGCGTGGCTGTCGAGCGGGCAGTACCTCGCCCGCCTGGAGTTCGCGCAGGCCCTGGCCGCCGGCCGCGACCGGGCGCTGCTCGTGAAGCCGACCCGCCTCTTCGACGGCTCCGGTGCCAGTGCCGCGGCCGTGGTGGACGACCTGCTCGGACACCTCGGCATCGTCGCGCGCGTCCCGCCGGGCGTCCGCCAGAAGCTGATCGACTACTTCGGCGGCGCCACCAACTTCACCGACACGACGGTGATCGAGCGCAAGGTCCGCGGCGCGATCGCGCTCATGCTCGAGCTGCCCGAGTTCCACATCCACTGAGGCGCGGAGGTCGCATGGGACTCACTCGACGCCAGTTCCTGCAGCGCGGCGCGGTGGCCGCCGCGGCCATCACCGCGCCCCACCCGCTCCTGCGCGCGATGTTCGGGACCGCGTCCGCCGAGGCCGCCCCGCCCTCCGATGCCGTCATCGTCGTCATCCAGCTCGAGGGTGGCAACGACGGGCTCAACACGTTGATCCCGATCGACAACGCCGGCTCGGTGGCGCAGCGGACGCTCTACGACGCCGCGCGCCCGACGCTCGGCGTGCCGGTCGCGAACCTGCTCGCCACCGAGATCGACCCCGATCCCGTCAAAGGCACCCGGCTGGCGCTCCATCCCTCGATGACGTCGCTGAAGACCCTGTACGGGAACGGCCATGTGGCGGTGGTGACCGGCGTCGGCTACCCGAACCAGAGCCTCTCGCACTTCCGCTCCGAGGACATCTGGTTCAGCGCGAACCCCGCGGCGCCGTCGTCGACGGGCTGGTTCGGCCGCTACCTCGACTCCGCGTTCACACCGAGCGACCTCGTGTCCGTCGACGTGAACGAGACGCTGAGCCCCATCTTCGTCTGCCAGCATTGCAACGTTCTCACCGTCCGCCGGCTCGCCGACTTCGTCCTGCCCGACGACCCGCTCTACCCCGACCTCGCGGCCAAGAAGGCGGCCCTCGACGCGATGTACGCCATCGAGGCCGACCCGATGGAGACCTCCAGCGTGCAGCTCGAGATCGGCACGTCCGGCGACGTCCTGCTCGGCAAGATCGACGACTACGCCGCGGTCAGCACGAACTGGAGCTCGCACCTCGACGGGGTGGGGATCGAGCTGTCGCGGCGTCTCAAGCAGGTCGCCTCGATCATCCGCTACGACGCTTCCGGACCGGCGTCGCCGATCGGCGCGCGCTTCTTCCACGTACGCCTCGGCGGCTTCGACACGCATACCCAGCAGGGGACCGTCACGGGCGCACAACCGACACGGCTGCAGCGGATCGGCGACGCGATGAAGGCCTTCTACGACGACATGGTGGACCTCGGCGTCGCCGCCAAAGTACTGATGATGACCTTCTCGGAGTTCGGCCGGCGGGTGGCGGAGAACGGCAGCTCGGGCACCGCCGGCACGGACCACGGCGCGGCGTCGACGCTCTTCGTCGTCGGCGCACCGGTGGTCGGCGGCGTCTACGGCACGCTGCCGGCGCTGAACGATCTCGACGGCAGCGGGAATCTCAAGTTCAACGTGGATTTCCGCCAGGTGTACGCCACGATCATCGACAAGTGGCTGGCAAGCCCGGGAACGCACGTGTCGTTGCTGCCGGGTGCGCCGTACACGACGTTAGGGTTCCTGGCGTGACCCCGTCAAAGCTCATCAGATGGCGCGCCTCATGCCGGCGCGCGATCGCCGGCACGAGCCGCGCCGGCGGCGGGCCGGCGGGCGCAAACTCAACTCGTGCTCCCCGTTTCCCCCCTCCCGCTCGTCCTGAACGATTGCGTATCGAGAGCTAGTCGCGGCGTGTTCCGTTCCATGCGTTTCGCCGATCTCATTCGCGGGGCGTGGCGACGAACCGTGCCGAGGCGACTGAGGCGCCAGGCCTCGCATCTCTGGAAATCTCCCGGGACGGAAGTACGCAGATACGTACGCGCTCTCAGGTGGATGGCGATGAGCCAGCAACGGCGGGTCAGCTGGTCGCGGGACTACAATGAGAGGACGACCGAGTTCTGGGTCTTCATTCTGGGATTGCACGGATCGGGAACGACCTTGTTGAAGAACATCCTGGACCAGCACCCCGATATACGATCCATGCCTCGCGAGGGACAACATTACACAAGTGCGGTCCCTCAGGTGGTGCCGTATGGGTTTGTGCGCAATTTTACGGCGCGTTTGGATCTTTTCCGATTGACCGAAGCGGATTCGGCGACGGCCGCCCTGCGAACGCAATTCGACTGGTCATTCGTCTACCCGAGGGAAAAGGGCATCAAGCTCGAGAAGAGCTCGACAGACATCATTCGTGCGCGCTGGCTGCAGGCCCATTTTAGGCCGTCGCGGTTCATCACGATTTTCCGTGACCCCTACGCGGTTTGCGCGAGTACGAGGCGCCGATACCCCAGGTTGACCATTGAGGATATCGCCCGGCAATGGAAAGTGGCGCACGATCTCCTGTTCGAGGATTTTCAGTACCTCGGCAGCAATTTGATTGTCTATTACGAGGACCTGTGTAGTCGCTTGGAGGAGCAGCTGCGCAGGATCTCGGAGTTTTTGGAGTTAAACCCGATATTGACCCCGGCGATGCTGCCCTCGCTCATACCGACAGCGAAGAACGTATACGATGCGTATTTGCCCGTTCAGAACCTCAACGAGGAAAACAGGAGTCGGCTGACAGCCGAGGAAATGCATGCCATTAAGCGCATCGCTGGTGAAACGATATCAAGAGTGGGCTACCCGCTCGAACCCGCGGATGGAGCATGTCCTGTGGTTCGGTTGGGGTGCGGGCAATCTGCCCGGCCCTCGGGCGGTGGGGGGCACGGAGCGTAGCCCGAGCGTCAACCGGGGGCCGGGATACGGAAGGAGGCCTGCCAGGGCTCGAGGGCGCGCATCGCCTCGGCGAAGGCGCCGGCGCGGCGGTCGTTGTCGGAGAGGATGGGGTCGCGGAAGGGCCAGGGGATGGCGAGCTGCGGATCGTCCCAGCGGCAGCGAATTTCCTCCGTCGGGTCGTAGGTCTCGCTCTCGATGCTGACCAGGAGCGACTGGACCGGGAAGTACAGGCCGTGCAGCACGCCCGCGGGCACGATCAGCGCCTCGGGACGCTGCGCTTCGAGCCCGACGAGCCACGTCCGGCCGAAGGCGGGGGACGCCCGCCGCAGGTCCTTGAGACCGACGGTGGCGGCACCGGAGGCGAGTACGAAGTAATCGGTGTGGCGGCCGTGGACGTGGCTGCCGCGCAGTACGCCCGGAGCACTGGAGCTGACGTTCACCTGCGCGCCCGCGACGTCGGGTTCCCATTCTGCGCGGAACGCCTCGACGAGCCAGCCGCGCCGGTCTCCGTGCGCTGTCAGGCTTCGCAGCCGCGTGCCGGGCGGGAGGTTCACCGGGGGCGCGGCTCCGATTGTTGCGGTCGCTGCCCGGGGCATAGTTCGCATACGCTACCCGTCCAGAACCGCATATACGGGGCGGACTAAGCGGCCGTCAAGAAAATTCTCGACTGGCCTCGCCGCGGCCCCCTCGCGAGACACTCGCCACCTGGCGTTCGGGCGAACGGGCCAGGGCCGCGCTGGACACGGCGACCAGCCGGCTCGGGGAACAGATCGGCGAGCCAGGGTGGCGGACGCGAGCAGCGCAGCCAGCGGCTCTGCGTTCAGCCAAGAAGACCATCGATCCGCTCGATCAGGTCATCAGAGAGATGCGGATACGGGTTCTCCCCCCAATCGATCTCGATGTACTTGATCCCTAGCAGCTTCGCGAGCCCCCATGCTGGAGACGCCGCGAGGTGAAATTTTCCCGCGTTGATGACGATCACTTTGCTCGTGGGATCCATCCATACGATGTTCGCCAGTTCCGCGCCCCGAATGGCGACGATTCCCTTGCAATTTCGAAACGTCCTGATCTGTTGTGCCAGCGGATGAACGCCGGGCTCAAAAACGCCTACCTCGCGCGACGGCCGAGTAAGCGCGACCGCGGCCTCCTCGATGCCCACGAGGGACCGCCTGTTGGTTCCGTACGTCGGCCGTGTCGCGCGCCCGTCGTCGCGCGAGTAGAAGGACGGCTCCTCAGACCGCCGCAGGATGTAGTAGCAGGGCACATCGTCGCCGCATGACCCGCCCTCCTCTCGAGGAGGGACGCTTGCCAATACGGCATGCCTCAGATGCCGGAAATCATCGGTCATCCTTCGTGCCGACCAAAGGATTGGAGGGATGGATCTATATTCGGCCGCTTGTCGCAGTAACCTCAACGTCGCGGCTGCGAGATGTAGTTTAGAGTACGTCGCGTAATCACAGATGAACGAGTCCCAGCGTCGCACAACGATCGTGGTCGTTCCGGGTGTCCGCGCCTCTCGCTCATCCTGAACGATCGAGTACTCGACGCCGAGCAGGCGGGCCATCTCAGCGGTCTTCGTATCCATCACGGGGCCGCACGAGCCGAATATGAACTCATCCTGTGGCTGGTGCGGCACCGTATGGGACTGGAGATGGATGATGGCATGAGCGGCGGGTAACAAATATCCCCACATGAAATGAAAGAAGTGCTCGCGCACCCCCGTCCCTCTCCGCGCATCGAAAGCGAGGACATACTTGCGGCGCATGGCGCGACGGGGTCCCCCTCCGGCGGCCATAGCAATCGTCTTGTCTTTCGGCAATGGTCTTCACCCCAACGCTGGGCCACTAGGCAACCCGTTTAGGAACGATGGAGTTGCCTGCGCGGCGCTGACGCGGACGAGGCGTACTGCGTCGCCGAGCGCCGCGATGAGTCCGGCGAGCGGTTCGTGATCGTGAGGGCCCTGCGGTAAACGGGAGCCACCGGGCGGCTCCTACGCCACGTCGCCTTTTTCCGTCAACGCAAGATTTCCGTTGACACGCGGCAGCGTCCGTTAGTAATCCCTGCCCGATGGTGCGAGCCCGAGCGTTCCTCGTGCTGGCAGTGACCGGCGTGTCAGCCTCCGCGATGGCGGATGCGATCAGCGCGCGCTGGCGCGTCGTGCCGTGCGAGCCGCCCGCCACCTTGTACTCGGCGTCGCACGACGGCTCGGGGACCGTGCCGCCCTGCTGCCCGCTGCACGACGCAACGGGGCGGCCGGTCCCGTCCATCGGTCTCTGTCCCGGCGGCGAGCGCTGCACGGGGACGACCTGCGCCGACGGTGTCACGTCATGCGTGCCAGCGACGGACCCGCGCAGCGATCTGCCGAACATCGTCCTCGTCACGTCCGACGACCAGGCCTACTGTCACTACGGCTTCATGGGCTCCTGTCGCAGCAGGCGCCTCGGGATGGCGATCCCCGCGCCGTACACGCCGGAGCTCGATTCACTGGCGGCGCGCGGCAAGCTCTTCCCCGTCGCGCACAATGCGGCGCCCATCTGCGCTGCGTCGCTCGACACGATTCTCACCGGACGGCTGCCGCCGTTGCCCGGGTGCGGCGGGACCGGGGCGCCCTGTCCGCCCGGCTCCGGCGATCCGACCGCCGTCCCGACGATCCCCGAGCTTCTGAGCCCGGCGGGCTATTGCAGCTATCATGCCGGCAAGGGAGACGGCGCGACGTTCGACGCCTCCTTCACCTCGCCGAGCGGCCTTGGCCGGACCCGGTGCACGCGCTGCGGCGCCGACTCGTGGAGCGCGATCGACCCGCTCGCCTGCCAGCCGGATCCCGCGAACCCCGACACGAATGCACCCCGATGCGGCGAGGAGATCGGCGACACCCAGAACTCCGGCGACGTCGACGCCTTCCTGCAGGACCTGCTCGTCGCGCGCGGCGACGGGACCTACGACCTGCCCCGTCCCTTCTTCCTCTGGTACGCGCCGCACCTGCCGCACCAGCCCGTCCGGTCGAGCGACGTGGTCGAGCACCGCCCGCATCTTTCGCTGCCGCCGGATCCCTCCGAGCCGGCCTACTGCCGCGACTTTCTGTTCGGCTTCTACTGCAGCCCGGGTCCCGGTGGCCTCGTCGTCGGCGCGCCGCACTTTCCCTTCGGCGATCCCCTCTACGAGCCCGCCTTCATCACCCGGCGAGAGAAGAAGTTCCAGGGCGTGTACGGGCTCGTCTGGCAGGCGGACCATGCGGTGAAGACGATCGAGGAGCTGCTCAGCCGATACGTCGTTCACACGCGCGCGCGTCCCTCCGGCGTCACCCTCGCTGACGACACGGTGCTCGTGTACCTCTCGGACAACGGCTACTTCATCCCGCGCTCCAAAAACCGCTTCACCGAGAACGGCTACCGGACGGTGCTGCTTCTCTTCGACCCGCAATCGGCGTCGTCGGCACGCCTGGACACCGACCTCGCGCACGCCGTTGACATCCTGCCGACGTTCCTCGGCTATGCCGGCGGGTACGGTTCGCCGCTTCCCGCCGGGCTCGCCGGCAGGGACCTGCGGCAGGCCGACGCGACGCACCGGCTGCGGACCGCACTCTGCGGGCCCAAGGTCCACGGCCGCAGCACGACCGCGCGCTACCTGCTGACGAACGCCGCCGTGGCCGGCCGTTGCGCGGCAGCGGGCGTGGCACGCGTCCAGGCCTGCATCGACGACGCCGATTGCGCGGCGACCGAGACGTGCGCATCGGCGGGCAGCACGTGGTGCTCGAACACCCGCGCCGGCCGGGCGATCGCCTGCACCAGCGATGCCGACTGCCGCACCACCGCGTGCAAGACATGCTCGAAGGCCGAGAGCCGGACGTGCGAGGACGACGCCGGCTGCGGCCGGTGGGGCTCCTGCGTCCCGGCAGCGAGCGCGCTCGCCTGCCGCTGCGACCGTCTCGCGACCAAGCTCTACGTCGGCGAGTCCGGCGACGTGGCGACGACCGATCTGCTGCGCGACCCGGACGAGACTCGAATCGCGGACGGCAGCGCGGCCGCCGACGCAACCGACGCGGCGCGTTCCGGCCACCTCGCACACCGGATGCGTTGTTGCCTCGATCGGTGGTGGCAGCCTGCGGGGGTTCCCGCAGAGCCGAACTGCGTCCGGGATTTCGGCGGCGACGGCTGCGATTCGCGGCTGGATTGTCGTTCGTGACGGTTGCGCTACCTGATCCCGAGCCGCCCGTGAAATGCAATCGAGGACGACGTACGTCCCCCACGGCGAGCGCTCGTCACTCACCGCGACCCGTGGCAAGCTGGTCACGTGGGGATGCGGTGGTGGACGGCGGCACTCTCCTACGTCTCGGGCAACGTCGCCTGGCTGCGGCCGCACGTGGAGGTCCTCTCGCGGCGCCGGCGCACTGTGGCGGGCGCCGTCGCGGGCACCGTCCTCACGGTAGGCCTCGTCTGCCTCGTCCTCCCCGCGCGCTACACCGCGACCGCGCGCCTTCGCGTCGAGCCGCTCGCGTCGAAGACGGCGCCGTCGAGCCGCGACCCGGACATCCCCGAAGAGGTGTCGCTGCTCTCGAGCCGCGTCCTCGTCGCCGAGGTCATCCGCCAGGTCGGGCTCGACCGCAATGCCGAGTTCGTCGAGGGCCGGCGGCGCGTCGGCTGGCTCGAGCCGGCCACGCGCGCCTTCAAGCGTCTGCGGAAGCTCACCCGCCGGGAGACGCCGGCTCCGCAGGACGATGCGGACTCCGACGCGCGGCTGCTCCTCCAGGTGCCGGGCGGGCTCATCGCCAAGTACCGGTCGTGGCTCGACGTGACCGCGGCGGCGGGCGCCATCGACGTCGCGTTCACGAGCCCGAGCCCCACCTTGTCCCAGCAGGTGGCCAACGCGCATGCCGCGCAGTACGTGCGACGGCGCCTCGGGCTCCGCTCGCAGATCACCGGCGAGCCGGCCACGTTCCTCGAAGAGGAGATCGACCGCGTCCGCGGCGACCTGCTGGCCGCCGACGATGCGCTGGCGATCTTTCGCGGCGAGCATCCCGACATGGCGCTCGACGGCAGGCAGCAGGCGCTCGCCGATCGGCTCCGCGCCGTCGGACAGCGCCTCAGCGAGGCCGAGGCGGACCGGATCGCCGTCGAGAGCGAGCAGCGGCTCGCGCGCAGCCGGCACTACGACGCGCTGCCGGCGATCGCCACGAACCCGCGCATCCGGGCACTCCGAGCCGACGCCGCCCGGCTCGAGGCGCGCCACGCCGAGCTGCGGAAGAGCTTCCTCGCCGCCAGCCCCGAGTATCACGAGCTCTCCGCGCAGCTCCGCGGCGTCCGCGGCAACCTCGAGCGTGAGATGCTGCGCGCCACGAGCGCGATCGAGTCGCGCCTGATCGTCGCGCGCGGCACCGAGACGAGCCTGCGGAACGAGCTCCGCCGCACCGAAGCACCGCTCCGCGGACTCGACGAGATCACGCGCGAGGCGATCGAGCTCGACGAGGCCGCCGCACACGGACGCCGGCTGTACGACGCGCTTCGCGGCCGGAAGCAGGAAGCGGACCTGCTGCGCGGCATGCAGCTCTCGAGCGCGCTGCTCCTCGATCCCGCGGCACTCCCGACGCGCGCCGCCGAACCGCACGTCCTTCGCGATCTCGTGCTCGCGCTCCTCGCGGGCCTCGGACTCGGCGCGCTCGTCGCACTCCGTCAGGAGGCCCGGCACGCCCGCCTCGAGACGCCCGACGACGTGCGGCGGACGCTGGACCTTCCCCCGCTGGGCGTCGTGCCCGACTTCTCGCTGCTGCCGCGGGCAGATGACACGGCGCTCGCGGCCGAGGTCTATCGCGGCGTCCGCACCGGCCTCGGCTTCGTCGACCCGGAGCGGCCGCCGCGTTCCGTCGTCGTCACCAGCAGCGAGCCCGGCGAGGGCAAGACCGCGACGGCCGTGAACCTCGCCATCGCGCTCGCGGCGCTCGATCGCCGCGTGATCGTCGTGGACGCCGCCCTGCGCGATGCCGCGGTCCACCGTGCCTTCGGGCTGCCCCCCGCGCCCGGCCTCACCGACGTCGTGCGCGGCGCCACGAGTCTCGCAGCCGCGGTCCGGACGATCGACCCGGCGACGGGCCGTGCCGCGACGACTGCTAGCTCGGGCGTGGTGCATCTGCTGCCGGCCGGAACGCCCGTGACGGACCCGTCCGCGATTCTCGGCTCGCCGCGCTGGCACGACGTTCTCCGCTCGCTCGCCGAGCGGTACGAGACGATCATCATCGACGGCCCCGCGGTCCTCACCGGCGTCGAGGCGACGACGCTCGCGGCGACCGCAGATGCGGCGCTGCTCGTCGTGCGCGGGAACCGGACCGAACGACCCGTCGTGCGCCGGGCGCTCGCGCGTCTCGGTGCCGCACACGCCCGGGTCATCGGCGTGGTGCTGAACGGGGTCAACCCCGGCTGCAGCTACTACCGGAGCTACGCCTACCCGTTCGCGGCCTGACGGTTCACCGGCAGCGGAGCGTCGCGCCGGTCCCGGCGCAGGCGAGCGGCACCGTGATCCCGCAGGCGGTCAGCCGCCGGCGTTCGCGAACCGGAAGCCGTCGGGCGTCGTCACGAGGACGCGCTCGATCGGCGGCGAGTCCTTCGCGATGACCCGCCCGAGCGGATCCCGGAACCGGTCATGACGCGTGAAGCGCACGATGGTGCGGTCGCCGTCGGCACGGACCGCGACGAGCTTCACCTCGACCTCGAGGTCCCCGACCTTCGCGAAGTAGTCGCGCAGCGTGCGCGCCTGCTCGTCCGTCGTCACCTGACCGAGGTGGCGGAGCGTGTCGACGTCGTGCGCACGCCAGGCCGCGGCGTAACGGTCGAGGAAGCTACGAACGCCCTGCTCGTCCGCGGCAGGCGCGGCGCTCGCCTGCGGTGCGGGCTCGGGGCGCAGCGACGCCGGCTTTGGTGCGCTCGCTTCCGCCGGAGGCTCGGCCGCCGGAAGGGGCACGGCTACGGGCACGGACGGCACCGCCGCCGCGGCAACGTTCACCCGCCACTCGCGCGTGGCCGCCGCGCCGAGGCTGCTCGCGACGACGGCACGGACCAGATGGATTCCGGGCTCCTTCGCGCGGAACGTCAGGCTCTCCTGCTTGCCGGCGGGCATCCCGTCGACGAGCCACGTGAGACGGAGCCGCTCGCGCGGCGTGGCGGTGCGAGCGATGATCGTGAACCGGATCGGCTCTCCGGCGACGGCATCGACGGTCGCGCCCGCGGGCAGCGCGTCGGCGATGCGCGGCGCGTAGGCGAAGTCGGCCCCGCTGCCGACCGGCTCCTCGTCGACGGTCCACCGGTAGTGGAGCTCGTCGCCGGTCGCCTCGACCGAGAACTCACGGGTCTCGCCCACCCGCAGCCGGACGGCCCGGCGCGTCGGGCTCGCGGCCGCGAGCGCCGGGCGGCCGAGGGTCGCGGGCGGCGGCTGCGGGAGCGCTGACGCGGTGCGGCGGACGTCGACGGCCCGCCCGTGGCGGACGGCGGCCACCACGCCGGTGAGGAGGGCCAGCCCGACGAGCACGACCAGCGGGTCGACCCCCGTCCGGGGCCGGGCGACGGTCCCCGCCCCCGACAGCCGGGCGACCGTCCGGCGGTACGGGTCGGGCCCGGGGGGCGTCGCGGGCGCAAAGGTGGCAAAAGCTACCGAAGACATGCGACGCTCGCGGAACAGCCAGGGTACCGGGGCGACGCGCAAGTCGCAATCTCTTCGCGTTTGCCATGCGTCCTGGCATAGCACTGAATTTAGCTTGGTTGTCAAACATTGGCCCGGTATACAGAGAGGGTGCCTGCCCTGCGTCTCGCGCTCGCGATCGTCGTCACATGTGCGCTCGCTGGAAGCGCGGGAGCCGCCGGGTGCCCGGTCGGGGTCGCCGGTTGCTGCGCCGTCGACGCCGACTGCGACGACGGCGATATGTGCACCGGCGTCGAGACGTGCGACGCGTCGTCGGGCACATGTGTCGCGGGAACGGCCGTCGACTGCACCGACGGCGACCCCTGCACCGACGACGAGTGCGACCCGGCGACCGGCGCATGCGTCCATCCGGCGGCGATCGGCGGCACCCCGTGCGAGGACGGCGACGCCTGCACGGTCGGCGACACGTGCGAGCTCGGGAGCTGCGCGCCGGGCACGCCGGTCGTCTGCACCGCGCTCGATCAGTGCCACGACGCCGGCACGTGCGATTCGCTGACGGGACTCTGCTCGACGCCGCTGACGGCCGACGGCACCCCGTGCGAGGACGGCGACGCGTGCACGACCGGCGACATGTGCCTCGCGGGAAGCTGCATGCCGGGAGCGGCCGTCGTGTGCAGCGCCCTCGACCAGTGTCACGACGCGGGCACGTGCGACCCGTCGACGGGCGTCTGCTCCAATCCGGACATGCTCGACGGGACGGCCTGCGACGACGCCGACGCGTGCACGGTCGGCGACATGTGCGAGGCCGGACACTGCGCCGCGGGGAAGCCCGTCCCGTGCGTCGCGCAGGACCAGTGCCACGACGCGGGCACGTGCAACCCGGCGACCGGCGCGTGCTCCAATCCTGCCAAAGCCAGCGGCAGTACGTGCACCGACGATGACGCGTGTACCGTCGGCGACGTGTGCGAGAGCGGCAGCTGCGTGCCCGGCGCGCCCGTCGTCTGCGCCGCACAGGACGAATGCCACGACGCCGGCACGTGCAACCCGGCGACCGGCGTGTGCTCGAACCCCGCGAAGCCAAACGGCAGTGCGTGTAGCGACGACGACGCCTGTACGATCGGCGACACGTGCAAGGGGGGCAGCTGCACGCCGGGGACGGCGGTCGTCTGCGGCGCGCCGGACCAGTGTCACGAGCCGGGGACGTGCAACCCCGCGACCGGCGCCTGCTCGAACCCCGCGAAGCCCAACGGGACGGCCTGCAGCGACGACGACGCCTGCACGGTCGGCGACGCGTGCCAGGCCGGCACCTGCGTGCCGGGCGCGCCCGTCGCGTGTACGGCGCTCGACCAGTGCCACGACGCCGGGACGTGCAACCCGTCGACCGGCGCGTGCTCGAACCCGGCGAAGGTCAACGGCAACACGTGCACGGACGGTGACGCCTGCACGATCGGCGACGCGTGTCAGGGCGGCAGCTGCGTACCCGGG
>VBKG01000012.1 GCA_005879585.1 Deltaproteobacteria bacterium | reverse complement strand
CGAGCGCGACGCTCGTGTGCGAGGCGCTCTTCCGGCACTCGTGCATCTGCTGCTCGCAGCGGCCGATCTCGGCCGTCATCGCGTGCGACAGCTTCGCGAGCGAGCAGCGCTCCCAGTAGGCTGCGCTCGTCGAGAGGAGCCAGCTCATCAACAGCACCCAGATCACCCGCGTGCGCCGGCCGTGGCGGGCGCGCAGCCACGCGTTGTCCGTCTCGAGCTGCGTGAGCGTTTTCGAATCGAGGACGACTGCCGTGCCCCAATCCGTACCCGAGCCGATCGTGCCAGATGAATCCATGATGTGTGCGAGAAAGTACCACAGCCATGCTAGGTCCGATCAATTGGGAGTTCCGGCAACGGCGCGCTTGGCACTCCCTACGACGCGCCGCGTGCACGTCCCGCAGCGGGCTGCGAACGGGCGCTACTGCACGTATCCGAGCGCCCGCAGACGCTGCGTTTCCGCCGCGTTCAGCTTGATCGTCTTTGACGACACCGTCGGCCCCGCCGCCGCCTCGTACTTGTCGAGCAGCGACGCGAGCCGCGTGGCGACCTCGGGATGCGCCGCGCGCTGGTCGTCCAGCTCCTTCGGATCCGTATCGAGACGGAAGAGCTGCTCGTGCGGCAGCCCCTCCTTGTCCGCGAGGATGAGCTTCCAGCCGTCCGCCGTGACGCTGCGGATGACCGGACGCACGTCGTCGTGCCCCATGAGATAAGCGAAGCGCGGCGCGCTGCTCGCGCGGCCCGCCTCCTGGAGCGGATGGCCTTCGCACCCGGGGCAGTCCTGGCCGAGGGTGCGCAGGATCGTCGGCATGATGTCGATCGAGGCGACCGGCTCGCTGACCACCGCTGGGGCGTGCTGGTTCGGATACTTGACGAGCAGCGGCACGTGGAGGAGCGCCTGGTAGAGCGAGTTCGAGTGACGCCAGAGGCCGTGGTCGTAGAACTGCTCGCCGTGGTCGGCGGTGACGATGATGAGCGAGCGGTCGAACAGATCGAGCTCGCGCAGGCGGTCGAACAGGCGGCCGAGCTCCGCATCGCTGTAGGTGATCGCGCCGTCGTAGAGCGCGACGAGCCCGTCGTGCTGGCGGGGGTTCAGGCGGACGCCCGTCTTGAGCGCCCAGTAGCTCACGTAGTCGGAGCGCGTGAAGCCGTCGGCGCCGACGACGTAGTGGAGCGGCGCCTGGTAGGGCCCGTGCGGGTCGACCGGCTGCAGGTAGAGGAAGAGGGGCGCCTGGCTGTGCCTCGCGTGCAGCATGTCGACCGCGTCATCGACCAGCGTCCCGAAGGGGACGTAGGCGTACGACGGCAGCCAGTCGCGCAGGCGGAAGACGTCCCACGGATCGAGGCGCATCGCGAGCTTCATGAAGTCGTACAGCATGAGCTCGTCGTCGGTGTTGTAGAGGTGGAACTCGTCGAAGCCCTGCGTCATGCCGTAGCGGGCGCTCACCCACGGGTTCGCGCTCTCGCCGATCGTCTCGTAGCCCTGCTTCTGCAGGATCTCGGGCAGGAGCGTCAGATCGTCGCTCAGGCGGCGCGTCTCGCTGACGCCGCCGTGGCGGTAGGGCGTGAGGCCGCTCAGCAGGCTCGGCACCGACTGCCACGTGCTCGGCGCCTGCGCGCCGCACGCGGTGTAGACCGTCGCCGTCTTGGCGAACTCCGCGAGGCGCGGCGTGGTATCGACGGGATAGCCGTACACCGACAGGTGGTCGGCGCGGAGGGTGTCGATCGTCACCCAGATGATGGGCGGCGCGTCCGGACGGGCGATCGTCGGCCGGGTCGCGGCCCCTTCCGCCGAGCGCGACGGCCCGCCGAGCGCCGACGCCGCCACGATCGCCAGCGGCGCGAACCACGTGATCGCCACGAGCCGGGCGCCGGCGAGGGGCGTCGTGATCGTCAGCCGGTAGAGGAGCGTCAGGACGAGCGGCCAGGCCGCCACCAGCGCCAGCGCGACGGGGACCGGGTGATCGAAGTGCACCGCCGACGTGTTGACGAGCAGCTTGGCGGCCAGCACGAGGGCGGGCGTGTAGGCAGCGAGCAGCACCGTCGGCGCCGCGCGACGCGGCATCCCGTCGGCGATCGAACCGGCGACACGGACGACGGCCGCCGTGACGATCAGCGTGAAGAGCGCGAGGCCGCCGTCGACCGTGAGACTCGGCGTCCAGAGGTCCGCGAGGTCGTGGAGCCGGAGCGCCAGGACCAGGAGCGTCAGGGCCGCGCCCGCGAGCGGCGCCACCGCCGCCGGCCGGCGGAAGACCGCGGCCGCGACCCCCGCGGCGAGCCCGACCAGCGCGAACACCGCCGCGTACAGCGCGACGATGCTCGCCTCGAGGCGCACGGGCGCGTCGAGGACGGCGTGGGCGTAGACGAGCTCCAGCGCGAGCACGGAGGCCGCGGCGAGGAGCGCGAGCTTGAGACCGGTTCCGATGGTGCGAAGCGTCGTCTTCATCATGGCTGTATCCCGTTGTGCCAGTAGCTCATGTCGGCGCGGCTCGAGGCGATGACCTCGATGCCACCGGCCGGCGTGACGTTCTGCTTGGTGCTGGTCGTGTAGTGCGTCCGGGGCTTCATGACTGCGCGCAGGTCTCCTGGCCGATGGCGCGCATGCGAGCGCGGTGGTCGGCGAACGCGGGATAGCCGAGGTCCCAGGGGAAGCGGCCGAGCGAGCGCCAGAAGAAGCCGCTGAGGCGCAGCGGCCCGCCCGGCGTGTCGGGGCCGACGGTGCGGAAGAGCGTGTCCGTCCACGCGGCCATGTTCTCGCCGTGCGTTCCCCAGATGGCCGTCATGGACTCCGGTCCGGTCACGATCTTGTTGTCGGCGTTGATCGAGGTCTGCCCCCAGACCGGCACGCCGGGCGTGCGGGCGGCCGCCGTGAGCGCGTCCTTCAGCCGGCGCACGTTCGCCTGGCTGAACTGCCCCTTCGCCACCGCGGGCAGCGAGACGAAGAGCACGTCGGTCTCGCGCTCGCCGTTCCGGCCGTAGCCGTCCACCCGGACGCCGGCCGGATTCATCTGGTCGGTGAGCAGGCCGTAGTACTGGATGACCTCCTTGTCGGGGAAGTACTGCTTGGCCAGGCGATACATCCAGACGCGCCGGGCGTGGTCGGCGTACTCGGTCACCTCGTGCGTGATGCAGACACCGTAGACGCGCGGATGATGGTCGTAGCGGCGGGCGAGCTTCGCGAGCCGCTTCCGCGCCTTCGCCTCGTCGAAGCGCCCGTCGGTCTGCCAGTCGCGCTTCTTCATGAGGCTGCAGCCGGGCACGGCGAGCATGCCGTCGGGCAGGAGGTCGAGGAGCTTCTTCTTGTTGCCGATGCCGACGACCATGTTGGCGCCGAGCCCGCGGACCTCGTCGACGCGCCTCTCGAGGGACACGGTGTCCGGGCCCGCCTTCTGGCCGAGCGACCAGGTCCCGTAGTAGCGCACGGCGGAGCTGCAGCTCACGCGCGCCCCGGGCGGCGAGGCGCTCACGACGAGCAGCGCGAGGGCCGACGCCGCGCGCGTGCCGCGCAGTCGCCCGGTGCGTAGGGTCATGGCGTGAAGACGTGGATCGCGATCGACGCGGTCGCGGTCTTCGAGGCGCTGTCCGTCGCCGAGGCGGTGATCGTGTAATCGCCCTCGGGGAACGTCGAGCTGAAGGTCGACCCGGTTCCGAGCGTATTGGTGCCGTCGCTCCACACGATGCTGTCCACCAGGTTGCTGGTCTCGTTGTCGGATGCGGTGGCGACGAAGGTGACCGACGCGCCCGCCTCGAAGGTCGTGCTCGTCGGCGCGGTGATCGCCACCGTCGGGTTGCCGTCGACGGAGACCGTGACCGACGTCTGGCTCGTCTTCCCGGCGCTGTCGGTGGCCGACGCGGTGATCGTGTGGCTGCCCGGAGCGAGCGTGCTCGTGCTGAAGCCGGCGCCGCTGGCGAGCGTGGTCGAGCCCTCGGTCCAGACGAGGTGGGCCGTGAGATCGCCGTCCTCGAAGTCGGACGCCGTGCCGGCGAACGTGATCGTGTCACCCTGGTTGTAGAGGGTGGTCGTCGGCGCGGTGATCGTGACCGTCGGGTTGGCGTCGACGCGGACGGTGGTCGACCGGCTCGCCGTCCGGCCGGCCGCGTCGGTCACCGACGCGGTGATCGTGTGCGTGCCGGTCGAGAGGGTGCTCAGCGCGAAGCTCGCGCCCGTGCCGAGCGAGCCGTCGCGGCTCGAGGTCCAGTGGATCGCCGCGCCGAGATCGCCCTCCTCGGCGTCGGTGGCGGTGGCGGTGAAGGTGATCGCCGCGCCCGGCGCGAAGACCGAGCCCGCGACCGGCGCCGTGAGCGTGAGGGCCGGCGCCGCGTCGACCAGGATGGTGATCGAGGCATGGCCGGTCTTGCCGACGCCGTCCGTGGCCGACGCCGTGATCGTATGGGTGCCGGTCGAGAGGGTGCTCAGCGTGAGGCTCGTGCCGGTGCCGAGCGCGCCGTCACGGCTGGAGGTCCAGGTGATCCGCGAGCCGAGGTTGCCGTCCTCGGGGTCGGTGGCGGTGGCGGTGAGGGCGATCGCGGCCCCCGGCTCGAAGGCCGAGCCCGTGGCCGGTGCCGTGATCGTGACCGTCGGCGTCGCGTTCAGCGTGACGGTGATCGAGGCGCGGCCGGTCTTGCCGCCGCTGTCGGTGGCCGATGCCGTGATGACGTGCGTGCCCGCCGAGAGCGTGCTGAGGGTGATGCTGCCGCCCGTGCCGATTGCGCCGTCACGGCTGGAGGTCCAGGCGACGACCGGGGCGAGGCTGCCGTCCTCCGGGTCGCTGGCGGTGGCGGTGAAGGTGGTCGCCGCGCCGATCTCGAGGATCGAGCCGCTCGCGGGCGCGGTGATGGCGACGGTCGGCGTGGCGTTGACGACGACCGAGATCGCCACGCTGGCGCTCTTCCCGCCGCTGTCCGTGACCGAGGCGATGATCGCGTGGGTACCCGAGCTGAGCGTGCTCGTGGTGATGCTGCCGCCGGTCCCGAGGACGCCGTCGCGGCTCGAGATCCAGGAGATGCGCGCGGCG
>VBKG01000173.1 GCA_005879585.1 Deltaproteobacteria bacterium | reverse complement strand
CGTCGGTCGTGCGGAAGCTCGGCGAGAGCCCGCGTGACATGCTGACCATGGCGCGCTGGCAGCTGGCCGACGTGCGCAACTCGCGGCAGCCGGCGGCCTGAGCCGTTTTCGTCGTTGACTTTGGCGAGTCGCGTGCGCTAAGCCCCGCCGCGAAGCGGGGGGCGGGTGTCCTCCGCGGGAGGCGCCCATGCACCGTTCGCGGCTTCTCGTGCTCCTTGCGTCGGCATGCGTGTCCTTCGCGCTCAGTGTGTTCGCGGACGTCAATACCGACGGCGACGGCGTGGGCGATGCGTGTGACAACTGTCCGGTGACGTTCAATCCGAATCAGCCATCCGACGGTCTCTGTTTCTTCAACTGACCCGGCAGGCGCCGGGCGCCCGTTCCTCTTGTAGGGGCGGATCTTGATTAGGCGGATTTCTAGCAAGCGTCAATTGCTGGAGGTGCCGCACCAAGTGGGCGCGTGTATGCGCTACATTGCCGATGGGTGCCGACCTCCGTCGGCCTGGGTCCCTGTTCGAGGGGCGTCCGGCCAAATTCGCGAACGTCGAGCTGTCCTTTTTGCCCTTGAAATCGACGAGCCAGTCGGGTTAAGGCCGCGTCGACGGACCGGCGGATCGCTTGGCCGTCCTTGCGTCGGACCGTTCCGGGGCTGACACCCTCGCTGCCGTGAGAGCCGGTTCCCGGGACCCGTTTCCGCGCGTCCCGACGTATCGGCATGCCCGCGAACGACAGGGTCCTCGGCCCTCGAGCGCGACCCACTGCCGGAATTTTCTTGACAGTGACCTTGCGTGACGCCTATGGAACGCTCGCCACCCGCTCATC
>VBKG01000172.1 GCA_005879585.1 Deltaproteobacteria bacterium | reverse complement strand
TCACCACCCTCACTGGCGATAACGCCATCGCGGGTGTCACGATGCCGTTCTCGGTGTCCATCGAGGGCACGAGCTACAGCACGGTCACCATCGGCACCAACGGGCTCATTCAGTTCGGCACGACCACCGGCGGGAACCCGTCGACGAACGCGAGCCTGCCGAGCTCGAGTTTCTCGAATCCGACGCTCTTCGGGTACTGGGACGACCTCCAGACGTCGTCGCCCGGCGACATCCGCTACGGGACGGTCGGGTCGAGCCCGAACCGCACGTTCATCGTCGACTTCCAGGGCAACACGGTGAGCGGCACGAACCCGGTCAACATGCAGGTGCAGGTCCACGAGAAGTCGAACCTGCTGAACGTCAAGTACCGGAACCCGACGAACGCCACCGCCAACGGCCAGAGCGCGACGATCGGCTTCCAGGGCGCGGGAGGCTCGAGCGCCGCCGCGTATCCGCTGGTCTTCAACGGCAAGATCCTCGGGACAACAACACCGCGGGCGTCACGCTGCCCTTCTCGGTCACGATCGACGGCACGAGCTACAGTACCGCCACCATCGGCACGAACGGCCTCATCCAGTTCGGGACGACGACGGGCGCCAATCCCACGACGAACACTGCGCTGCCGAGCTCGAGTTTCCCGAACCCGACGCTCTTCTGGTACTGGGACGACCTCCAGACCTTCACCAACAACATCGAGTACGGAACGGTCGGCACGAGCCCGAACCGCACGTTCATCGTCGACTTCCAGGAGAACCGGGTCGGTGACACCGGAAACCAGATCAACGGTCAGGTGGAGATCCACGAGACCTCCAACGTGATGAACGTGAAGTACCGGAGCACGATGAGCGCCGGCGCCAACGGGCAGGCCGCGACCATCGGCTTCCAGGGCGCGGGCGGCGCGTCGGCCACGGCGTATCCGCTCACCTTCAACGGCAAGATCCTCGACGACAACCTGCCCGAGTCCGGCTGGTCCGTGTCGCCGCTGCCGATCTGCGGCAACGGCATCCTCGAGACCAAGGAGTCGTGCGACGACGGCGCCAACAACGGCACCGCGGGGTCGTGCTGCACCACGACCTGCCTGTTCAAAGCGAACGGGACGGCGTGCACGGACGACGGCAACCCGTGTACGACGGATACCTGCAACGGCTCGAGCAGCGTGTGCCAGCACCCCGCGGGCAACGCGGGTGCGGTGTGCCGCGCCGTGGCCGGGCTGTGCGACGTGGCGGAGACGTGCACGGGCACGAGCTCGACGTGTCCCGCCAATGGCTTTGCATCCTCGAGCACCGTCTGCCGTGCCGTGGCCGGCGACTGCGACGTGGCCGAGGACTGCACCGGCACCAGCAGCAGCTGTCCCGCCGACGCGTTCGCATCGTCGACGACCGTCTGCCGTTCCGCGGCGGGTGAATGCGACCTCGTCGAGACCTGCCCCGGCACGGGGACCAGCTGTCCGACCGACGCGAAGAAGGGCAGTGGCACGGCGTGCACGGACGACGGGAACCCGTGCACCACGGACACGTGCGACGGGACCAGCGACACCTGCCAGCATCCGGCAGGCAACGCCGGCGCGGTATGTCGGCCCGCCGCCGGTGCGTGCGACACGGCGGAGACGTGTACGGGCGCGAGTGCCGCCTGTCCCACCGATCTCTTCCAGCCCGCGACGACCGTGTGCCGCGCGTCGGCCGGGGTTTGCGACCCGGCGGAGAACTGCACGGGATCGAGCGCCGCTTGTCCGCCCGACGGCAAGAGCACGGCGGTGTGCCGGGCGTCGGCGGGTGTCTGCGACGCCGTCGAGAGCTGCGACGGCGTGAACAACGACTGTCCCGCCGACGCTTTCCAGCCCGCGACGACCGTGTGCCGAGCTTCGGCCGGTGTCTGCGACCCGGCCGAGCACTGCACCGGCTCGAGCGTCGACTGCCCGCCGGACGGGAAGCAGACCGGCGTGTGCCGTCCCGCGGCCGGTACCTGCGACGTCGCCGAGAGCTGCGACGGGGTGAGCAACGACTGCCCGCCCGACCTCTTCGAGCCGCCCGGCTTCGTCTGCCGGGTTTCCGTCGGCGCCTGCGATCAGGTCGAAGATTGCAGCGGAACTACCCCGACGTGTCCTCCGGATGCCTTCTTGCCGTCGGGCACCCTCTGTCGTGCGTCGGCCGGCGACTGTGACGAGCCGGAGTTCTGCGACGGCTCCAGTGGGACGTGCCCGGCCGACGGGTTCCTGCCGAGCACGGTCGAGTGCCGCGGCGCCGCGGGCCCATGCGATGCCGCGGAGAACTGCACGGGCAGCACTGCCACGTGTCCGCCCGACGTCTTCGAGCCGGCCACGACGGTGTGCCGCCCGGCGGCGGGTGACTGCGACGTCGCCGAGAACTGTACGGGGACGAGCACGGACTGCCCGAGCGATACGCTGCTGCCCTCGGGGACGGTGTGCCGCGCAGCGGCGGGCGTGTGCGACCTCACGGAGACCTGCACCGGGTCGAACGCCGCGTGTCCCGCCGACCTCAAGAGCAGCCTCGAGTGTCGTCCCGCGGCCGACGTCTGCGACGTCGCCGAGAGCTGCGACGGCGTCGGCAACGACTGTCCGCCCGACGGCTTCCTGCCGGCCACGGTCGAATGTCGCGCCTCGGCCGGTGGGTGTGACCCGGCGGAGACCTGCACCGGATCGAGCTCGAGCTGTCCGAACGACGCGAAGAGCACCGCGCTCTGCCGGTCGGCCGCGGGGCCGTGCGACGTCGCCGAGAGCTGCGACGGCGTGACCAACGACTGTCCCCCCGACCTCTTCGCGCCGCCGACCGTCACCTGCCGAGCCGCGGCGGGGCCGTGCGACATCGCGGAGAACTGCACGGGGACCAGCGCGGACTGCCCGCCGGACGCGGTGCACAGTGCGGCGGGCGCGTTCGTCTGCCGGTCGTCGGCGGGAGCCTGCGACCCGGCCGAGACCTGCGACGGCACCGGCGTCGACTGCCCGGCCGACGGGAAGAGCACGGCGGTCTGCCGCCCGGCGGCCGGCGCGTGCGACGTCGCGGAGAGCTGCGACGGCGTCAGCAACGACTGTCCGGCGGACGGAAAGAGCACGGCGGTCTGCCGGCCGTCGGCGGGGCCGTGTGACGTCACCGAGAACTGCGACGGCGTCAACGACGCCTGTCCGGCGGACGGGAAGAGCACGGCGGTCTGCCGGCCCGCGGCCGATCCGTGCGACATCGCCGAGAGCTGCGACGGGTCGGCGAACACCTGTCCCGCGGACACGTTCCAGCCTGACGGGACGTCGTGCAGCGATAGCGACGCGTGTACGACGGGGGACGTCTGCCAGGGTGGCGTGTGTACCGGCACCGCCAATCCGGACGGCTGCGCCGACGACTTCCTCTGCTACAAGGTGAAGAACGGGACCGCGTTCGTCCTGATCCCCGGCGTCAACCTGGGGGACCAGTTCGAGGCCAGCCAGAGCTACGACCTCGTGCGCGCGCGCGACCTCTGCACGCCGGCCAACAAGAACAACGAGGGCGTGCTCGACCAGCAGACGCACCTCCGCAGCTACCAGATCAAGCGGGTGTCCGGGTCGACGCCGTTCGTGAAGCGGCACGTGAAGGTGCAGAACCAGCTTCTGGTGCAGCCGCTCTTCCTCGACGTCCTGAAGCCGGATCTC
>VBKG01000171.1 GCA_005879585.1 Deltaproteobacteria bacterium | reverse complement strand
CGGGTCTCCTGACCCTCAGCGGCAACGACAGCACGGTCAATGCCACCATGCCGTTCAGCGTCGTGATCGGTGGCACGAGCTACAGCCTGATCACGATCTCGACCAACGGCTGGATCGAGTTCGGCGGTAACACGCAGGGGACGAGCGACCCGACGAACGCGAGCCTGCCGACGTCGAAGCACACGAACCCGTTCCTCGCCGCCTACTGGGACGACCTGAATACGTTCGGGGACAACATCCGCTACGGCGTGGTGGGCACGAGTCCCGACCGCACGTATGTGATCGACTTTCAGGAAGACGTCGACCCGGCCAACGAGGGCGGCTCCGCCGACGACATCCGCTTCCAGGTGGAGATCCACGAGTCGTCGAACGTGATCAACGTGCGCTACGGCAGCTCGGGGCACATCGCGAACGGCCAGGCCGCGACCATCGGCTTCCAGGGCGCGGGCGGGGCCGGAGCGACGGCGTTCCCGCTGACCTTCAACGGCAAGATCCTCGACGACAACCGGCCCGACGAGGGGTGGTCGATCGACGTGGGGCGGTCCGACCTCGGTGTGGCGACGATGGCCGCGCTGATGGCGTGCAGCCCGGACGACATCGGCGTCGACACGCCGGCCTTCACGACGCTCACCGGCGACAACGCCATCGCGGGCGTCACGCTGCCGTTCTCGGTGTCGATCGAAGGCACGAGCTACAGCACGGTCACGATCGGCACCAACGGGCTCATCCAGTTCGGCACGACGACGGGCGCCAACCCGTCGGCGAACGCGAGCCTGCCGAGCTCGAGTTTCCCGAACCCGACGCTCTTCTGGTACTGGGACGACCTCCAGACGTCGTCGCCCGGCGACATCCGCTACGGCACCGTCGGCACCAGCCCGAACCGCACGTTCATCATGGACTTCCAGGGCAACACGGTGAGCGGCACGAACCCGGTCAACGCGCAGGTGCAGATCCACGAGGGCTCGAACCTGCTGAACGTCAAGTACCGGAACCCGACGAACGGCAACGCCAACGGCCAGAGCGCGACGATCGGCTTCCAGGGCGCCGGGGGCGCCAGCGCGGCCGCGTATCCGCTCGTGTTCAACGGGAAGATCCTCGACGACAACCGGCACGAGACCGAGGGCTTCTCGGTGCATCCGCGGCCCAACAGGTCCGCCATCGTGCACGCGCTGATGCAGTTCAGCCCCGACGACATCTCCGGCTTCACGACGCTCAGCGGGGACAACTCGATTGCAGGCGTCACCTTGCCGTTCTCCGTCACCGTCGACGGCACGAGCTACAGCACGGCCACCATCGGCACCAACGGCCTCGTCCAGTTCGGGACGACGACGGGCGCCAACCCGACGACCAACACCGCGCTGCCGAGCTCCAGTTTCCCCAATCCGACGCTCTTCTGGTACTGGGACGACCTCCAGACCTTCAGCAGCAACATCCAGTACGGGACCGTCGGCACGAGCCCGAACCGCACGTTCATCATCGACTTCCAGGAGAACCGGGTCGGCGACACGGGGAACGTGATCAACGGTCAGGTGGAGATCCACGAGACCTCCAACGTGATGAACGTGAAGTACCGGAGCACGATGAGCGCCGGCGCCAACGGCCAGAGCGCGACCATCGGCTTCCAGGGTGCCGGCGGCGCCTCCGCCGCGGCGTACCCGCTCACCTTCAACGGCAAGATCCTCGACGACAACCTGCCCGATGCCGGCTGGTCCGTGTCCCCGCTGCCCATCTGCGGCAACGGCATTCTCGAGACCAAGGAGTCGTGCGACGACGGGGCCAACAACGGGACGGCGGGGTCGTGCTGCACCACGACGTGCACGTTCAAGACGAACGGCACCGCGTGCACGGACGACGGCAACGTCTGTACGACCGACACCTGCAATGGCTCGAGCAGCGTCTGTCAGCACCCGCCGGGCAACTCGGGCACGACGTGCCGCGCGGCGGCGAACGAGTGCGACAACGCGGAGCTCTGTACCGGCTCGAGCTCGACCTGTCCGAACGACACCGTGAAGGCATCGGGGACGGCGTGCACGAATGACGGCAACGTGTGCACGACGGACCTGTGCAACGGCACCGTCGGCAGTCCGCTGTGCGTCCACAACCCGGGCAACTCGGGTACGACGTGCCGCGCGGCGGCCAACGAATGCGACAATGCCGAGCTCTGTACCGGCTCGAGCTCGACCTGTCCGAACGACACCGTGACGGCGTCGGGCACCGCCTGCACGGACGATGGCAACGTGTGCACGACGGACCAGTGCAATGGCACGGTCGGTAGCCCGCTCTGCGTCCACAACCCCGGGAACGGGGGCACCATCTGCCGGGCGGCGACGTCGGGTGGATGCGACGTCGCGGAGACCTGCACGGGCAGCAGCAGCACCTGCCCGGCGGACGGCTTCCAGTCGTCGACCTTCACCTGCCGTGCGGCGGCGGGCGAATGCGACCTCGCCGAGACCTGTCCCGGCAACAGCCCGAACTGTCCGGCCGATTCGAAGAAGGCGAGCGGCACGCCATGCACCGACGACGGCAACGTCTGCACCACCGACACGTGCGACGGCTCGAGCGTGACGTGTCAGCACCCGCCGGGCAACGCCGGAACCACGTGTCGCGCGACCGCCGGCACCTGCGACCTCGCCGAGACGTGTACCGGGTCGAGCTCCACGTGTCCGAACGACGCGTTCAAGTCCTCGAGCGTGCTGTGCCGCGTCGCCGTCGGCGAGTGCGACGCTGACGACTTCTGCACCGGGACGAGTGCCACCTGTCCGGTGGACGCGAAGCAGCCGTCGGGCACGGCCTGCACCGACGACGGCAACGTCTGCACGACCGACACCTGCAACGGCACGAGCGACGCCTGCCAGCACCCGGCGGGCAATGCGGGTACGATCTGCCGCGCCTCGGCGGGACCGTGCGACGTCGACGAGACCTGCACGGGGACGAGCAGCACGTGTCCGAACGACATGTTCGAGCCGAGCTTCGTCGTCTGCCGCGCCTCGGCGGGCGAGTGCGACCCGGCCGAGATGTGCACCGGGACCGGGTCGAGCTGCCCGGCGGATGCCAAGACGCCGTCGGGCACGGCGTGCACCGACGACGGGAACGTCTGCACGACCGACCTCTGCGACGGCACGAACGACGCCTGCCAGCACGCGGCGGGCAACGCCGGCACCGTCTGCCGGACGGGCTCGGGCGACGCGTGCGATCCGGACGAGGTGTGCACCGGCGTGAGCAGCACCTGCCCGCCGGACGTCGTGCTGCCGAACGTGTTCGCCTGCCGGCCCTCGGCCGGCGAGTGCGACATCGCCGAGAGCTGCGGCGGCTTGCCGGGCCAGCCGTGCCCGCCCGACGCCAAGAAGGCGAGCGGCACCCTCTGCACGGATGACGGCAACGTCTGCACCACCGACACCTGTAACGGCACGAGCGATGCCTGCCAGCACCCGGCGGGCAACGCCGGGACCGTCTGCCGCGCCTCGGCGGGCGACTGCGACCTCGACGAGCTCTGCACGGGATCGAGCAGCACGTGCCCGAACGACGCCTTCAAGCCGGCGACGACCACCTGCCGTCCGTCGGGCGGCGAGTGCGACCCGGCGGAGAATTGCACCGGGTCGAGCGCGACCTGCCCGGCCGACGCGAAGGAGCCGGCGGGGACCGCGTGCACCGACGACGGGAACCCGTGCAGCACGGACGAGTGCGACGGGACGAACGACGCCTGCCAGCATCCGGCGGGCAACGCGGGCTCGGTCTGCCGCGGATCGGCCGGCGCGTGCGACGTGGACGAGACCTGTACCGGGACGAGCACCACGTGTCCGAATGACGCTTTCGAGCCGGCGAGCACCGTCTGTCGGGCGTCGGCCGGCGAATGCGACCCGGCGGAGAACTGTCCCGGCACCGGTCCGGCGTGCCCGGCCGATGCGAAGACCCCGTCGGGCACGGCATGCACGGACGACGGCAACCCGTGCACGACCGACACGTGCGACGGCTCGAGCGACGACTGCCAGCATCCGGCGGGCAACGGCGGGGCGGTCTGCCGGGCGTCGGCCGGCCCGTGCGACGTGGACGAGACCTGCACCGGGACGAGCAGCACCTGTCCCAACGACATGTTCGAGCCGAGCTTCGTCGTCTGCCGTGGGTCGGCGGGCGAGTGCGACCCGGCGGAGATGTGCACGGGGACCGGGCCGAGCTGCCCGGCGGACGCGAAGAGCGCGTCGGGCACGGCGTGCACGGACGACGGCAACCCGTGCAGCACCGATCAGTGCGACGGGTCGAGCAACGCCTGCCAGCATCCGGCGGGCAATGCGGGGGCGGTCTGCCGCGCGTCGGCGGGTCCCTGCGACGTGGACGAGACGTGCACCGGCAGCAGCACCGTGTGTCCGGCCGATGCGTTCGAGCCGGCGACGACTACCTGCCGGCCATCGGCCGGCGAGTGCGACCCGGCGGAGAACTGCACCGGGTCGGCCGCGAGCTGCCCTGTGGATGCGAAGAGCGCGGCGGGCACCAGCTGCACCGACGACGGCAATCCGTGCAGCACAGATGCCTGCGACGGCTCGAGCGACGCGTGCCAGCACCCGGCGGGGAACGCCGGCGCGACGTGCCGGCCGACGGCGGGCGAATGCGACCTGGCGGACACCTGCACGGGGTCGAGCACCGTCTGTCCGGCCGATGCGAAGCAGCCGGCCGGGACCGCCTGCACGAGCGATGGAAACCCCTGCAGCCTCGACGAGTGCGACGGCAGCAGCGACAGCTGCCAGCATCCGGGCGGCAATGCGGGCGCCGTGTGTCGTGCGGCGGCGGGACCCTGTGACGACGTCGAGACCTGCACGGGCTCGGGTACGACCTGCCCGGCGGACGGGTTCCTCTCCGCCTTCACCCAGTGCCGGGCGTCAGCCGGCGTATGCGACCCGGCCGAGAACTGCACGGGCACGGGCCCGAACTGTCCCTCGGACGCGAAGAGTCCGGCAGGCACGGCGTGCACGAGCGACGGAAACCCGTGCACCGTGGACGAGTGCGACGGCTCGAGCGACGCCTGCCAGCATCCGGCGGGCAACGCCGGGGCGGTCTGCCGCCCGGCCGCTGGCGATTGCGACGTCGACGAGACCTGCACCGGGACGGGACCGAGCTGCCCGAGCGACGCCTTCCAGCCGAGCACGACCGTCTGCCGGCCGCAGACCGGCGACTGCGACCTCGCGGAGCACTGCACCGGCACGAGTCCCGACTGTCCCAGCGACAGCGTGAGCGGCGCCTCCGTCACGTGCCGCGCGTCGGCCGGCCCGTGCGACGTGGCCGAGAACTGCGACGGCACCACGCACAACTGTCCGGCGGACGCGTTCCAGTCTTCGTCCACGGTGTGCCGTGCCGCGGCCGGCGTGTGCGATCTCGCCGAGAGCTGCACGGGGACGAGCGCCGCCTGCCCGAGCGATGCCAAGAGCACGGCGGTCTGCCGCGCGTCGGCGGGCGCGTGCGATCCGGCCGAGAGCTGCGACGGCTCCTCCGACAACTGTCCGGCGGATGCCCGCTCATCCGCGAGCACCGTGTGCCGGCCGGCCGCGGGAGGGTGTGACATCGCCGAGAACTGCGACGGCTCGAGCGTCAGCTGTCCGCCCGACGCGATTCGGCCGAACGGATTCGTCTGCCGGGCGTCGACCGGCAGCTGCGACCCGGCGGAGACGTGCGACGGCACGAGCGCCACGTGCCCGACCGACACCGGCGTCATGGACATGGACGGCGACGGCCTCTGCGACAATGCCGACAACTGCAAGAACGTCGCGAACCCCGGACAGGAGGACGCCGACGGCGACGGCAAGGGAGATGCCTGCGATCCGTGCAACAACATCATCCCCGTGTTCGCGACGAGCCCGCGCGTGACGGTCACCCGGATCACGCCGCCGCCGGGTGACGACCGGTTCAGGTTCTCGGGCGAGATCGCGCTGCCGTATCCCTACGCGCCGCCGCTCGACCCGGTCACCAAGGGCGTGCGCATCCTGCTGACGACGGCCGGCAACCGCGACGTGATCGACGCGACCATTCCGGGCGGCGTCTTCAACCCGGCGACGAAGGTGGGCTGGACGCGCAACCTGTCGAACACGAGCTTCGACTACAAGAACGCGTCGAACGGGGTCGTGCCGCTGATCGCCGGCATCTACCACGTCGTGCTGCGCGACCGCTCGCACACGCACCCCGGGCACCTCAAGTTCGTCGTCACCGGGAAGAAGGGCTCGTACGCCGTCTTCGCGAACGAGTTGCCCGTGAAGGGGACGATCGTCATCGACTCGCCGCAGGCGACGAACGGCCAGTGCGGCGAGGCGGTCTTCCCGGATGCGGGCGGGCCGACCTGCGCGTTCAGCAGCTCGGGCCGGACGCTGAAGTGTAAGTAGCGATGAAGCGCCCCCGTCCGTCGAGGCGGGACGAACGGGGGCGAAGCGGACGGCGTCCGCCGCGCCGGCTCGATCAGCGGCCGACGGCCGCACCGACCGGCGACCGCGTTCGCGTCGTCGCGGCCGCGATGCTGCTCGTCGCCTTGACCCTGGCCGCGTATGCTCCCGCCCTGCAGGCCGGGTTCATCTGGGACGACGACTCCTACGTCACGGCCAACCCCACCCTCCAGACTCTCGATGGCCTCCGTCGAATCTGGCTCGAGCCGGGTGCCGTGCCGCAGTACTACCCGCTCACGTTCACGAGCTTCTGGATCGAGCATCACCTCTGGGGGCTGCAGCCGCTCGGCTACCACCTCACGAACGTTCTTCTCCACACGCTGAACGCGCTGCTTCTGTGGCTGGTCCTGGTGCGCCTCCGCGTGCCGGGCGCCTGGGTGGCGGCGGCACTCTTCGCGCTGCACCCGATGCAGGTGGAGTCGGTCGCGTGGGTCTGTGAGCGGAAGAACGTGCTCTCGGGAATGTTCGCGCTGTCCGCGATCCTCGTCTGGCCACGCTTCTTGCCCGCGGCCGTGCTGTTCGGCTGTGCGCTGCTGAGCAAGAGCGTCACGTGCTCATTGCCCGCCGTGCTGCTGCTGATCGTGTGGTGGCAGCAGGGTGCGATCGATCGACGCACCGCGTGGAGGGTCGTGCCGCTGTTCGTCGTCGGCCTCGGCATGGCCTCGGTCACGATCTGGATGGAAGAGCACCACGTGGGTGCCGCGGGCGAGGAGTGGGCGCTCTCGCTGGTCGAGCGGGCGCTCGTGGCAGGGCGCGCCCTCTGGTTCTACCCGCGGAAGTTTCTCTGGCCGGGCGCGCTCACCTTCATGTATCCGCGCTGGTCGGTCGACGCACGCGTGTGGTGGCAATATCTCTTCCCGGCCGCGGCGGTGGCCGTGATCGTCGTTCTCCACGTGGCGCGTCGGAAGATCGGCCGGGGGCCGCTGGTCGCGACGCTGTACTATGCCGGCTCGCTGACACCGGCGCTCGGCTTCTTCAACGTCTTTCCGATGCGTTACTCGTTCGTGGCGGATCACTTCGCGTATTTGCCGATGATCGGCCTGGCGGCGCTGGCATCCGCGGGCGGCAGCGACGTCGTGCAACGGCTGTCTCTCGAGGGCCGTCGCCTCGGGTACGGCGCGTGCGCAGTCGTCCTGCTCGTGCTCTCGCTGCTGACGGCGCACCAGTGCGGAATCTACCGTGATCTGCACTCCTTGTGGACCGATACGCTCGCGAAGAACCCGGACTGCTGGATGGCGCACAACAACCTGGGGGCAATGCTCGTGAAAGAGGGCGCCGTGGACGACGGCATCGCACATCTGACGCAGGCGCTTCTCTTGAAGCCGAACAACCCGGAGGCGGAGAACGACCTCGCGGTCGCGTTCGACATGCAGGGACAGCATGACGACGCGATCACGCACTACATGCAGGCGTTGCGGCTGAACCCAGACTATCCGAATGCGCACTACAATCTCGCGGATACGTTGCGGACGCTCGGGAAAACCGATGACGCCATCGTTCATTACCTGCGGGCCCTGCGATTGAAGCCTCGGTACCCGGAAGCGCACAACAGCCTCGGGTTGGCGCTGGCGGGGCAGCGCAAGTTCGAGGAAGCCATTGCCCATTACACCGAAGCGCTGCGACTGAACCCCGAATATCCCGAGGCATACTACAACCTCGGGAATGCGTTCCGGGCGCAGGGGAAGGTCGAGGACGCGATCACACCGTATGCGGCCGCGCTGCGGCTGCGACCCGGCTACGCGGAGGTCCACAACAACCTCGGAGCCGCGCTGGCGGCACAGGGCAGGACGGCGGACGCTCGCGCGCATCTCGAGCAAGCGCTGCGCTTGAAACCGAACTACGCGGAGGCCCACTTCAACCTCGGGGCGATGCTGATCGGCGAGCGGCGGCTCGGCGAAGCCACGGCGCATTTCATGGCGGGCCTCGAGACCCGACCCGAGTACGCCGAGGCCCACAAGACGCTGGGTTCCCTGCTCGTCGAGCAGGGCCGGGGCGCCGAAGCCATCGCCCAGTTCGAGGCCGCGTTGCAGCTGAAGCCGGATGACGCCGAAGCCCGCCAGCAGCTGGACCGCCTGCGCTGAGGGAGTCTGGACAGTCGAAAAGCCGTCGATCTATCCTCGTCGCCGAAAGGACGTCTGATGGCCAACTACGAGCGCCTGAGCGCGATGGACGCCTCCTTCCTCGGCATCGAGGACCAGGCGGCCCACATGCACGTCGGGGCGGTGATGCTGTTCGACGCCGCACCGCTCCGGCTCCCCGACGGCGGGATCGACATCGACCGCATCCGGCGCGCGGTTCACGCGCGGCTGCACCTCGTGCCGCGCTTCCGCCAGCGTGTCGCGTACGTGCCGTGGGAAGGCCTCCCCGTCTGGATCGACGACGATCGCTTCCGCCTCGCCTACCATGTCCGCCACACGGCGCTCCCGCGGCCGGGTGACGACCGTGTGCTCAAGCGCCTGGTCGGCCGGATCATGTCGCAGCCGCTCGATCGCACCCGGCCCTTGTGGGAGATGTGGGTCGTCGAGGGGCTCGAGGGCGATCGCGTCGCGCTCATCAGCAAGACGCACCATTGCATGGTGGACGGCGTGTCGGGCGCCGACCTGATGGCCGTCCTGCTCGACGCCGTGCCCGATGGGGAAGTCGGAACCCCGGAGCCGTGGACGGCGCGACGTCGGCCGAGCGGGACGCGGCTCGTGCTCGACGCCGCCCTCCGTCGCGTCGCGCAGCCGCGGACGGTGCTCCGCGCCGCCGTCGACGCCGTGCGGACACCGCGGGCCGCGCTGCACACGCTGACGGAAGCCGCGGGCGGCCTTGCGGAGCTCTTCGGGCCCGCGTTCGATCCGGTGTCCGCGACACCGTTCAACGTCGAGATCGGACCCCACCGCCGCTTCGACTGGACGGCGATGCGCGTCGCGGACCTGAAGGCCGTGAAGAACGTCCTCGGCGGAACGCTGAACGACGTCGTGCTTGCGACGGTGAGCGGCGCGCTCCGGCGCTTCTTCCGGCAGCGCAAGGTGGACCCCGAGGGGCTCAAGATCCGCGCGATGGTGCCGGTCAGCGTGCGCACGCGCGACGAGCGCGGCACGCTCGGCAACCGGGTGACGCAGATCAACGCGCCGATTCCCGTTCATCTGGCGGATCCGGCGGCGCGGCTCGACGCCGTGCGCGTGACGCTCGCCGGGCTCAAGGAATCGCGACAGGCGCTCGGCGGCGAGGTGCTCACCGCGATCAGCGAGTGGACGGTCCCGAACCTGCTCGTCCAGGCGGTACGCCTCGCGGCGCGCGCCCGGCCGTACAACCTGGTGGTGACCAACGTCCCCGGCCCGCAGATCCCGCTCTACCTCCAGGGCGCGCTCATGCGGACGGCGTACCCGGTGGTGCCGCTGTTCGAGGGCTTCGCGCTGGTGGTCGGGCTCTTCAGCTACAACGGCGGACTCTACTGGGGCATCAACGGCGACTGGGAGCAGCTGCCCGACCTGCACGACTTCGTGCTCGCGCTCGACGAGTCGTTCGCGGAGCTGCAGCGCGCGGCGGGCATCGCGCCGGCCGACGCCGGGAGGCCGGAGACCCGCGAGCGCGCCTAGCGTCGGCGAGGGGCAATCTGACGGCCGTCCCTTACGCTGTCTTCCATGTCCGACCTCCCGGGGGACCGAGCTAAGCGCAGTCGCCGGCCAGAGGGAAGAGACGTACCCCACGGACCTACGACCCCCTGGACGCCCGCATGCGGGCGCACGATCGGGCGTCGCTTGCTTGCATCCATTTACGGGGCTAAATTCGCAGCCATGCGGTACGCGACGTCGATCGAGCCCATCACGGTTCTCAAGACGAAGAGCGCGGAGCTCGTGCGTCGGACGCGCCGCTCGGGCGAACCCATTATCATCACCCAGAATGGTCGGGCGGCTGCGGTGCTCCAGGACGTCGAGACGTTCGAGCGGCAGCGAAGGGCGTTGCTGCTGCTGCGCTTCCTTGCCGAGGGACAACGCCAGCTCAACCAACGGCGCGGGATCGATGGAGCGCGTGCCATCCGGCGCCTCCGACGAAGGATCGAAGGGTTGAGAGGTGCCGGCGCGCCGCCGGCTTAGCTGGGCGCCGATCGCGGTCGACGATCTCGAAGGTATCCTCGACTACCTGGCCGTCGAAGCGGGTGGCGACAGGGCTGCGGAGATCGGCTCTCGTATCCTTGCGAGGATCGCCACGCTGACGCGGTTCCCTGAGCGCTGCCGCGTCGTGCCCGAGCTGAAGCGGATCGGGCTCAGAGATTTCCGGGAGTTGATCGTGGGACCCTACCGGATCTTCTTCCGAATCGACGCCTCGATCGTAGGGATCGTCGGCATCCTGGACGGGGGGCGTGATGTCGAAGAGGTGCTGGCCTCGCGTGGCATTCGCGGATGAGACGGGCAGAAGCGCCGTTTGCACCGGCAGGCAGCGCTCGGTGCGGCTACGCGATCGCCTGCCGAGCCGCCTCGTGGGCCGCGCCGGGGCCGACGAAACGGCGGACCCGGCGCGGCCGCTAGCGGCCCGAAGGGGCTAGCGGCCGGCGGCGACCGGAACGACTGCGGCCAGCGGCACGAAGCCGTCCCAGGGAAGCGCGCGCTGATCGATCAGCTGCTCGCGCAACCGCCGGGCTCCCTCTTGCGCCTGGACCGTGACCGTATCCACGAGCCAGGCAGGCCAGCGCGGGTCGCCGGTGTTCACCTCGATCGTGGTGGACACCGCGACCTCCCGGTTGTCCGCGTCCCCCGCCGAGAGCAGGAGCTGGATCACCATGCGCCGGGTCCCTTCTGCACGGGAAGGAGACCGAGCAAAGACGGTGCCATCGCGGGTATCTCGGTTATTCGTAGATGGCGCGGCGCGGCGACGTTGCAGCCGTGAGCGGCCGAAACGCGGTCGTGCGGGAACGCCGGACGCCGGCTCGCCTTCCACGGCCCGGCTGCTAAGATGCCGCCGGCTGCGGGGTAGGGAGGAGGACGATGGGGCAGGCTACAACCCTTCCACTCGAAACGGATCTCAGGACGGCCGCGGAGGAGCGGTACCTCAGCTATGCGCTGAGCGTCATCACCTCGCGCGCGCTTCCGGACGTGCGCGACGGCTTGAAGCCCGTCCAGCGCCGCATCCTCTACGCCATGTACCAGAACCTCCGCCTGACGGCAGGAGCGCGGCCGCGGAAGTCGGCCGCGGTCGTCGGCGAGGTGCTCGGCAAGTATCACCCGCACGGCGACCAGGCGGCCTACGAGGCGATGGTCCGCATGGCGCAGCCGTTCGCGCTGCGCTACCCGCTGGTGCACGGCGAGGGCAACTTCGGCTCCCTCGACGGCGATAGCGCGGCTGCCATGCGCTACACGGAGGCCCGCGTCACCGCGCTCGCCGAGGAGATGCTCGCCGACCTCGGCGCCGAGACCGTTCCCTTCCGCGCGAACTACGACTCGACGCTGGAGGAGCCGATCGTCCTCCCGAGCGCCATCCCGCAGCTCCTGATGAACGGTTCGACGGGGATCGCGGTCGGGATGGCGACGAACATCCCGCCCCACAACCTGCGCGAGGTGATCGCGGCGCTCGTTGCGATGATCGACGAGCCGGACCTCGGCGTGAAGGGGCTCCTGAAGCACATCAAGGGGCCCGACTTCCCGACCGGCGGCGAAATCCTGAACGGCAAGAAGGAGCTGCGCGAGCTCTACGAGACGGGGCAGGGGGCCGTCCGGCTCCGCGGCGAGTACACGGAGGAGCAGCTGCCGCGCGGCAAGCGCCAGATCGTCGTCACCTCGCTGCCCTACACCGTCAACAAGGCCGAGCTCGTCGAGCAGATCGCGCAGGAGATCCTCTCGCGCCGTCTGCCGCAGGCCACCGACGTGCGCGACGAGTCGACGGCCGACATCCGGGTGGTGGTCGAGCTGAAGAGCGAGGCCGGCGCGGATGCGGTGATGGCCTACCTCTACAAGCACACCGCGCTGCAGACGAACTTCAACGTGAACCTCACCTGCCTGCTCCCGACGGACAACCCGGCCGTCGGCCAGCCGGCGCGCGTGACGCTCGCGGACCTCTGCCGCCAGTTCCTCGACTTCCGGATGACGGTCGTCACCCGGCGCCTCGAGCACGAGCGCCGGCAGCTCGAGGCGCGGCTCCACATCCTCGATGCGCTCGCCCGTATCTACGACGACCTCGACCGCGCGATCCGCATCATCCGCAAGGCCGAGTCGCGGGCCGATGCCGCCACGAAGCTGATGGACGCGTTCCGGCTCGACCAGGTGCAGGCCGACGCGATCCTCGAGATCCGCCTCTACCAGCTGGCCCGCCTCGAGATCGACAAGATCCGCGCCGAGCGCGCGGAGAAGCGGAAGCGCCTCAAGGAGATCGAGGTTCTGCTTGCGAAGCCGCGCGAGCGCTGGAAGCTCGTCCGCGCCGAGCTAGTCACGATCGGGGAGAAGTACGGCGACGCCCGCCGCACGAAGATCGGCGGTGCCGAGGAGCTCGCCTACGACGCGGAGGCCTACATCGTGCACGAGGAGGCCACGGTGCTGCTCTCGCGCGACGGGTGGCTGAAGCGCGTGCGCGAGGTGAAGGACCCGTCGGCCACGCGCTTCCGCGAGGGCGACGCGCTCGCGGCCACGCTCCCGGGCACCACCCGGGACCGCCTCGTTCTCTACTCGACGAAGGGCACGGTCTACGTGCTGCGCGTGGCCGACGTACCGGCCACCACCGGCTACGGCGAGCCCGTGCAGTCGCTGCTCAAGTTCGGCGACGGCGAGCACGTGGCGGCGGCGCGGCTGCTGCGTGCGGAAGGGGAGGGCCAGGCGGCGCTGCCGGGCTTCGAGCCGAAGGCGGTGCTGGTCGCCACGGCGCGCGGCTACGGCTTCCGCGCCGAGCCGGATCTCACCGAGACCACCCGCGCCGGCCGGCGGCTCGCGCGCGTTGGCGATGAGGACCAGGTGGTGAGCGTCGAGCCAGTGTGCGGCAAGGCCGTCGTCGTCGCGACGGCGCGTGGCAAGATGCTGCGGTTCGCGCTCGACGAGGTCGCGGAGCTCTCGGGGCCGGGACGCGGCGTCATCCTCATGCGACCGGGGAAGGACGACGAGGACCGCATCGTCGGCGCGCTCGCCCTCGCCGCCGACGCGGAATTCGTCGCGGTCACGCCGGAAGGGGGCGAGCGGCGGCTCGCCGTCCGCGACGTCCCCGCCGGCAAGCGCGGCGGCAAGGGGCAGCGCGTCGTCAAGCGGGGCGGCGTCGCCGCGGTGAGGGCGAGCTGATGGCGGCGAGCTACACGGCGAAGGACATCCTGGTGCTCGAGGGGCTCGAGCCCGTGCGGCGGCGTCCCGGCATGTACATCGGCGGCGTCGACGCGACCGGCCTCCATCACCTCGTCTGGGAGATCGTCGACAACTCCGTCGACGAGGCGATGAACAAGCACGCCGACCGCATCACCGTCGTGCTGCACAAGGACGGCGCGTCCATGACCGTGACCGACAACGGCCGCGGCATCCCCGTCGACCGCCACGCGCAGTACAAGAAGCCCGCGCTCGAGCTGATCCTCACGACGCTCCACGCGGGCGGCAAGTTCGAGGCGAAGAACTACTACCACTCGGGCGGCCTGCACGGCGTCGGCGCGTCGGTGGTCACGGCGCTCTCCGAGAAGCTCACGGCGCGCGTCAAGCGCGACGGCTTCGAGTGGGAGCAGACGTTCTCGCGCGGCAAGGCGACGGGGCCGCTCAAGAAACTCGGCGCCGCGCGCGGCAGCGGCACGACGATCTTCTTCCGTCCCGACGCGAAGATTTTCCCCGACGTCCGCTTCGACCCGAAGGTCGTCGCGGAGCGTCTCGAGTCGAAGGCCTATCTCCACGGCGGGCTGACGATCGTCTTCCGCGACGAAGCCGCCGGCACCGAGGCGGCCTATCACTACGACGAGGGACTGAAGGCGTTCCTCGCGAAGATCGTCGGCACCGGCGCGCTCGGCGGCGAGCTCTTCACGATCGCCAAGGAGCAGGACGGGCTCCACCTGGAATGCGCGCTCGCCTGGACCGAGGACACGACGGAGCGCGTTCAGTCCTACGTGAACAGCATCCCCACCACGGCCGGCGGCGCGCACGAGAACGGGCTCAAGAGCGGGGTCGTCAAGGCGGTGCGGAACTATGCGACCGTCCACAACCTCGTGCCGCGCGGCGTGGCGCTGACGGCCGACGACGTGCGCGAAGGTATGGTCGCGCTCCTCGCGATCAAGATCTCCCAGCCGCAGTTCCAGGGACAGACGAAGGAACGGCTCAACAACGCGGAGGTGACGCCGGTCATCGACGCGATCGTGCGGAGCGCCCTCGAGAACGCGCTCAACGCCAACCGCACGGCCGGCGACGCGCTCGCCGCGCGCGCCGTACTCGCGTCGCGCGCGCGCAGCGCCTCGCGCGCCGCCGCCCAGCAGGTGCAGCGGAAGGGCGCCGTATCCCACCGCCTGAACCTGCCCGGCAAGCTCGCCGACTGCAGCTCGACCGACCCGAGCGAGTGCGAGCTCTTCATCGTCGAGGGCGACTCTGCCGGCGGCTCGGCCAAGCAGGGCCGCGACCGTGCCTTCCAGGCGATCCTCCCGCTGCGCGGCAAGGTGCTGAACACCGAGCAGGCCTCCACCGCGAAGGTGCTCACCAACAAGGAGCTCTCGGATCTCGTCTCCGCGCTCGGCTGCGGCACCGGCAAGAGCTTCGACGCCGGCAAGCTCCGCTATCACAAGGTCTGCCTGCTGACGGACGCCGATTCCGACGGCAACCACATCTGCACGCTGCTCTTGACGTTCTTCTATCGCCACCTCCCCGAGCTCATCCGTGGCGGCTACATCTACATCGCGCAGCCGCCGCTCTACCGGGTCGAGATCGGCAAGGAGGTCCACTGGCTGCGCGACGACGTCGCGAAGGATCGCCTCCTCGGACGCCTCAACGGCAAGCGCGACCGCGTGCAGGTGACACGCTTCAAGGGCCTCGGCGAGATGAACCCGGGGACGCTGAAGGAAACGACGCTCGACCCGGCCCGGCGCGCGCTGCTTCGGGTCGCGATCGCCGACGAGTCGGGCACCGATCAGGCGATCCAGACGCTCATGGGCCGCGACGTCGCGCCGCGCTTCGCGTTCATCATGGAGCGCGCGGCGAAGGTGGAGGAAGTGGACGTCTGAGTCCCCGCCGGCTTGCCGGTAGGTTGTCAGCTTTTCCGGTTTGCCGAGCCAGTCGTCGCAGTAGTGACGCTCCGATGCACCGATGCGGAGGGCGTCTACTGTCGATTTCAGGCGCGCGCGAATCACCTCTTAAAAAACGGCCTAGCAGCAACTGGGTTGGACGATGAGCGCCAGCTGCCACCCGCGCCCATCGCGGATCATGGCATTGATCGCTACCAGCAACTTCCGTGCGACAGCCGCCAGAGCGGCCTTCTTCGGGTTGCCCCGGCCAACGAGCCGTTCGTAGAAGGCTGCCGGGGCAAACCGAAAAAAGCTGCGCTGGCGGCCGTAGCCCGCAAGCTGCTCGTGGCCATCAACGCGATGATCCGCGATCGTCGCCCATGGGAACCGGCCGTCGTCCTCGAACCCAGTTGCGCGGCCGCCGGGTCCACGCGCCTTCAGTTGCGCGTGCGAATCACGGTGCCGGGCTGCGCGACGACTCCACGAGCACGTGCGGGAAGTCGCGGTTCTCGCCGGTATCGCCGACGTGCGCTTCCCGGATCGTCCCGGTAACCGAAAGCCGCGTGCCCGCAGCCGGCGGGCTCGCGTGGCTCATGACCGTCAGTTTCACGCGACCATCGCGCAGATCGAACATGCTCTCTGGCCCGATTGGGAGGGCGTTCTCCACCGTGCCCACCACCGTGACGCTCTTGCCGACGTACGTGTCGGGCGACGCGATGATGTCGGCGATCCCCGTCGCGGATGCGATGCCCGGGAGCATGAGCAGAGCAATGAAGAGCGCGCGCATGGCGGTTCTCCTCGTCGTCATCGAAGCGGAAGCTTCGTGATCGTGTAGTGTAGCTTGTAGGCGCCCCCCGTCCCGACGCATGACTCGCCGCTGGGGCAGTCGGCGTCGACGAGGCAGAGCTGGCTCGTCGTCGCCGAGCAGTGGCCGCCGTTGCCGCCGACGCTGGGGGTTACGAACGAGGCCGACGTGCCGCCGCTCCCGTAGTCGGGCCCGGCCAGGTCGACGTCGAAGGTCCCGATGTTGTGGCTCTCGGTGTTGAGACACGTCGCGCCGGGGAAGAAGCCGTAGAGGGACAGCGCGCGCTGGAACGACAGACCGTAGAGCTGTCCTTCGCGGCAATCGAGGCTGTGGCCGGTCGCGTGCAGGTGCAGCGTGTCGCCCGTGAGGACGCCGAGATCGTACGTGAGGTTCTGCGGCACCGTCACCGGAGCCGAGACCGTGCCGAGGTCCGGGAGCGCGCGCCAGTCGCCGTTGACCTCGAGGAAGACGGTCCAACCCGGGATCGGACCGCCGAGCGTGAGGCAGCTCTCCCCGGTCGGGCAGGCGCTCATGCTGCAGTCCTGCGACGTGGTGACCGAGCAGCGTTGCATGAGCGCCACCGCGGGGGTCACCGGCTTCAGCGCGTTCACGATCTCGATTGCCGTGACCGCGACCTGAAGGTGGGTGACCGGTGTCGGGTCCGGCCGCCATCCCGCGATGATCGTCTTGCCCACCTTGCTCGGCAGCTGGCCGTGGACCGGGGCCGACGTCTTCACGACGACGTGGACCGTCGGCGCGGGGCCGTCGACGAACGTCGTCAGGACCTTCGCGCGCGGGAGGCCGTTGGGTGTGCGGTCGAACGCCCGCACGCGAGGCGGGCGCGGGTTGTTCGGTGGCCGCGGCGGGAGCGGAATGTCGAAGGTGAAGTCGCTGGCGTTGACGTTGGCGACGGGATGGCTGAGCGGATGACACTCGATGCCGAGCAGGCTGAAGGGGTTCGCCTGGTGCGTCAGCTCGCAGGTGTCGCCGGCGCCGCCGCCGTCGGGGCTGATCCAGACGTCCGTCCGCGTGGAGCGATGCCCGGCCCGCACCTCGTGCGCGAAGTGCTTGTAGCCACCGGTCCGCGTGACGGCGACCGCCTGCGGAGGGTGGAGCTCGCTGTGGTAGTTCCACGTGACGCCGACGCAGGTCTCTCCGCTCGTGCAGCCCGAGCACGTGGGCGACGCGCAGTCGGCGTCGATCGCGCACGGCTGCGTCATGGTGACGGAGCACGAGCCGGGCGGATCGGGGTCGGGATGGCCGCAGTCCCAGATCCACCGGCCGACGCCCGTCAGCCGATCGCCGCGACCCGCCCAGGCGAAGAGCGGGTACTTGCCGATCTCCCACTCGACCTCGAGCTGGCCGCCGTCCTCGCCGTGCGGCCCGACGTTCCCCGTGGCGACGAAGCCCTGGTCGGCGGCGTCGAGGGTGATGAACGTGTTCTGGTCGTCGCTCTCGTGGTCGGCGGGCAGATCGCCACCCTCGTTGATCTTCGCGAGCGCGACGGTGCCGTGGAGCGTGATCGGGTCGGAGAACGGCGGCAGGTGTGAGCCGACGTCGATCGCGGCCCACTCCGGATCGACGAGCGTCAGCATGTCGAGGAGACCGGGTACCAGCGGAGTGGCGTAGCATCCGCCGCCGCTCGCCTGGGCGCCGGGGGACACGGCGAGATTGCTGTCGATGAACGCCCCCGCCGGGGTCGAGAGAGCCGCGAGTGCAACGAAGAACAGCGTCGGGCGCATGGCACCTCCGCGTCAGAGGGCCAACGGGCCGCCGGACGCGGCCAGCACCCTACCGCCGCGGCCGGCCGGCTTACAAGGGAAAATCAGGCGCCGGCGGCGAGCCCGCGCTCGAACGCCTCGACGTCGCCGGGGGCGATCACGAAATAGCGCGCCTCCGGGTGGTGGAAGACGAGCGCCGAGACCGACGCTTCGGGATCCATCATGTACCCCTCGGTCAACCGGACTCCGATCGTCCCTTCGACGTCGAGCACGCGGAAGAGCTTCTCCTGGTCCTCGAGCCGCGGGCAGGCGGGATAGCCGAAGCTTACCCGCACACCGCGATAGCGCGCCTTGAACCGCTCGCTCGTCGTCATGTCGGGCGCGTCGGGGAAGCCCCACATCTCGCGCAGCCGGCGATGGAGCAGCTCGGCGAGCGCCTCCGCCCCCTCGATCGCGAGCGCCTGGAGGATGTGCGAGTCGAGGAAGCGTCCCTCGTTCTTCCAGCGCTCCGCGAGCTCGCGCACGCCAGCGCCGCAGCTGACGGCGAACAGCGCCACGTAGTCCGTGAGGCCCGTGCCGCGCGGCGCGACGAAGTCGGCGAGCGAGAGACCCTCGCCCGTCGACTGGCGGGGAAAGGTGAACGACTCCTCGACGCGTCGATCGGATCCGTAGAGGAACATCGTGTCCCCCTCGGACTGCGCGGGGAAGAACTTGTACACGGCCCGCGCCGGCATCGCGCCCGCGGCGAGCACCTCGTCCTCGACCGCCGCTACCTGTGCACGCAGGCGGCGCGCCTTCTCGTCGCCGGCGGCGAGCAGCGCCTCGAGGTTGCCACGCAGCCCGAGGTGCTTGCCGTAGAGCATCGCGGGGTTGACGTAGGGGAATATCTCCTCGAGCGGGACCCGGTCGACGACGTGGCGCTTCAGATCGGGCGGCGTCGGGATCGGCTGGTCGTGACGGATGACGGGCGCGGCCGCGGGCGCCGCCCGCTGCGCGACGGCGGCCGGCGCCTCGCGGAGCCGCTTCTGTGCCGCCTGCACCTCCGCCGCCGTCGCTTCACGCGTGCGCGCATCGACCAGCTTGTTCGCGAGGTCGAGACCCCGCATCGCGTCGTTCGCGTAGCAGACGAGCTGGCCGTAGGCGGGCGCGATCTTCGCGGCGGTGAACTTGGCGGAGAGCGCCGCGCCGCCGACGAGCACGGGGCAGCGGACGCCCGCCGCCCGGAGGTCCTCCGCCGTCACCACCATCTGCTGCGCCGACTTGACGAGCAGCCCCGAGAGCCCGATCAGGTCCGGGCGGTGCGTCCGATACGCGGCGATCAGATCCTCGGGCGGCACCTTGATGCCCAGGTTCACCACCCGAAAGCCGTTGTTGCCGAGGATGATCTCGACGAGGTTCTTCCCGATGTCGTGCACGTCGCCCTTGACCGTGGCGAGGATCACGGCGCCCTTGGTGGCGCTGTCGGTCTTCTCCATGAACGGCTCGAGGTAGGCGACGGCGGCCTTCATCGCTTCCGCGCTCTGCAGCACCTCGGCGACGATCAGCTCGTTGGCGTTGAACAGGCGGCCGACCTCGTCCATGCCCGTCATGAGCGGGCCGTTGATGATGTCGAGCGGCCGCGATTCGCGGAGCTTCTCGGCGAGGTCGTCGACGAGGCCGTCCTTCGAGCCCTCGACGATGTAGCGGGCGAGGCGCTCGTCCAGCGGCAGCGCGCTCCGTACGGCGCGCGCTTCCACCCGCCGGCCGCGGAAGTGCGCGGCGAACGCTGCGACCGGGTCGTCCCCGCGCCACCAGATCAGGTCCTCGGCAAGCCGGCGCTCCTCCTCGGGGATCGACGGATACCGCTCGAGCTTCTCGGCGTTCACGATCGCGAGGTCGAGACCGGCCTTCACGCAGTGGTAGAGGAAGACGGAGTTCAGGATCTCGCGGCCCGCCGCAGGGAGGCCGAAGGAGACGTTGCTGACGCCGAGGATGGTCTTCGTGCGCGGCAGCGCTTCCTTGATGAGCCGCACGCCGTCGATCGTCTGCGCGCCCGCGCCGACGTAGTTCGCGTCGCCGGTGCCGACCGGGAAGACGAGCGCGTCGAAGATGATGTCCTCCCCGGCGACACCGTACTTCTCGGTCAGCAGCCGGTAGCTGCGCTCGGCGACCTCGAGCTTCCGCTCGCGCGTGACCGCCATGCCGCGCGCCTTGTCCTCGTCGATGCAGCCAACCACGACCGCCGCGCCGTAGCGGTGGAGGAGGGGCACCACCTTCTCGAAGCGCTCCTCCCCATCTTCGAGGTTGATCGAGTTGACGATCGCCTTGCCTTGGCAGCGCTCGAGCGCTTCCTCGAGGACCCGGTGGTCCGTCGAGTCGAGCATGAGGGGCACCTTCACCTTGCGGGTCAGCACGTCGAGGAAGGCCGTCATGTCGGCCAGCTCCTCACGGTCGGGGTTGGCGAGACAGACGTCCAGGATCTGGGCGCCGCCGCGGACCTGCCGGCGGCCGAGCTCGGCGGCCTGGTCGAGGTCGCCGGCGACGACGAGCTCCTTGAACTTCCGGCTGCCGATGACGTTCGTCCGCTCGCCGACGATGACCGGACGACGGTCGTCGTCGACCGGCAGGACGTCGATGCCCGAGACGACGGTCCGGCGGACGGGCGCCGCCGTGCGCGGGCGATAGCGGCCGGCGAGCTCGACGAGCGCGCGGACGTGCTCGGCCGTCGTGCCGCAGCACCCGCCGAGGATGTTCACCCAGCCCTCGGCGAGGAAGCGCTCGACCTTCCGGACGAAGAGCTCGGGCGTCTCGTTGTAGCGTCCTTCCTCGTCGGGAAGGCCGGCGTTCGGGAAGCACGAGACCGGGAAGCGCGAGATCTGCGCCAGCGTGCGCAGGTGGTCGGTCATGAAATCCGGGCCGGTCGCGCAGTTCATTCCGATCGCGAGGAGGTCGCGATGCGCGACCGAGACGTAGACCGCCTCGATCGACTGCCCCGCGAGCATCGTGCCCATCGCCTCGATCGAGACCGAGAGGACGACGGGCAGCACCTGGCCCGCCTCCGCGAAGCCGCGGTCGATGCCGAGGAGCGCGGCCTTCACGTTGAGCGTGTCCTGCTGCGTCTCGAGGAAGAGGACGTCGGCGCCGCCCTCGACGAGCCCGACCGTCTGCTCGGCGAACGCCGCCGCCACCTCGCCGAAGGTGATGCCGCCGGTCACCGAGATCGTCTTCGTTCCCGGCCCCATCGAGCCCGCGACGAACCGCGGCCGATCGGGCGTCTCGAACCGGGCGCACGCCTCACGCGCGAGGCGGGCCGCGGTGGCGTTGATCTCGCGCACCTTGTGCGCGAGGCCGTACTCGGCGAGCGGGATGCGGGTGCCCCCGAACGTATCGGTCTCGACCAGATCCGCACCGGCCGCCAGGTACCCCTCGTGCATCTCGCGGACGACGTCGGGCCGGGTGAGCACCAGGTGCTCGTTGCACCCCTCGTACGCCTCGCCGCCGAAGTCCGCCGGACCGAGGTCGCGACCCTGCAGATAGGTCCCCGTCGCGCCGTCGAGGACGAGGATGCGCTCGGCGAGCAGCGCGCGGAGACGTTCGGCGCGGGCGGCCATCCACGGCATCATAACGGCGGCCGTCCGCGGTGCAAAGTCGCGGGAGCCGCGCCGGCAGCGCGGCGGGGTTGCGGCCGTCGACGTGCGTGTAATGGTGGTCGCGTGGCGAGCCGATACGCGATCAACCGACTCAGGCTCGCGGGCCCGCGTTGGTCCGTCCTGCTCGCCGGGCTCCGGCGTCCGCATCGCTTTGTGTCGGACCTCGACAACATCCTCACGGTGGCCGCGGCGATGTCGTACTACTCGCCGGCGGGGAAGATGGAAGAAGAGCGGGCGGCGGCACCGATCGAAGTCCAGGCCGAGCGGATCCTGCGTGCGGGCGGGAGCCCGGCCTGACCGGCCTCCGCATCATCGGTGGGACGTTCAAGGGGCGGCGACTCGTCACGCCGCCGGGCCTCGCGACGCGGCCGCTGCCCGATCGCGTGAAGCAGTCGCTCTTCGACTGGCTCGGGCAGCGCCTCGACGGGCTTCACGTCGTCGACTGCTGCGCAGGCTCGGGCGCCTTCACGTTCGAGGCGCTGAGCCGCGGCGCCGGCCGGGTGGACGCGATCGAGCCAGGCGAGCATGCCGTGCCGGTCCTGCGCGCCAACGCGGCGAAGCTCGGGAACCCGACGGGGCTCGTGCTGCATGCGGCGTCGTTCCAGGCGGTCCTGCCACGGCTGCGGGACGTCGACCTCGTCTTCGCCGATCCTCCCTTTCGCTGTTATCGGGACGGCGCCGCCGAGATCGCCGAGCTGCTCCGCCTCGCGGCGCGGGCGCTGGCCCCTACCGGCCGGCTGTTCATCCGCGGCGAGCGCGGCGCCGATC
>VBKG01000011.1 GCA_005879585.1 Deltaproteobacteria bacterium | reverse complement strand
GCGATCAACAGCCGGGTGCCGCGCGAAACGGAGACGGACAGCTCGCTCACCAGGACCTCGTCGCTGCCCGGCGCGACGAGCGTCAGCTGTTCGTACGCGACACGAGCCTCGTCCTCGCGCACGTCGATCGAACCTGCGGCCGGTTCGGCGACGTGCTCCATCGCGTCGGCGAGCGACCCCAGACGCGAGATCACGGCCGCGAACGAGGAGATCGACTGGAACTGGGTGACGACGAGGGAGAGCGCGCCGACGAGCGTCGAGAAGGCCATCGCCGACTGGGTGATCACGCCGAACTCGACCTCGCCGCGGATGAACAGCGGAGCCACGACGAGGGCGGGGATGATCTGGATCAGGTAGTTGTAGCCGTTGGTGAAGAAGGCGAGGTTGCGGTTCACGGCGATGATCCGTCGCATGTTGGCCGTCAGGTCGTCGAGCCGGCGTCGGAGCCGCCCGGCGATCCGTCCCTCGCGCCGCAGGAGCGCGATCGACTCCGCGTTCGCCTGCACGTGAACGAGGTTCGCGCGGAAGTCGGCCTCCTTGTCGAGCTGGTTGTAGTTGAGCCAGACGAGCGGGCGGCCGAAGAGGACGATCAGCGCGGAGCCGCACGCGGCGTACAGCACGGCGACGGTGAACAGCACGGGGCTGATCGACCACAGCACGCCCGAAAACGCCATCACCGTCACCGCGGCGTTGCTCACGAGGAGCACGAAGGAGAGCGTGGTCGCCGTGAACGCCCGCACGTCTTCGGCAATGCGCTCATCGGGGCTCGTGAGCACACCCGCGACGCTCAGGCGGTAGTAAGCTCTATCGTCGAGGTAAGCGCCGAGGAGTCGACGGGTGAGCCACTCCCGCCAGAGCAATCCCAGCCGCTGCTCGCTGAAGGAATAGAAGGCGGCGACGGACGCGGAGGCCGCGAATACGCCGAGGTAGGCGATGGCCTCCCGCGTGAACCGCGCCGAATCGCGGTTCGCGATCGCCGTCATGAAGTCGCGCCCGACGTAGCTGTTCAAGACGTTCAAGCCGTTGAAGGCGAGGAGCAGCGCGATGAGCAACGCGAAGAGCCCACGCGCGCGCCACCCCACCTCGCAGTTGGCGAAGTCTGCGACCGCCCGGCGAAACTGCGACCACGTCGATCGCGAGATCGGGACCCGGTGCTCCGCCATTCACCGGGTGAATCGGACCTTCGCCGGAAGCTCGGCGATGATGGCGTGCGTGCCCGTGAAGCGCATCGTGGGCTTGCCGTTCACCACGACCGCGCGCAGGGGCTCGTCACCGGGCAGCTGAACGACGATCCCCCCTGCGGGCATCGCCACGTCCCCGCCGAGACTCACGTCCATGTCCACCGCGTCGCCGTCGCGCTTCATCGTGAAGGCGAGCGTTCCGTACCAGGTCGGCAGGCCGTCCACGCCGACTCCACCGTCGACGTCCAACCAGTCCGAGGGTATCCCCGCGGCGACGACGAGGGCGTCGTCGGCCTCCCGCTCGAATGCCAGCATGCTGCGGAAGGCGAGCATGAACTCGGCGGCGATCCAGGCGTGCGGCACGTCGCCGATGTGGCCCGGGCTCCTCGGATCCCGCCAGGCGATCTCCGGCCACTGGTTCCACGCGGGCGGGCGCCGGTCTGCCAGGAAGAGCTGCGCGAGCTCGAAGGCGCTCTGTCGCCGTCCGAGACGCACCAGCGCTCCGATGATGCGGATCTCGTACGGCGAGTACTTGCTCCAGTCGACCTCACCGGCGTGCCGCTTGCGGACGTCGGACAGGTATTCGTCGAACGTCCGATCGACGGCGGCCGGCGGCAGTATTGCCGCCTCGTCGAGCAACCCGATTGCATTGGCGGTGGCGGCCGGATCGATGTCGGCCCATTCGACCGAGGCGGGGACGTAGTCGATGTGCCGGTCCGTCATCGTCGCCATGATGGACAGTCGGAGCGTCTCACGGAAGGAGTCGCACAGCGCGGCGAGACGTACGACCTGCGCTCCATCCGCCAGGACCTCCGCCATGCGGGCGGCGTCCTTGAGGCCGCGGAGCGCCCAGAAGTCGTCCCAGTACGAGTGGACCGGATGCGCGAGGTAGCCTTCGTGGCTGACCGACTCGGGCAGCAGCCCGTAGCAGGCGCGTTTCTCCGGCGTCCGGAACTCGGGAGTGAGCCGCTCGCTGCGCAGCGCTTCGATGCGGTCGACGGACCGCAGGACCGCGGGCCACATGTCGGTGAGGAATGCACGGTCACGGGTGAACCGGAAGTACTCCATGACGGCGTAGATGAGCTCGCCCTGGCTGTCGTACTCCGCGAGCCAGTCGGGGCCATTCCGATCGACGCAGCAGGGCACGGTGCCGTCCGGTGCCTGGTGGGGAACGTACCAGCGGATGTAGTCCCGCACCTCTGCGACGCAGCCGACGCGCAGCAGGGCGGCCGCCATCGTCGCGCCGTCTCGGATCCACGACCGCGCGTAGCGGCGCGGGCCCGGCTGGAACGCGGCGCCGTCGCGATTGACCAGGATGTGCGCCGCCGCCGTCCGGAACGTATCGCGGAACGCTCGCGCCGCCTCCGGGAGGCGAATGTCGACGCGCCCGAGCTTGGCGCTCCATTCGCGGATGGCGACGTCGAGCTGCGCGCCACCGTCCGAACCTCGAGCCGCGGTGACGACGGCGGGGTCCGCGGCGCCGAACGGACACACCAGGTACACGTCGCGTGCCGAACCCGGAGTGAGGTCGAGATCGTACCGCAGCGCCCCGGAGGCATACCCGAAGCGGTCGCTCACGGCGGCGTCGGGTGGCACGTCGCCGGAGCGCAGGTACTCGGTCACCGCTCCCTGGTCGAAGGCCGCCATCCCGCACCCGGTCGGCGCGGTGAGCGGAATCACCGCCTTCCGGCCATTCACCCACACGACGCCGGTCGTCCATTCGAGCGTCGTGATGGTGCTCACCCCGCCGACGTCGCCCGAGGCCTGCCAGGGCGGCGTCACCTGGAATGGACGAAGGGCGGCGAAGAACCGCACGTGGCGTGCCTCGGCATCCGAGCTCTCGAGCCTGTAGCGGACGTACAGCACGGCGTTGCCCGCCTCGCCGGTCGCGAAGGCGGTCGTCCTGAGCACGATGCCGTCCTTCCGCCACACGGACGACGGGATAGGAAGGAATCCTTGCTCGAGCTCCTGCGTGGGAGAGCCGTCGGCCCACGTGACCAGCTTGTCGTCGACGTACAGGAAGGGTTCGATCGAGAACGCGCCCCGGTCGACCTCGAGCATCCCCTCTTCGTTCAGGAGTGCCTGCGTGACGCCTCCGCGAGCGCTGCCGACCGACGTCCAGTAGGTCTGCTCGCCGCAGAGGTATCTCGGAAACAATCCCCTCGGCTCGTTCGCGGCGATGCTCTGGAAGAACGCATCGAGGGTGCGCGAGAACTCGTATGGCCTGACGTCGATCTCGGCGATGCCGATGCCCTGGCCGTCGACGCCTTCGTGCAGGCGAAGACGGAGCCGTCGCGACGTGCCGTGGGGCAGGTAGACGTAGCTGCGCGCCGTGCCGGGCCGGGTGGCGGAATAGAGCGCCTTCCACGGTGTGCCGTCGTCGGAGCTCTCGACATCGAACGGCCGCGGCGTCGTCGTCGGATCCCAGCGGACGATCAGCCCTCCGTATTCGCGCGCGCCCTCGAAGTCGACGAGGAACCATTGCGGCTCGTCGGAGCGCTCGCTGCGCCAGCTGGTCTCCGCGCGACCGTCGATGGCGCATCGGGGCTCGTGTCCCGGCAGCGCGCTCGACGCCTCGACGGTGGGCGTCGACCGTACGCTGTGATCCTCGAGGCACAGGTTGGCGATCCAGACGGTGCCCTTCCCGCCCGGCGGCGCGGCAATCGCGAACTCGATCGCGCCGACCTGGCGCATGGGGCCGCTCCCGGCCGGTCCCCACGCGAAATCGATCTCGCTGCTCCGGATCCGGAGCGGTCGCCATTCGGCGGGAAAGCCGAAGGCGTCCTCCTGGTAGCGCCAGACGTTGTGACCGCTCGGGTCGACGAGCTTGAACTCGAACTTGTTCGCGGGTGACACCCCGCGGATGTCGAAGGTGAACGCATATGCCTCAGGCAGTGGGAACGAGAAGCGCTTGCTCGCGACCACGAAGCCACCGCCGCCTTTGAAATCGAAATCGAGCCGCAGTGCGCCGCCTCGGGGCCCTCGATCCGAAGAGATATGGAGCTGCGTCTGTCCCGAGGCCACCGGGATCCAGCCGGAGACATCGGCGAAGTCGTCGAGAATCTCGCCCGTCACGCGGGGCACTACCGGGCGCCGCTCGCCCCGTGAGGTCGGACGCTCACCCGCACCGCGTCGGCGACCTGTCCGACGGCATCGTCGAGCGCCTCCCCCATCGCCTTGGCCATGGACGCCGGCTCTCCGTCGCCGATCGCCACCCGAGCGTCGAATGTCCGGTCGAGGAGCCTTCCGCGTGCCGGATCCTCCAGCGCGACGGCAAGCGCGACGTCGGCCATGTGCGCCGGTGCGAGCACATCGTCGAAGGCGAGCACGTCGACGTGCAGCGCGATCGCGCGCGGGTCGTCCGTCAGCCGGAGCCCGGCCGTCGAGCGGAGTCGCGTTCGCAGGGCGTGATCGACGTAGTGGGCCGGCAGGTCGATCCACCGGCGCTGCTCGTACAGGCCGTACTCGACGTCGGAGACGCGCCAGACGATGCGCTCACGCAGGAAGGGCTCGCTCCGGACGCCGCGCAGGCGAATCGGGACCCTGCCCGGCGCGGGCGGGTCCGCGCCGTCGCCCGCGGCCGCCTCGAGCGTCGCCGATCCGGGCCGGAAGAAGCGCGGCGGATCCGCGGTGCGCAGCAAGCACCCTCCCACCATCACCACGACGGGCAGCAGCCATACATGGCGCCTCATCGGCTGTTCGTCCGGGCTGTGCCGTCGCCGTGCGGACCGCGCAGGAGCACGCTCGGATCGCGCTCCAGGGAATCCGCGAGCGTGCGGACCGACTCCAGTGCCTCGCGCAGCGCCACGAGGCTCGTCTGCAGCTCCTCGCGCGCGTCGCTCACCCCGGCTGCCGCCTGTTCGACGGACGCGGCCGAGTTGCGTACCGACGCCGTCGTGGCGCCGACCTTCGCGTCGTCGAGTGCCCGGTCGATGCGCGCCGCCGCCGCGCGAAGCTCGTGGAGCGCCCGGTTGAACGACCCGTCCTCCGCGCCGAGATCGGCCGCCACGCGATCGATCGACCCGAGGGTCTTCCGCAGGTCCGCGAGGGTGTCCTTCGCGCGGTCCGCCAGCAGCGGCAGCCGGTTCAGGACCTCGACCGCCGACTCCTCCACGTTCTTCAGCGTCGACGGCGCCGAGGGGACGTAGTTCCAGGGCGGCTCGAACGGCAGGTGCGGGGGCGGATAGCGTTCGGGATCGAAAAAATCCGTCTGGATGAAGCGGACGCCGGTGATGCCGGCCGACGCGAGCTGGACCCGCAGTCTCGGATCGATGAACTCCTCCTCGGACGTCGGAGCGTGGGTCCGCAGGCTCAGGCGGACGAGCGCGTCGACGTAGATGTTGGACGTGACCTGCACGTGGCGGTGATCGGGCGCGATCGTGATGTCGACGACGGTGCCGACGGTCACGCCGCGGAACTTGACGGGCGAGCCGACGTCGAGGCCCTGCACCGACTCGTCGAAGTAGCTGACCGCGCGGAAGGACTCGCGGCGGAACCGGCGCGCGCCGAGCCAGAAGAGCGCGCCCAGCATCACGCCGACGCCGAGCACCACGAACAGCCCGAGCTTCCAGTGGTTGGTGGCGGTGGTGGCCATCTCACGCAGCCCGCGAGCGGGGGTTGAAGAACGCCCGCACCTGCGGATCGTCGCTCCCGTCGCGCAGCGCGGCGGGCTCTCCGCGTGCGATGATGCCGCGCGACGCGCCGTCGACCATGATGCAGTGTCGCACGATGGCGAAGATGCTCCGCAGCTCGTGCGTGACGATGACGGTCGTCATGCCGAGGCTACCGTTCAGGGTTGCGATCAGGTCGTCGAGCTCGGCCGAGGTCACCGGATCGAGGCCGGCCGAGGGCTCGTCGAGGAAGAGCAGCGACGGGTCGAGCGCGAGCGCCCGCGCGATTCCCGCGCGCTTCTTCATGCCACCGGAGATCTCCGCGGGCAGATGATTCTCGAAGCCTTCGAGGCCGACGAGGCGGAGCTTCGACCGGACGATCGTGTCGATCGTGCGGGGGTCGAGATTCGTCCACTTCGCGAGGGCCAGCGCGACGTTCTGCGCGAGGGTCATCGAACCGAAGAGCGCCCCCGACTGGAAGAGGACGCCGTACGTGGGCGCCCCTCCGCGAGGAGGGTGCGCCCCCGCGATCCGCACCGAGCCGTGCAGCGGCTCCTGGAGTCCGATCAGCGTGCGGAGCAACGTCGACTTCCCGCTGCCGCTCCCGCCGAGGATGGCGAACACGTCTCCGCGGGACACCGTGAAGTCGAGGTTCTCGAGCACCACGGTTTCGCCGTAGCCGACCGCCAGGTGCTCGGCCTGGATGACGGGCGGGTCAGCGGCCGAAGGCATTGAAGAGCACCGTGAAGATCGCGTCGACGACCACGATCGCAAAGAGGCTCATCACCACCGCCGACGTCGTCGCCCGGCCGACGCCCTCGGCCCCGCCGCGAGTGGCGAGGCCACGCTGGCACGCGATGAGGGCGATGCTAAGCCCGAAGAACATGGTCTTCACGCAGCCCGAGAAGACGTCCCAGAGCTCCACGGCTTTCCGGGTCTCGATGAGGTACGCGTTCGCGGTGATGTCGAGCCCGAGCATTGCGACCAGGAGGCCTCCCGCGATCGCGATGACGTCTGCAAAGATCGTCAGCAACGGCAGCACGAGTACGAGCGTGATGATGCGCGGGAGGACGAGGAAAGCGTACGGATCGAGCCCGAGCGTCCGCAGCGCGTCGATCTCCTCGGAGACGCGCATCGTCCCGAGCTCCGCCGAGAACGCCGCGCCCGAGCGGCCGGCCACGATGATCGCCGTCATGAGCGGCCCGAGCTCCCGCGTGACCGAAAGGCCGACCAGATCCGCGACGAAGATGTTGGCGCCGAACTGCTTCAGCTGGACCGCCGCCTGGAACGCCGTCACGAGGCCGACGAGGAAGTTGATCACGAGAACGATGGGGACGCTGTCGGCTCCCGCGCGTTCCACGAGCCGCGGCACATCGCGCCAGTTGATGGAGCGGGGCGCGCGGATCGCGTTCGTCCCGGCGAGGGCGACGTCACCGATGAAGTCGAGCCCGTGATTGTCGCCGAGGACGCCGAGGGTCTCGCGGCCGATCTCGTCGAGGATGCCGATCGGGGCCGGCGGCGGGTGCAGGCAGGGTTTCGGTGGATGCGACCCGTAGAGATCGAGCATCGCGCGGACCCGGTCGCGTGCGCCGACGATCTCGGCCTCGCCGCCCGCCGCCACGACCTCGTCGCGAAGGGCCAGCAGGAGAGCGGTGGCGGCGCCGTCGAGCGTGTCCACCGCCGACAGATCGAACGCCAGGTGCGCCGTCGGCGGGCGGACCAGACGCTGCACGTCCCGCCAGGAGGTGAAGCACTGCCGGAAGCGGAGCTGCCCCGTGAAGCGCAGCTCCGCGCGGCCGTCCTGCAGGTCGACCCGCTCGACGCGGAATCCGGGGTTGGAGGTGCCCGTCACGCGCGGCCCGGAGTATTGGTGCGGCGCGCGGCTCGGTCAATGGAGTGTCAGCGCGACGAAGCGGGGGTGGGCGGCCTACCGGGCAGGCCGGTAGACGTCCGGCCCCTGGAGCGTCACCTGATCCGCAGTCCGGTCAGGCTGCGTTGATA
>VBKG01000010.1 GCA_005879585.1 Deltaproteobacteria bacterium | reverse complement strand
CCAGGGCGGACGAGTAGCGCTCCGACAGCACGCGATAGGCGGCGAAGCTGATGGCGATGGCGCGGTCCCGCTCGACGTCGCTCGAGGTGACGTGCTCGTGCGTCAGGTACGGCTTGGCGGTGGCGTCGTACGCAGCCCAGGCGTCGTACATCGCCACCGACACGTGAAAGAGGTTGCGCGCGTGGACCGGCGGCCGCGGGTTGTCGCGGCGGATCGCCGCGAGCGTCTCCTCGTCCCATTGCCGCGCGACCGACTGGTTCGTCACCGGACGGTCGCCGCAGTACGGGGTCGCGACGCCATCGCTGAACTGATGGCAGGCCTTCCCGACGTGATCGGCACCGTTGAGGCCGTTGCAGGCGCCGCAGTAGGCCTCCCGGCTCACGCAGCCGAGGAAGTCCGGCGCCCCTGCGCACTCGCCCGGTGCCACGGTGGCGAGCGTGACCCCGTTGCACTTCCGGGTCACCAGCGCGTCGGCGGCCTTTTGCGCCCGGCTGAGCCGGCCGGTGTCGACGCCGACGCAGGTCTGGAGCGCGATCGGCGTGAGCGCCGATGCCTTGTGATGCCGCGCCTTGAACTGCTTGCACCGGTTGAATTCCGCGACCTGGGCCAGCGTGACCGCCGCGAGTCCCTTCGCGATCGCGATCTGGCACCCCGCCGCCGCACGGTCGGTGGCGGTCGTCTGGAGCACGCCGGCGAGGTTCGCGCCGAACACCGCCTTCAAGCGGAACAACCCCGCAAAGGCGTCGTTCACCTCCTGCGCGTTCTGCGGGCCAAAGGGCGGGGCCTGCTTGCACTTCCGGGCGCCGACGATGACGGTTCGCTGCCGGGCACGTCCGATCGCTCCGCCGCGGTCGGCGGAGAGGCATGCGTCGACGCTCTCCCCGAGCTTCCCGCGGCACGCGTCCCGGACGCATCGTGTCGCCGCCAATGCACTCGCCGCGGCCACGCGCGCCCCCGCCGCGTTGAGGCCGAGCATGCACGCGACCTGTTTCCGCGTGGGTCCCTCCGCCCCCGCGGGGGACGCGAGCAGCAGGGCCGCGGCGGTGATCGGAAAGCGACACGACATCGAGACCCCCCGAACGAGTCCCACGACCGCCTATCAGATCGGCCACAACGACTCCACTTGAGCGCGTGCAAGGCCGGACGCGGGGCGAATCGTCAAAATAATTGCGGCGCCCGTGCGCTCCGGTACGGCGCGACCCGGTCGCGCTCGCGCCCGCGGAGCGGCATGCACGGCACGTATCCTGCTCTCGCCGCCGTGCGACGCGCAATGATTTCTCTGGCGGTGGCTCTCCCTCTCACTTGCTACGGCATCGGCGTAGCAAACGCGACGGTCCTCGTCCCGATGAGCGACGCCGACCTCGTGCGATCCTCGCAGCTGATCGTCATCGGCGGCGTGCGACGGATCGAGACCCGCGAGCTGCGCGGCGGGCAGCTCCTCACCGAGGTGACGGTCCGCGTCGAGCAGACGCTCAAGGGCCGTCTGCGGACCGGCAAGATCGTCGTCACGTCGCCGGGTGGGGAGATCGGCGACCGCACCGCGTGGGTCTACGGAGCGCCGTCGTTCGCGACGGGGGAGCGCGTGCTGCTCTTCCTCAAGCGCACGTCCGAGGGCCGGCTGCGGACGAACGCGCTTGCGCTCGGGAAATACCACCTGGATGCCGCGTCGGTGGCCGTGCCGCTCGCCCGCCGCACCGAGCCGCGGCTCGACGTCCGCCGCCTCGGATCGTTCGTCGCCCGGCTGCGCGCGCTCGCCGCGTCCGACGTGCAGGAGACGATGCCGTCAGGGCGCGCGGCCTCGCTGCGCGACGAGGTGGTGCGCCACATGGTGACCGACGGCTTCGCCTTCCTCGGCAATCCACCGGTGCGCTGGCTCGACGGCCCGGTGACGTTCCGGGTGGCGAACGCGGAGCCGGCGCTCGGCGCGGCCACGACCCAGACGATGGTCGCGAGCGCGCTCGCCGCGTGGACGAACGTGCCGACCGCGTCGATCACGCTCGGCTTCGGGCCGGCGACGGTGCCGGCCCACTCCGTCGCGGGCGGCAAATGCGACGGCGTCAACACCATCCAGTTCGACGACCCGTTCAGCGAGGTCAACGACATGGTCGGCTGCTCGGGCGTGCTCGCCATCGGCGGGTTCTGCAGCTCGGGCGAGCAGATCATCGTCAACGGCACGACGATGCACCGGATCGTCGAGGGCGACGTCACCGTGAACAACCGTGTCGGGTCGTGCTTCGGGGCGACGAACACGGCGGAGGTCCTCACCCACGAGGTCGGACACGCGATCGGCCTCGCGCACCCGTCGCAGAACTTCAACGAGCCGAACCCGCTGTTCAAGGACGCCACGATGTTCTTCGTCGCGCACTTCGACGGACGCGGCGCCTCCGTGCACGCCGACGACGTGGCCGGCGTCTCCGCGCTCTATCCGGCCACCACCGCCGCGGACGCCGACCACGACGGCATCGCCGACGCGGCCGATCGCTGTCCCGCGACGCCGGCCGGCGCGATCGTCGGCACCGACGGCTGCGCGTGCGCCGACGCCGGGCACGCCTCGTGCGACGACGGGAACGCGTGCACCGCCGACAGCTGCAACGCCGCCACCGCGGGCTGCGTCCACACCGCGCTCTCCTGCTCCGACGGCAACCCGTGTACCGTCGACGGGTGCAACGCGGCGACGGGGTGCACGCATGGCCCGTCCACCGATCGCGACCACGACGGGATCTGCGACGCCGTCGACGACAGCGACGGGGACGGTCTGGTGGATCTGGTCGACCGCTGCCCGAAAACGCCCGGCGGCCACGCCGTCGACCGGACGGGGTGCGCCTGCGGCGAGGCCGGCCACGTTTCCTGCGACGACGGCGACGCGTGCACCGACGACGCGTGCGACCCCGCCACGGCGGCCTGCGTGCACACGCCCCGCAACTGCTCCGACGGCGACCCGTGCACGGCGGACACGTGCGACCCGCGCAGCGGGTGCGCGCACGCCGCGCAGCCCGACACCGACGGCGACGGGCTCTGCGATCCGATCGATCCGTGCCCGCGCGTCCCGCGCGGCAGCGCCTTCGGCGACCGCTGCTCGTGCCGCGAGGGGAAGCCCGGCCGGTGCGTCCCGGCGATCGGCGCCGCCAGCCGCCGCTGCGCGGTCGAGTGGCTGCCGATGGCGTCGCCTCCCACGAGCCTCGGCTTGCCGGCGTCGGTGATTCGCTGCAAGGACGGCAATCCCACCTGCGACGTGGACCGCGAACGCGGCCAGTGCACGTTCGAGGTGCTCGTCTGCATCGACAACTCCGACCCGCGCTTCCCGTCGTGCGGGCCGCACGTGACGGACGCGGTACAGGTCGTCTCGGCCGACGTGCGACGCGCCGCGGACCACGTGACGACCGCGAACACGACGACGCTCACCGACGCGCTCGACGCCCTCACCGGGACGCCCGACGAGTGCACGGCGCCGATTCCGCTCGTCGTCCCGATGCGCGGCAAGCGCAGCGGCGGACGCGTCTTCGCGCTCCGCGCGCACACGTCCGGCGGCATGGTGCAGTCGAAGCTCCGGCTCGTCTGCGATCCGGCGCGCTGACCGCAGTCGGGAATCCCGAACGTCGCAACCGGCTGCGTATTTCGCGGCGCGCCGGCGTCGATCAGGGGAAATTCCCCGCATGCGCTGTGTCGAACGCGACGCACGCGAGCGAGTTCGCCGGCCCACCGCCCCGATCGGATCGGGAAACCCGTCGTCGATTCGCGGGTAAGGTCCAATTTACGGACGTCGTCGGCCCTCGTAATGATCGCTCCGCCAAACCGGGAACCCCGGTCGGCAGAGAGGGTCATCATGATGAACGCTTGGCTTCGTCGTTCGCGCCGTCTCCCTGTCCGTCTCGCCGTCGTCGCGCTGCTCGCCGGAAGTGGTGTCGGCGCGTGGGCGATCGTCACCGAAGTGAGCCTCGTCGAGAAGCTGCACGGCGGCGCGCTCGAGCACACCGACGAGACGGCGTTGCGCGGGATGCGGAACCGCGACGCCTACCTGGACGCGTTCACGCACGGCGATGCGATCTTCTCGGACCTCTTCAACGCCGTCGACGGCGCCGGTGCCAACATCGGCAACGGCGCGCGCTTCAGCCGCTTCCCGCGCGCTGACCTCGTCGGCAACGACGCCGAGGGTCGCGCGATGTGGGGCAGCCACATCCCGAAACGCATCACGGGCCCGGACACGAACTCCTGCAACAGCTGCCACAGCCTGGCCGCCGGTGACGGCGCCGGTGACACCGGCAGCAACGTGATCCGCGACCCCGGGCGCACGGGCAACCCGGCCACTTGGATCAGCCGCAACGCGCCGCACGTCTTCGGGCTCGGCGCGATCCAGCGCCTCGCGGAAGAGATGACGACGAAGCTCAAGTCGATCCGCGACGACGCCCAGCAGCAGGCCTGCGCGTCCGGCGCCCCGGTGACCGCGACCCTCGCGGCGAAGGGCACGAGCTTCGGCTCGATCACGGTCAGCTGCAGCGGCACCGTCGACACGTCGGCGATCGAGGGCCTCGACAAGGACCTGATCGTGAAGGGGTTCCAGTGGAA
>VBKG01000170.1 GCA_005879585.1 Deltaproteobacteria bacterium | reverse complement strand
GACGACGTCGTGGCATCGTCGTTCGCCGAGAAACTCGCCGCGCAGACCGAGGGCGGCAAGGACCCGCGCGCGATGGAGGTCGTGCTGCGCGAGACCAAGCGAATCGTCCGGATGGACCACGGCCACGTGATCGTCGAGACGCGCCACGGCTGGGTCTGCGCCAATGCCGGCGTCGACGAGTCGAACGGCGTCGCGCCGGGCGTGCTGACGCTGTTGCCGCGCGACGCCGACGCGTCGGCCGAGCAGCTACGCGCGGCGCTCGCGAGCCGCTTCGCCGTCGAGCTCGCCGTGGTGGTCACCGACACCTTCGGCCGTCCGTGGCGCGAGGGGCTCGTCGAGGTTGCGCTCGGGTGCGCCGGCATGGACCCGCTGCTCGATCTCCGCGGGCGCGACGACCTGGCCGGCCGGACGCTGCACCACACGGTCGTCGCGCTGGCCGACGAGGTCGCCGCCGCGGCCGGACTCGTGATGGAGAAGGACAGCGGCGTCGCCGCCGTCGTCGTGCGCGGCGTGCAGTACACGGCGGGCAACCGCGGCGCGGCGGCGTTGGTCCGGAAACCCGAGTTCGACCTCTTCCGCTAGAAGACGTAGGCGCGCACGGACCTGCACGATCGGTCGCGCATCGTGCAGCTCTGCATGGCGGGCCTCGCGGACCCGCACGCCGCGGGCCGCGCCGCCCGGGCATGCCCCTTGCTTTTTGGGCATTTGGACCCCCAACCTCATGTACGCCGCGTTCTACGGGCTCGAGGAAGAGCCCTTCAATATCACCCCGGACCCGCGCTTCCTGTACCTGAACAATACGTACCAGGAGGCGCTGGCGGCGCTGACCTACGGCATCCAGGCGCGGAAGGGCTTTCTCTCGCTCATCGGCGAGGCGGGCACGGGAAAGACGACGCTGCTCCGCCACCTCCTGGACACGCTCGACCCGAGCGTCCGGACCGTCCTCCTGATGAACCCGACGGTCAGCTTCGACGAGATCCTCGAGTACATCCTGATGGAGCTCGGGATCCCGACCGAGGCGACCGGCAAGCTCGCGCGGTTCCATCGCCTGAACGAGTTCCTGATCGAGCACGCGCGCGCCGGCGGCAACGTCGCGCTGCTGATCGACGAAGCGCAGGACCTCGACGCCGGCGTGCTCGAGCAGCTCCGGCTCCTCTCGAACCTCGAGACGTCGCGCGAGAAGATCCTGCAGATCTTGTTCGCAGGCCAGCCCGAGCTCGAGGCGATGTTCGCCAACCCGGGGCTCCGCCAGCTCCGCCAGCGCATCACGCTCCGCGTCCGCCTGCGGCCGTTGACGCCGGCCGAGGTCGCCGGCTACGTGCGCACGCGGCTGGAGCGCGCGGGCGCCCCGGACGTTGCGCTGTTCGCCGAGACGGCGCTCGAGCGGGTCGCCGCGCTCAGCCGCGGCATCCCGCGGGTGATCAACGTGCTGTGCGACGCGGCGCTGATGACCGCCTTCGCGACCGGCGCCAAGCACGTCACCCCGTCGGTGATCGACGAGGTGTGGCGAGACTACGCGCCGGCCATCGGGCCGGAGTCGCTCCAGCTGCCGGCGCCGGTGATCGGGCCCGCCGCCGCCATGGCTCGGCTGGCGGAGCCGTTGCCGGCGTCGATGCCGATGAACGGCGCGCCCGTTGCCGAAACGCCGTTCGCCCTCCCCGCGGCGCCTCCGGCACGGGTCGAGCTGCCGGCACCCGAGGCGCCACCCGCGGAGACCACGCTCCCGCTGGTCATCGCGCAGCCCGAGGCGGCACCCGTCGTCGCAGAGGCGCCGACGCCGGCCGTCCCGCTGGCTGCTCCCGCCCCCGCGCCGAGCGGCGACACCGTCTCCATCTCGCCGCGCGCGCGTCACGCCTTCAGCATCCCTGCCGCGGCGGCGTGCATCGGCGCGCTCGCGGTGGTGCTCTATGTGCTCTCGCTATCCGGGAAGAATGCGGACGTGCCGGCGACGGCCATCCCGGCGCCGGTGATCGCCGCCCGGACCGGGTCCGAGGCGATCGCTGCGACCGCCGACCCCCGCCCGGTGCGCGCGGAGGGTCTCCTCTCGACGGAGGAGGCAGCGAGCGTGGTCGAAGAGTTCCGGAGCGCCTACGAGGCACGGAACGTCGATCGCCTCGTCGAGCTGTTCGCGCCCGACGCGGCCGAGAACGGCACGCGCGGCGTCGACGCCATCGCCCAGAGCTACCGCCGCATGTTCACCGCCATCGACGAGCTGAGCTACACGCTCGAGTCGCTGGCGATCGCCCCGCGGGGTCCGGCGGCCGAGATCCGCGGCCCGTTCATCATTCGCTATCGCGAGACGGGCGGCGACCGCCACGAGGTCCGGGGCCAGGCCGAGTGGGAGGTCCGCCGCCGCGAGGGCCGTCCACTCATCACTGCCCTCACCTACCGGCTCGATCCGCAGTCGTAGGCGAGCGCCTGGCCGAGCGCGACGCGCGCGCTCACATCGCCCGGGACCGACTGGGCCGCGAGCCGCTCGAGGAGCGGCCGTAAGCCACGCCGGTTCGCCAGCTGGATGCCGAGGCCCGGACGCGCGTTCAGCTCGAGCACGAGCGGCCCGCGCCGCCGGTCGAGGACCACGTCGACGCCGAGGAAGCCGAGCCGAACGGCGTCGGCGGCGCGCACGGCGAGGGACAGGACGTCGTGCCATGCGGGTACCTCGATGCCCGAGAGTGGACGCCCGAGGTCGGGATGGTCGCTCACCGGCCGGCCTCCCCGGACGCCGAACGTCGTGCGGCCCGTCGTGAGATCCACGCCGACGCCGACGCCGCCCAGGTGGAGGTTGGCGCGCCCGTCGGAGCGCCGGGTCGGGAGGCGCACCATGGCGAGGACCGGAACGCCTCGGAAGACGAGCACGCGGATGTCGGGCACGCCCCGCCACGACAGGGCCCCGAGGACCGGCTCGGGCACGACGAGTTCCTCGACGAGCAACCGATCCGTGCGGCCGCCCGAGGAGTACGTACCGGCCAGCACGTCGCACGCGTGCGCCGCGAGGTCGCGCGCCCGGAGCATCGCGCCGCTCGCCTTGACGAAGCGCTCGTCCTGGCGGTCGACGACCACGACGATCCCCGCGCCGCCGGCGCCGCGGGCCGGTTTCAGGACGAACTCGCGCTCGGCGGCGAGCCGCGCCATGACGCCGCGTACGCGCCACTGTGCGTCGCAGACGTCGCGCAGCGCCGGCACGGCGACGCCGCCGGCGTCGAGTGCGCTCTTCGTCGCCTGCTTGTCGTCGACGACGCGGTATCCGGCGCGCGGGTTGTAGGCGAACAGGTAGGCGTGGTTTCGCCGGTTGAGACCGAGCATCTCCGACCGGACGCGACGAAGCGCCCCGATCACGAACGCGGCGCCTCGCCCGGCGAGACCGCCACGGCGTCGGCGCGGCCATGCCGCACGGCGCGGAAGAAGCGGAAGTACTCCAGCAGCCGCACGCCGCGCCACTTCCCGAGAAGGACGTCGAACGCGACCGTGGCCAGCAGCACCTCGGGATACGCGAGCACGAGCGACTGAAGTCCCGCCTGGTCGACCACGAGATAGCAGGCGACGGCGAGCAGCAGCGTCGCCCCCGTCATGCGCAGCGCCTCCGCCGTTCCGAGCTCGACCTGCGAGGCGGCGAAGCTCTCGATCACGTTCGACATGATGACCATCGGGAAGATGCTGATGTTCAGCAGCGGTCCGATGCCGAGCACGGCACCGAGGAGTGTCAGGCCGCCCATCACCGCCGACACGAGCGCGATCAGGATCGCGAGCCGCGACACCGCTTGCAGGCGCAGGCGCTGCAGCGCCGCCCGCAGGAGGACGCCGAGCCCCACGATCACGACGAAGATCACGAGGCCCCACTGGAGACCCGTCGTGATGAAGGCGAGCGAGACGATCACCGGCCCGAACGTGCCGAAGGTCTCGAGCCCGACGACGACGCGGGCGATCACCACGAGCGAGGCGATGATCGGCAGGATGAGGATCAGCGTGAGCGCCGAGAGCGGCACCTGCGCGCGGACGGCGCGGGCCCACAGCAGCATCAGGGGGCGGCGCCAGCTCGGCAGGCGGGCGCCGGCCTCGCCGAGCACCAGCGCGTCGATGTTCCAGCGCGCCGCCTCCTCCGCCATCGGCGTCCCGTCGATCAGGTTCGCCCGCGCGAGCTCCCAGAGCGGCAGCAGATCCGTGTGGCCGTTCACCAGGACCACCTCGCCCGGCTGGGTGAGATGGTAGAGGAGCGAGCCGAGCATGAGCGCCGCCGGGCGTCCCATCGCCCCGGCGGCGATGATCCGGGCGTCGTCGAGCCGGACGTTCCGCTCGCCGAGGCCGAGGAGCGCGTAGAGGCCGGCGTCATCGGCCGTCGCCACGAGGACGAGGTGCGCCTGGCGGATGAGCGGCAGGTTCGTCATGACCAGCCGCTCGAGATAGCTCTCGCGGAAATAGCGCGACTCGAACCGCGCCGTCAGCAGCACGCAGTTGATCGCGGCATCGTGCGCCTCGGCGAGGATGCGGTCGGTCACCGCGGCCGGCACGCTCTGGTCGGCGATCAGGACCACCGACGCGACCGGCTCGCTCACGTACGTGGTGTGCGTCTCGACCGGCTGCTGCGCGGCGCCGCGGACGACCGGACGGCGACCTGCGGGCAACGCCCCCTCCTCGTCCTCCTCGCCCTCCTCCACTGCCCGCCGCGTCGCCGCGCGGATGGCGAACCCGTACTCGACGTCGACGCCGGCGGTGTGGACGATGAGCGGCAGATCGCCGCGGTAGAGCGCGAGGTAGCTCGTCGGCAGCGTCGCGAAATAGCCGCCGGCGGGGTCGAGCGGGATCCACCGGCTGCCGGTCCAGGCCTCCACCCAGGAGTTGGTGGCGCGCTTCTCGGCGGCGGTCCCGAGCCGGAGCCCGCCGACGAGACGCGCGGGCACGCCAGCCGCCTGGAGGAGCGCCGTGAGCGTCCGGGCCCGACCGAGACTCGTCCCGCGCCGCGCCGCGAGCACGGCGACTGCGTCCTGCGGGCCGGGCGGATCGGCCGCCGGGACGAAGGCGGCGGTGTACTGGTAGAGCGACCAGATCACCTCGTCGAGGCGCGTGGCGCGGCCGACGATCTTCTGCGCCCGCCGGCGTACCTCGGGGGCGTCGCTCTGCACGCGCGGCGTCGGCGCGAGCGCCGCCTCGCCCTCGGGCGGACGGGGCAGCGAGGCGATCGGGTCGGCGGGGATCGGCGTCGCCGTCGTCTCGACGACGCGGACCGCGAGGTCGTACGTCACCGCGGTCGCGCCCGCACGCTCGGCGGTCCACTCGGCGCGCTGATTCGGCGTCACGACGCTCTCGCGGAACTGAAAGCCCGGCGCCGCGACGCGCCGCCCGAGGACGTCCTGGCGGCCGTCGGAGAGCGGCATCAGCACCCCGACGCGCACCGCACGCTCCGTCGCGGGCACGCGGAGCGTGAGCCGGACCTTCCAGTATCCGAGCGCGGGGCGCGCCGGCGTCGCTCCCCGCGCGGTCTCTTCCGCACCCGTGAACACCTCCGTGTCGTCGCTCGGGTGCACCGCCTCGCGCGGCAGCGTCCACGCGGGCACCGCCGCGAGCACGACGACGAGGACGGCCGTCCACGGGATGCGAATCGAGCGCATTGATGCTCACGACGGTAGTGGCCGTCACGCTGCAATTCAAGGCGCGCGGTTGAACTGCTGGGGTAAACGTGGTCAATTTCGACGACATGGCCGGCGCAGCCGTCGAGGATCGCCACGCCGTCACGGCGCAGGTGCTGGACACCGTCCGGCGCTTCGTCGCGCGCGAGGTGATTCCCGTCGCCAGCAAGTACGAGCACGCCGACGAGTACCCGCAGCCGCTCGTCGACCGCATGCGCGAGCTCGGGCTCTTCGGCGCGACCATCCCCGCCGAGTACGGCGGCCTCGGCCTCGACTACACCACGTACGCGATGATCGTCGAGGAGCTGTGCCGCGGGTGGATGAGCCTCTCCGGCGTGCTGAACACGCATCTCATGTTCGCCTACGTCCTCCAGATGCACGGCACCGCGGAGCAGAAGGCGCGCTATCTCCCGGCGCTCGCGCGCGGCGAGCACCGCGCGGCGCTCTGCCTCACCGAGCCGCACGCGGGCAGCGACGCGCAGCGCATCCGCACGACGGCCGTCCGCCGCGGCGATCACTACGTCGTGAACGGCTCCAAGATGTTCATCACGAACGCGCGCACGGCCACGATCTACTCGCTGGTCGCCAAGACCGATCCGAGCGCCGACCCGCCGTACAAGGGAATCAGCCTCTTCGCCGCCGAGAAGGACGCCCCCGGCGTGACCGTCGGCCGCCAGCTCGACAAGCTCGGCTACAAGGGCATCGAGACGTGCGAGGTGAGCTTCGAAGACTTCCGCGTGCCGGCGGCCAATCTCATCGGCGGCGCGGAAGGCCGTGGCTTCACCCAGGTGATGAGCGGGCTCGAGGTGGGACGCATCAACATCGCCGCGCGCGCCGTCGGCGTCGCGCAGGCTGCCTTCGAAGATGCGATCCGCTACGCGCAGGAGCGGCGGACGTTCGGCAAGCCGATCTGCGAGCACCAGGCCATCCAGCTGAAGCTCGCGGACATGGCGACGAAGATCGAGGCCGCCCGACTGCTCACGCGCCAGGCCGCAGGCATGAAGGACCGCGGCGAGCGCGTCGATCTCCAGGCGGGCATGGCCAAGCTCTTCGCCTCCGAGACGTGCCAGGAGGTGAGCCTCGAGGCGATGCGCATCCTCGGCGGCTACGGCTACGTGAAGGAATTCGCCGTCGAGCGCTACTACCGCGATGCGCCGCTCATGATCATCGGCGAGGGCACCAACGAGATCCAGCGGCTGGTGATCGCGAGAAGCCTTGTCCAGCGCTACAAGATCTGAACGCGCGCGGCGCGCCGCCGCTTCGTCACTTCTGGTGGTCGCGCTGCTCCTGCCGCTCTGCGTCCGCGCCGGCGTCCCGCCGGTGCCGAAGGTGCCGGCGGTCCAGCCGCTCACGCTGCCGGCGCACCCGCGGGTGCTGGTCTTCGCACCGCATCCCGATGACGAGTCGCTCGCCGCGGGCGGGCTCATCACGCGCCTCGTCCACGCCGGGGATGCCGTGCGCGTCGTCTTCGTCACCAACGGCGACGGGTACCCGTGGGCAGTCCGCGAGGACTTCCACCTGAGCAAGCCGACCGACAGCGACTACCTGGCACTCGGCGAGCTCCGGCAGCACGAGGCGCTCGCCGCGGCCGAGCGGCTCGGGCTCGCGAAGCGCCACGTCTCGTTCCTCGGCTTCCCGGATGGTGGCCTCGCGGAGCTCTGGCGCGCGCACTGGTCGCGCACGCATCCCTACACGTCGCCCTACACGAAGGAGGACAGCCCGCCCTACGTGGGCGCGGTGGACCCGGACCTCAACTACGACGGCCAGGACCTGACGTCGGTCATCGCGCGGCTGCTGCGCGACTTCCGGCCGACCGTCGTCATCATGCCCCACCCCTACGACGCGCATCTCGACCACGCGCACACGAGCTACTTCGTGACGGAGGCGGTCGAGGCGCTCCAGGACCGGCGCGTACTCCCGAAGGACCTCGTGATCCTCACCTACCTCGTGCACGATCCGCTCTGGCCGCCGGCGCCGGGCACGACGCCGACCTTGCCGCCGCCGCCGATCTCGCGCGTGCCCGACACCGACTGGACGGAGGTGAAGCTCACGGCGAGCGAGCTCACGGTCAAGGAGGAAGCGCTCGCGCGCTACCGGAGCCAGGAGGGGGTGATGGCGGACCTCTTCCACCGCTTCCAGCGCGACAACGAGCTCTTCGGTCGCGTGAAGTCCGAGGTCCTGGCGAGGATCGCCGCGATCCACTGACCGGGCGGCTCGCGCCGTTTCACGCTGCCCGCGGCGCGAGCGCCGCGAGCACGAGCTTCATCGGTAGGTGGCTAAAGGCCCACCACCCCCAGCAGCTGCGCGAGGACCCGGTCGGCCGCGAAGTGCTCGCGCGCGACCGCCGCCGCATGGGCGCTCGCCCGCGCGTAGTCGGCCTCGATGGCGGCGACCGCTGCGGCAGCCTCGTCGACGACGCGGAAGGCATGCACGCCCGGGCCGAGGGGCAGCACGTCGCCGAACCCGGTGTCCTGCTCGACCACCGGGCGGCCGGCGGCGAGGTAGCACGCCGCCCGGTCGCTGAACCACCCGCTCCGCAGGCGAACGTTCATGTCCTTGGCGACCGTGAACTCGCCGCGCGAGCCGCGCAGGTAGTCGCGGTACCGCCACGGGTCGGCGGAGACGGCGAGCGGGTCGACGATCTGCCAGCCGTGTGCGGCGAGCGTCGCGCGGTCGCCGGGCACGCTGTCCACGTCCATGGCGACCTCGAACGCGCGGCCCGTGCGTTTGGGAAGCTCGAGACAGCGCAGCCACTCCGTTCGCTTCCGCCACGCGAACGTCTCGCCCCGGAACGTGGCGTCGCGCCCGGCGGCGTCCCACTTGCCGACCGTGGTGTAGCTGCGGCCGGGCGGCCCCGCGTCGGCCCACCAATCGAGCGCGACGGGGGCGCGCGTCGCGTGCCAGAGGTAGTCGGCGGTCGGGACCGGCGAGCGCGGCGTGCCGATGTTCTCGCCGAAGGTGAAGAGATGCGCGTGCTCGTCGAGGATGGCACGCAGGAGCGCATCGCCTTCCGCCGCCTTGATCTGGGTGAACGCCGGGTCGATGTCGATGTAGACCGCCGGCCGCCCCGCGCGCCGCTCGGGCGGGATGCGGTTGACCCCGGCCACGTTGATCAGCAGGTCCGCCTCGCGCAGGAGGTCGGCCGCCCTACCCGTCCCGGGCCCGTGCTCGACGCCCCGCTCGACGTCGACGAATACCCAGCGGTCGCCGAACCCGATCCGGCGGAGGAAGTCGGCGGTCGCCGCGAGACCGTGCTCGTAGCGTGGACCGTAATCATTGGTGAGCGGGTTGTAGGCGAGGGCGAAGTGGCCGGTGTCCTCGTAGAACCACGCGTCGTGACCGAGCGCACGGAGGCCGAGCAGGTAGTGGCCCGCCTGCCAGACGTAGCCACCGAGGGGATTCCGGACCAGGTAGCCGGCGAGCACGACGCGCGCCATCGGTCAGAGGCCCGCGTCGGCCAGGAGGCGCGCGCAGATGCGGTCACCGGCGAAGTACGCCTCGGCGGTGTCGCGCGCATGCGCGCACGCGCGCGCATAGTCGGCCCGGATGGCGGCGAGCGCAGTGACGGCCTCGGCGGCGGTGGAGAACGCGTGGAGGCCGGGACCCGTCGGCACGTGCGCGCTGAAGCCGGTCTCCTGGACGACGACGGGCTTCCCGCAGGCGAGATACGCCGCGCTCCGCGTGCTGAACCAGCCGCTCCGCGTCGCGACGTAAGCGTTCTTCGCGACCGAGAGCTCGCCGCGCGACCCGAGCACGTAGTCGCGATAGGCGGCCATCGTCGCCGACACGGTGTGGCCCTCGCGGAGCCGCCACCCGGCGGCGGCGATCCGATCGCGCGGCGCCGCGCCCGCGAGCGCCACCTCGAGCGTCTCCGGCGTCCGCGCCGGGAGGTCGAGAAAGCGCTCGAACTCGACGTCCTTGCCGCCGTAGGTCCGGCCGCCGACCACGGGCGGCGTCGGCTCGATCTTCCAGGACATGACCGTCGTGAAGGGGCCGTCGGGCGCGCTCCGCACGGGCCAGTTGGCCAGCGCGATCGGCTGCCGCGTCGGATGCCAGCGGATGCCGCACGTCGGAACGAGACAGTCCGGCGCGCCGACGTGCTCCCCGTTGGTGAAGAACACGTCGTGCCGGCGCATGAGGTCGACCGAGAAGCGCGTCGACTCGTCGGCCACGCCCGCGTCGACCGCGGCGATCCGCGCCTGGCTGTAGCACGGGTCCGTGTCGACGTAGGCCTTCACGCGCGCCGCCCGGTACGGCTCGCGGAGCCAGCACGAGCCGGAGATGTTGAGGAAGAGCTCCGTGCCGGCACAGAGCGCGGCGAGCTCGGCCTCCGTCCGGCCGTGGAGCGTGCCGTCCGGGCCACGCACCGTCCAGCGCCGCTCGAGCGCGGGATCGAGGCTCGCGAGGCCGCCCGCGAGATAGCGGAGGTTCGCGCCGACGTCGGCGGTGAAGGTCTGCGCCGCCGGGTCGTACACCCACTGACCCGTGTCCTCGAGGTAGTGGACGTCGCACCCGAGGGCGTGGAACGCCTGCACGTACTGCAGGTAGTCCCACGCGACGCCGCCGACGGGATACGTGGCGACGAGTCCGGTGACGATGACGCGCATTCAACCGAGCCCGGCGTCGGCCAGCAGGCGGCCGAGCACCCGCTCCGCGGCGAAATGCTCGGTGGCGATCGCCCGCGCCGCCGCCGAATGCAGGACGTAGTCGGCTTCTATCCCGCGGAGCGCCTCGACGGCCTCTTCCATGGTGCCGTACGTGAGGAGCCCACGCCCCGTCGGCACGAACTTGCCGACGCCGGTGTCCTGCGTCACGACGGGCCGGCCTGCCGCGAGGTAGCAGACGCTCCGATCGCTGAACCAGCCGCTCCGCGGCCGGACGTAGATGTCCTTCGCGACGGTGAACTCGCCGCGCGAGGCGCGAATGAACGCGCGGTAGCGCTCGGGGTCGCGCGAGATCGGCGCCGGGTCGACGAGCGTCCACCCGGCGTCGCGGAGACGGGCCGTCACCGCGGGATCGACCGGGTCCATCGCCAGCTCGAAGCGACCGACCGCGTGCCGCGGCAGGTCGAGGAAGCGGAGGAAGTTGACGTGCTTCGACCACTGGTACGTCTCGCCCCGAAAGCTGATGTCCTTGCCCTTGTTCTCCCAGGACGCGACGGTCGTGAAGAACGCCGCGCCAGGATCGGGCGGCGCGGCCCACTCCTCGAGCACGACGGGCGGCCGCGTCGGGTGCCAGGTGAAGCGCTCGAGCGGGACGGGACAGTCCGCGGCGCCGAGGTTCTCGCCGTAGGTGAAGAGCACGTCGTGGCTCGCGAGGAAGCCGAGCGAGGACTCCTCCCCGAGCGCGATGCGTAGCTGCTCGTAGACCGGGTCCGTCTCGACGTAGACGAGACGCGCGCCCTGGCGATGCTCGGCGCGCGGCGCCGTCGCCCCGCAGAGGTTCAGGATGCCGGCGGCCTGCCGGTAGAGCTCACCGAGCCGGCCGCGCGACAGCCCGTACGTCTCGTCGCGCGCCATGTCGAGATACACCCACCGGTCCTCGAAGCCGAAGCGGCGCATGACATCGGCGACGTAGCCGACGGAGTACGCAGGGTCGTCCGTCCGGCCGCCGTGGCGCGGGTCGTAGGGCGCGGCGCCCGAATCCTCCACGTAGTAGACGTCCCAGCCGAGCCGCCGGAGCCCGAGCAGATAGTGGATGGCCTGCCACGCCACGCCGGCCATCGGGTACTGACCGACGATGCCGAGGACGAGGAGCGGGTCACGACGAGGCGGCACGCTCGGCCTCGCCTCCGAACTGCGTGCGGTGGAGGCGCGCGAAATGCCCGCCGCGCGCGACGAGCTCGGTGAACGTCCCCTGCTCGACGATGCGGCCGGCGTCGAGGACCAGGATCACGTCCGCCCGGCGGACCGTCGAGAGCCGGTGCGCGATCACGAAGGTCGTGCGGCCGGCCATCAGCGCCTCGAGTCCCTGCATGACGCGCGCCTCCGTGGTCGCATCGAGGGCCGACGTGGGCTCGTCGAGGATCAGGATCGGGGCGTCGCGCAGCACCGCCCGGGCGATCGTGATGCGGAGCTGCTCGCCGGCCGACAGGGTGGCTCCGGCCTCGCCAACGACCGTGTCGAGGCCCTCGGGCAGCCGCTCGAGGAAGTCGTCGAGCTGCGCCACGTGCGCCGCGCCTTCGATCGCGCTCGCGGTGGCGTCCGGACGGCCGTACGCGATGTTGTCGCGGACGGTCGTCGGAAAGACGAGCGGCGGCTGGAGCACCATCGCCACCTGCTGGCGGAGCGCCTTCAGCTGGAAGTCACGGACGTCGATCCCGTCGAACAGCACGCGGCCGGCGGTCGGGTCGTAGAAGCGCGGCACGAGGCTCACGAGCGTCGTCTTGCCGGCGCCGGTAGCGCCGACGATGGCCACCACCTCGCCGGCGCGCACGTGGAAGTCGACGCCCTCGAGCACGCGCTGCGCGGGGTCGTAGCCGAAGCGGACCGCCTCGAACGTCACCGCGCCGCGCACCTCTTCCCGCGCGAGCGGCCGGGTCCCGTCGCGCAGGTCGGGGGCGGTCTCCAGGATCTCGAACACGCGCTCCGCGCCGACCCGCGCGCCCTGCACGAGTCCGTAGGTCTGCATGAGGCTGTTGATCGGCGCGTAGAGCGACGCCAGGTACGAGGTGAAGACGAGCACCTCGCCGACCGTCAGCTTGCCGGCGAGCACGTGGGTCACGCCGAACCACAGCACGGCGGCGGTCCCCGCCGCGACCACCACGTTGACGAAGGCCGTGTAGACGGTCTGCGACGTATAGAGACGCAGGTTGGCGGCGAGGCTCGCGCCGCTCGTGGCGACGAAGCGGCGGTGCTCCTCTTCCTCGGTGGTGAACGCCTGAATGACACGGATGGCGCCGATCGTCCGCTGCGCGATGGCCCAGACCGCGCTCTCCTTGATGCGCGCGTCGGTGGCGAGCACCGTGATGCGCCGGCTGAGCATCACGATCGCCCCGAAGAGCAGCGGCACGACGGCGAGGGCGATCAGCGTGAGCACCCAGTCGAGCCGCAGCATGACGCCGAGCATCCCGACCAGCAGCACGACGGACGTGATGACCGGGAAGAACCCGTTCATGGTGAGGGTCTGGATCGCGAAGGTGTCGGACGTGAGCCGGTAGAGCAGATCGCCCACCTGGCGCCGGCTGTGAAACGCCAGCGAGAGGCGCTGGAGGTGCGCGTAGAGCTCGCTCCGGAAGTCGTTCACCATCTGCTGACCGACCTTGATGGTCGCGTAGTTGCTGGTGACGCTCAGGACCCCGAGCAGGCCGTAGATCGCGACGAGCGCGAGGCACGCGACCGCGAGCAACGCCGGCCTGCCGAGCGTTCCGACACCGGCCCACCCGAGCGAGCGGCCGCCGAGCACGTCGTCGACGACGATCTTCAGGGGCCACGGTTTCGCGAGCTCGAGGAGGCCGATCCCGAGCACCTGGAGGAGCGCCGACGCGAACAGCCAGCGGTACGGGACTAGCCGGCCGAGGATCTTCCGCGCGAGCCGCACGGTGCCGCCCATGAGGCGCTCCGGCGTCAGGCCGCCCGCGCCCGCGGCGCGGCCCGCTCCGCGCCGAGCGGATGGAGCGCGATGCGTGCCGCCACGATGTCGAGCGCGTCGTTCAGGATGCGCCCGAGGCGGACGTTCTCGGCGACGATCACGCCGAGGTTGACGAGGCCGAGCGCCGCCCCGACGCCGATGATCTCCGGGATGTGGAAGAGGAGCCCGCCGACGACCGCGGCGCCGAAGCCGAGCAGCGAGAGCTGCGAGACGCGCGTGAGCCGCACCTCGCAGCGCACGTTGAGGAGCCGCTTGGAGCCGCCATGGTTCTCGGCCGCGACCGTGAGCTGCGCCTTCGACCAGACCCCGCGATAGATCTCGAGGTCCCAGCGGTTCCAGCCCGGGTCGACCGCGATCAGGTACTTGCGCGGGATGAAGAAGTCCATGAGCGCCGCGAGGAGTGCCTCCTTCTCGTGGCCCTGCTCGCTCCAGTAGCCGACCGTGAAGCCGCGCCGCAGATAGTCGATGCGCGGCGGCTGCTGCTCGCCCTCGAAGGCGATGCGCCCCACCTGGCCGAGCCCCCGGAGCCGCCAGAGGTAGCGCTGGATTCCCCGGACGAGCGGTCCGAGGTAGGTGAGGAGCGCGATCAGGGCGCGCGACGCGGGACCGGCGAAGCGCGGGTCGACGCGCGCGCGGGCGGCCGTCGCGACGGCGAGCCCGAACGACACGACGAGCGGCAGCGCGCCGATGACGAGCGTGCGCGGCGACACGAGCGCCGAGAGAAAGAGGAGAATCCCGACGGCGTTCCACTCGAGCGTGAACGGGAGGTACCCGAGGAGCGACGACGGCGGCTCGTACAGCGACTGGAAGAGCCCGCGCCCGAACGCGCCGAAATAGATGACGGGCCGGCGCGAGAGGACGGCGGTGGTGAGCTCGCCGTAGATGCGACCGAGCCAGCGCGACTGGCCGAGCAGATTGAAGCGATACGGATGCTTGAAATAGAGGAGCGCCTCGGCCTTGCCGTACCCCATCTGCTGCTTCAGGTAGGCCTTCACCGTGTTCCGGCGGTAGTGCCAGACGGTCGACGCCGGGCTGAAGCCGATCGCGTACCCCTTGTTCTGGAGGCGCCAGCAGAGGTCCACGTCGTCGCCGGCAGCCGCGAACACCGCGTCGAACCCGCCGATGTCCTCGAGCGCCTTCTTGGTGAACCCCATGTTGCAGCCCGGGATGTGCTCGGCCACCTCGTCGTTCAGGAGCACGTGCGTCGGCCCGCCGGGCGACACCGCCACCGCCGCCGGCACGAGGCTCGGCTCCGGCGGTGGAAAGTTCGGCCCGCCGACCGCGACGAAGCCGCTCCGCACGAACTTGTAGACCATGAACGCGAGCCAGTCGGGGTCGGGCACGCAGTCGGAGTCCGTGTAGGCGATGATCTCGCCGGTCGCGGCCGCGGCGCCCACGTTGCGCGCGATCGAGAGGCCACGGTTCTCCTGGCTGATGATCTCGAGCCGGGGGCCATCGGGATCCGCGTCGTAGAGCTGCTTGTGCCGCTCGCTGATCTCGAGCGTCCGGTCCTTGGAGCCGTCGTTGACGACGATGATCTCGTAGTTCGGATAGTTGAGCGTGTGGAGCGACGCGAGACACGCGTCCATCGTCCGCTCCGCGTTGTACGCGCAGACGACGACCGAGACGCGCGGCGAGACCTCGAGCCGGGGCGGCAACGACGCCCCGTACTGCCCCTGCACGGACCAGAACGCCGGCTTCCGTTCCCGCCGCGCATCGACGAGCCCGAAGGCCCAGTCGCTGATCTCCGAGCCGCCCGTGAACCATTCGTCGGTCCACGAGAAGACGAACGTCCCGGCGACGCCCGACTCGAACGCCGCCCGGATCATCCACGCGAGCATGTCGCCCTGCCCCTGGGCTCCCTCGCGGATCGAGTCGACACCGAACTCGGTGAGCACCAGCGGCTTGTCCTCGGACAGGTTTTGCAGGCGGGAAAGGTAGCGACGGAAATCGGCCTCGCGGTGCAGGTAGACGTTGAAGGACAGGAAGTCGACGAACTCCCCGACGTCGAGGTACTCGGTCGACGGGAAGTTGGCATAGCTCACGAGCGTGGACGGAGCGCGGTCCTTCACGACGTCGGTGAGCGTGCGCATGAATTCCCGCATCCGCTCCGGGCCGTACCAGCGGACGATGTCGGGCGGGATCTCGTTACCGATCAGAAGCCCGAAGAGGGCCGGATGACTGCCGCAGTTCTCCGCCGCCGCGCGCACCGTGCCGCGGATCTGGGCGACGACGTCCTTGCGATCGAGAAAGCAGATGTGCTGCGTCCACGGGATCGTGACGAGCACCCGGATGCCACGCTCGGCCGCCCGGTCGAGGAGCCAGCGCGGCGGCACCGTGAACGTTCGGAGGCAGTTCGCGCCGATCTCGACCATGAGCGCGAGGTCACGCTCGAGGATGTGGTCCTCCGGGAAGGGGAAGCCGTGCGAGGCGGCCGCGAACGGCCCGTACGAGACGCCCCGGAGGTAGAGCTTGTGGTCACCGACGAAGAAGAATTTCCCGCCGATGGTGGGCGCCCGGCCGTCGAGCACGGGCAGAGATGCCCGCTCGGGCAGCGGGCGCAGCATGGCCTGCGTCATACGTGGCGAAGCGAAACCCGGGCAAGATAAACGACGGGGCCCGGGCCCACAACCGGATGGGGCCCGACGATCTCGACGCGTCAGACCGCGACGCGGGCGTCGTAGCGGGCGACCGCCGGGGTGCGCCACGCTCGGGCAAGACGCAGCAGGGACGCGATCCAGGTGGCGACGAGCGCCAGGAGCGCGAAGCGGAGCATCACCGTCTCAGCAACACGCGTGCCGTCGCGAGCACCGCGTCCGGCGGAGGCGTCGTCGGCGCGACCTGACCGTAGGCGCACGCGTGGACCTCGGAACCGACGGGAGCGCGGACGGCCGATTGAAGCTCGACCCCACCCGCACTGCGTTGCGGCGGCGGGTCGAACCCGCGTCGGCGCGCTGTTAAGAGATAGCGGGTGATCGCGGCGAAGGCCGCAGCTTCGAGCTGTCTACGGGACCGCCGTGCCGTCGAAGTACGTCACCGCCTTGTCGAAGGCGGCGATCCCGATCTCGTGACCCCGCGTCCGCCCCGTGAAGTCGTCCGCCTGGACGTGGATGCCGCCCCACAAACGCGATTGTCCCGCCTGGTCGGCCGCGTCGAAGTAGCGCGCCCACTGCAGTC
>VBKG01000297.1 GCA_005879585.1 Deltaproteobacteria bacterium | reverse complement strand
CGGCGTTCTTCGCGGGTCTCCCGCCGACCCAGGTGCTCGGAAAGGTCCACGTCCACGCAGGAGAGGTCTTCACAATCCACGCGGCGGAGAACGAGGTGATCCAGATCGATTCCCTGCTTGTTGACAGCGGACCGACGACGATCGTGTGCAATGAGCGCGGGGAGTTTGGCGAGCTGGACGTGGTGGGTGGGCCGGCGGTCATCAACGTCACCAAGAGCGTTCGGTTCGCCAACTGTTCGTACGTCGACGCCTTCGACTCGGCGGTCATCTTGAACGTGCCGGGAAAGGGGCCGTCGATCCGCGTCGGAAGGACCCTTGCCGTCCCGGCGATTCTGGCTCCCGATCGGACGCTCGTCGTCAGTGGGACGGTCGATGACTCGGACACGTATTTGCCCAACACATGGGTTCGAAAGTTGCTGATGAGCGGCCTCTCGTCGGTCTACACGCACGAAGACCCTTGCCTGTACGAGTGAGCGGCGAGACACCGCCCCGGCCGCGTACGATGTGTCGGGAGGGCTTCCGTGACTATGCGCGAACTGCGGTCCAAACCTCGCGGTTCCTCGTCGGCTGCAACACTCGTCTTCGTCGCCAATCGCTCGCAAGTGCGTGTCGTCGCAACGATTGGCGGAGAAGGGAAGGAGTCGAACCTTCCGTCCCCCACCAGGAGGGACAAGCCGGTTTTGAAGACCGGTGGGGCCACCGGGCCCCTTCCTTCTCCTCGCGACGACCGGGCGCTCAACGTAGCCGCTCGCCGTCGGGTTGCAAAGACGCCGATGGACACGCGCCGCGCCGCGACGGTACGGTGGCGCGATGAGCGACTCGATTGCCTACGAACGCCGTGGTGCTGCCGCGCTTGTCCGCATCGTCCGGCCGGAGCGGCGGAACGCGATCGACGGAGCCACCGCCGACGCGCTGCACACTGCCTTCACGCGCTTCGTCGCCGACGACGGGGCGCGTGCCCTCGTCCTCACTGGCGACGCGACGGCGTTCTGCGCCGGAGCGGACCTGAAGGCGATTGAGACGCTTCGCGATCGCGACGAGGGGCCGCTCGGCATCACCCGCCTGCACTCGCCGAAGCCGACGATCGCGGCCGTCACCGGCTACTGCGTCGCGGGCGGGCTCGAGCTCGCGCTCTGGTGCGATCTCCGCGTCGCAGGCGAGAGCGCCGTGTTCGGCTGCTTCGAGCGCCGCTGGGGCGTGCCGCTCGTGGACGGTGGGACGCAGCGCCTGCCCCGCGTCGTCGGGCTCGGTCGCGCCCTCGAGATGATCCTCCTCGGGCGGGCCGTCGGCGCGCGCGAGGCGCTGGGGTACGGCCTCGTGAATGCCGTCGTGCCCGACGATCGTGCCGTCTCCACCGCTCTCGAGTGGGCCGAGCTGATGGCCGGCTTCCCGCAGGAGACCATGCTCGCCGATCGGGAAGCCGCGATCCGCGGCTTCGGCTTGCCGCTCGATGACGGGCTGACGCTCGAGCGCCGGCTCGGCGGCGCGACGTTCGCCGTCGGCCGGAGCGGCGCGGCGCGGTTCGCCGCCGGGCAGGGCCGGCGCGGCGCCGGCGTGCCGGGCATCGAAAGGCGGTAGTGTTCCCGGTCTCGGCGGAGAAGGTGCACGCGCTCGAGGCGACGATGCATCGCCTCGGCGTCCGCGAGGAGGACCTCGAGGAGCACTTCATTCGGGCGCGCGGGCGCGGCGGGCAGAACGTCAACAAGGTGTCGACCTGCGTCGTCCTGCGTCACACGCCGACCGGCCTCCTCGTCCGCTGCGAGCGCGAGCGGTCGCAGGCGCTGAACCGCTTCCTCGCGCGACGACTCCTCCTCGAGAAGCTCGAGGCGCAGCGGCGCGGCATCGCGGACGCTGCGGCGCGTGAGCGGTCGCGCATCCGCCGACAGAAGCGGCGGCGGTCACGCCGCGCGCAGGAGAAGGTGCTCGCCGCGAAGCGGGCGCACGGTGAGAAGAAGGCCGCACGCCGACCGCCCGCCATTGACGACTGAGCTGTCGCTGAAGGCAGCTTCAGCTGCTCGCGAGATCGAACAGCCGTCGCATGAGCGCCGCGAGCTCGGCCACCGTCAGCTGACCCGACGCCGTCGGCGTCCCGACGTGGCCGTACGTCAGGAGCGAGCCGGCGGCCGGAAGGAGCAACCGGCCGAGCGTTCCGGCCGCGCCCATGGTCAGCGTCACGATGCCGCGCTCGCGGGCGGCAAGCGTGAGGGCCAGCATGATGCGGACGTCTTCGATGTCACGCGCCATGGCGGCGATCTTCGTCACGTCCGCGCCCATCGCCACGGCGCGGTCGATCAGCGGCAGCAGCGTATCGGCAGGAGGGGTCCGCTCCATGGTGTGCGCGGACAGAATGACGGTCCGGCCGGCGGTCCGGGCGCGTTCGACGAGCTCGCTCGCGAGTGCGGTCGAGGCGATCTCGACGTCGACCGCGTCGGCGTGCGGTAGGCCGGCGAGGTAGAGCTCGCGACGGACGACGTCATCGAGCGGACGGCCGCTCGACGACGTCTGCACCCTCGGCCGCCGCGAGCGCGTCGAGCTCCGCTTGCCCACCGGCAGCGACGATCCGCGGCCGGTCGGTGGACAGCCGGACCGCGCCGATCGCGATCTCGCGGTGCATGCCCGCGGTATCCGTGGAACCGCCGTGACGGTCAAGGACCGCTGGCCTGCCCCGGCACGCTGTAATAGATGTCGCGCGACCGCCGATGGCCGGCATCACCCGCATCGCGACGTACGTTCCGCGTCGGCGCCTCGACCGGACCGTGATCGGACAGACGTGGGGCACCCGCGTGGCGCCCGGGCGGCGCGCGGTCGCCGGGCTCGACGAGGACGCGCTCACCATGGCCGTCGACGCGACGCTCGCGTGCCTCGACGGTGCCGACCCCGCTCACTTCGATGCCCTCTACTTCGCCAGCACGAGCGCGCCGTATCTCGAGAAGCAGGTGGCGAGCGTCGTCGCGACCGCCACCGACCTGCCGCGCGCGACCGCCGTCGCGGACTTCGGCGGCTCCGTGCGGGCCGGCGTCACGGCTCTCCGCGCCGCGATCGACGCGGTCCGGGCGGGAAGCGTCCGGAGCGCGCTGGTCGTCGCGGCCGATGCGCGGCTCGCCGAGCCCGAGTCGGAGCTGGAGCCGCTCCTTGGCGACGGCGCGGCCGCGATCGCGGTTGGCACGGACGGCGTGATCGCCGAGCTCGTGTCGGCGGCGTCCGTCGCCGAGGAGTTCACGTACTTCTGGCGCACCGACACGCAGCGTGCCGTGCAGGTGGCGGAGCCGCGCTTCGGGGCGAGCTACGGCTACGCGCGTGATGTCGCGGAGGCGGTGGGCGCCGCGCTGCGGAAGGCCGAGCTGCCGCCGGCACGCGTCGCGCGGCTCGCGCTCGGCGCGCCCGACGAGCGGAGCGCCGCCGACGCCGCGAAGCGTGCGGGGTGCGACCCGGGCCGGCAACTCGTGCCGTCGCTCGCGGCCGAGGTCGGCATGCTCGGGAGCCCCGAGCCGCTGGCGTTGCTCGGTCGCGCGCTCGAGACCGCGGCGCCCGGCGATTTCCTCGTCGTCGCCGGATACGGCGAAGGTGCCGACGCGCTCGTCTTCCGAGCCACCGACGCGCTGCCCGCCGCGCGGCCCCGGGCGCTCGACCTCGCCCGCGCGTTGCCGGTGGCGTCGTACGGCCGCTTCCTGAAGGCGCGCGGCTTCGTGCCCGCCGAGACGGCGGGCGAAGTGGTCACGAGCGTCGTCGAGTGGAAGGAGCTCGCGCAGGACGTCCGCCTCCACGGCAGCCGCTGCGAGGCCTGCGGACTCGTGCAGTATCCGCAAACGCGCATCTGCATCGGCTGCCGGGCCCGCGATCGGCTCGTCGACCACAAGCTCGGGAAGCGCGGCACCGTCTTCACGTTCACCATCGACAACCTGGCACCGGTGGCGGAGCATCCGCTCCCGATGGCCGTCATCGACCTCGAGGGCGGCGGCCGGCTCTACCTCCAGGTGGCGGACGCGGCCGACGGCGAGGTGAAGATCGGCACGGCCGTCGAGCTGACGTTCCGCCGCCTCCACGAGGCGGGCGGCAACCGCAACTACTTCTGGAAGGCGCGGCCAGCGTGAGCGCGAGCGAAGGATATTGATGAAGGATCAGGTGGCGGTCATTGGCGTCGGCTGCACCAAGTTCGGCGACCGCTTCGAGCGGAGCTACGAGGAGCTCATCACCGACGCCGCGTTCGACGCGTATGCCGACGCCGGCATCGACTCCTCCGAGATCGAGGCGGCGTATCTCGGCACGTACCTGCCGGGCGCGGGCGGCGGCAAGGCGGCGGTATCGCTCGGCGACGCGCTCAGGCTCTACGACCGTCCCATCACCCGCGTCGAGAATTACTGCGCGACCGGCACCGACGCCTTCCGGAACGGCTGCCTCGCCGTTGCCGCGGGCGTCGCAGACGTCGTGCTGGTCCTCGGCGCCGAGAAGCTGAAGGACCGCGGCGGCCGCGGCATCCCTCGCCTCGGCCATCCGCTGCTCGCGCGAGGCAACACGGCGCCCGGCCTCTTTGCCCTCGCGGCCAACCGCTACATGCACACCTTCGGGCTCGGCCGCGAGACGCTCGCCAAGGTGGCGGTCAAGAACCACCACAACGGAGCGCTGAACGACAAGGCGCATCTCCGCATGGAGGTTACCGCCGAGCAGGTTCTGAAGGCCCCGATCATCGCCTGGCCGTTCGGCCTCTTCGACTGCTGCCCGACGACGGACGGCGCCGCGGCCGCGATCATCTGTCGCGCCGATCCTGCCCGTCGCTACAAGAAGGACCCCGTTTTCGTGAAGGGCGTCGGCCTCGCCGTCACCACGGGGCGTCCATATTTCGATCCGACCTTCGACTACCTCGGCTTCCGCTCGACGCAGGCCGCCGCCCGCCAGGCTTACGCGATGGCGGGCGTCGGACCGCGTGACATCGACTTCGCGGAGGTGCACGATTGCTTCACCTGGACCGAGATCTCGAACACCGAGGACCTCGGTTTCTGCGCGAAGGGAGAGGGAGGCCGGCTGGTGGAGGAGGGGCGAACGGCGCTCGACGGGGACATCCCGGTGAACCCGAGCGGCGGTCTCAAGTCCTTCGGCCATCCGATCGGGGCGAGCGGCGTCCGCATGATCTACGAGTGCGTGACGCAGCTCCGGGGCGAGGCGGGGGCGCGACAGGTGAAACAGGCCGAGCTCGGGCTGGCGCACAACGTGGGCGGCCCGGGGGCGGTGTCCTGCGTCGTGGTCCTCGGCCGCGGCTGAGCGTCGATCGCATGGCCGTCCGTGCACGCTGGCTCGTGCTCGGTGCGTACGTGGGAGCCATCTACGGCACGCTGCCGTACGGGCCGGGGATCGGCCGCATCGTTGTCCGCAGCCGGCTGGGCGGCTGGCTCCTCGGTTCCGGCATGGGGATCGTCGCCGCGGTGGCGGCAGCGGGCATCGTCGCGCTGCTCGTGCGGCGTGGGGCGCCACGTGCCGCGTACGTCGCGCTCAGCGTGGCAGCCATCGGTTACGCGCTGGCGCTCTCCTGGCTCCGGGCGCAGCACCTCGAGCGCGTGCATCTGCCCGAGTACGGGGTGATGACGGCGCTCGCGTGGTGGGCCATCTCTCCGCGGCTCCCCGGCGTAGGCGGCTATGCGGTCGCCGCGCTGCTGTCGGCCGCGATCGGCTGGGGCGACGAGCTGCTGCAGGCCGTCACGCCGGGCCGCTACTACGACCTCCGCGACGTCGCGGCCAACGCGCTCGGCGCGCTGCTCGGCGCGCTCGTCCTGAGCGCGATCCGCGCCCGGCGGCCGGCCCCGGTCAGCGACGTATCGTCAGGACGAAGATCACCGCAAGCAGCAGGATCATCGTCGCGATGAAGAAGCCGGAGAACGTCCGGAACGCCGAGACGTTCGAGTTGACGCCGGCGACGTCGTCCTTGAGCGCGTCGATCTGCTGCTTGACGCTGCTGCTCTCGACGTAGAGCCCCTTGATCTCGTCGCGCGCGGCCTTGATCTCGCCCGCGAGGGCGCTGTCCTCGTCCTCGCCGGTCGCGAGCTCGCCGTGCATGGTCTCGAGGCGGTCCTTCAGCTGCTGGATCTGTTCCCCGAGGCTCCGTTGGGCGTCGGCGAGCTGGTAGAGGAGCGTGCGCTCCTCGCCGCGCTGCGGGTCGGTGGCGGAGTTCCGGGCCGACGGCGCGGGGCGCCCGCGGTGGCGGCGACCCTCCTGCGCGCCCGCCGAGCCCGCCACGAGGGCGAGCGCGAGCAGGGCGACACACGACCGGCGCGTCATGGCGGCAGGTCCATAGCGGTGACCCCCTGGAGAATCAAATCACGGCCGCAGGCGCTCGAGCATGCGCGGGAAGGGAACGGTCTCGCGCACGTGATGCAGCCCGCAGAGCCAGGTGACGCAGCGTTCGATGCCCATGCCGAACCCCGCGTGCGGCACGGAGCCGTAGCGGCGGAGATCAAGATACCACCCGAAAGCGTCGAGCGGCAGCCCGTGCGACCGGATCTTCTCCTCGAGCACGGCCGCGTCGTCCTCCCGCTGTCCGCCGCCGATCACCTCGCCGTAGCCCTCGGGTGCGAGCACGTCCACGCAGAGGGCGCAGCGCGGGTCCGCCGGGTCGGCCTTCATGTAGAACGCCTTCGATTCGACCGGGTAGCGGTGCACCATGACGGGCCGGTCGAAGCTCTGGGAGAGCGCGGTCTCCTCGTCGCCGCCGAGGTCGGCGCCCCACTCGACGGGGAATCCCTTCTGGCGCAGGAGGTCGAGCGCCTCGGCGTACGTGATGCGCGGGAACGGCTTCTCGACTCGTGCGAGCGGCACCGTGTCGCGCTCGAGCACGCGTAGCTCCGCGGCACGCCGCTCGAGGACTCGTCGCACGACGTGCACGAGGAAGTCCTCGGCGAGGTCCATGTCCGCATCGAGCCCGGCGAAGGCCATCTCGGGCTCGATCATCCAGAACTCGGTGAGATGGCGGCGCGTCTTCGACTTCTCCGCGCGAAACGTCGGGCCGAAGACGTAGACCTTGCCGAAGGCGAGGGCCCCTGCCTCGCCGTAGAGCTGGCCGCTCTGGGTGAGATAGGCGGTCTCGTCGAAGTACGGCACCGCGAAGAGGCTGGTCGTGCCCTCGCACGCGTTCGGCGTGAGGATGGGTGCGTCGAAGGGCAGGAAACCGTGGCCGTCGAGGTACTCGCGACAGGCGCGGATGACCTCGGCGCGGACGCGCATGATCGCTTGCTGGCGATTCGATCGGAGCCAGAGATGGCGGTGATCGAGGAGAAAGGCGACGCCGTGCTCCTTCGGCGTGATCGGATACTCGGCGGCGCGCTGGACGACGTGGAGATCCGTCACGCCGAGCTCGTATCCGATCGGAGCGCGCGCGTCGGCGCGCACCACGCCGGTCACTTCGAGCGAGGATTCCTGCGAGAGGTGATCGGCGAGCGTGAACGTTTCCTCCGGCACGTCGGCCTTCGAGAGGACGCACTGGATCGTGCCGGTCCCGTCGCGTACCTGGAGGAAGTGGAGCTTGCCGCTCGAGCGGCGGCCGGCGAGCCAGCCGCACACGCTCACCGTGCGGCCCTCGTGCTCGCCGATGCGCTCGATGGTCGCGCTGGCCATCCGTCCCGCTTAGCAGATGGCGCCGCGCCTTGCACCGCCGCGAGCCGCGAGGCTACAGTCCCGCGCCCGAGGGAGGGCGCCCCCATGCTGGGCTTTCGTCTGAGCGAGGAGCAGGAGAGCTTCCGGGTCGCGGTCCGGAGCTTCGCCGAGAAGGAGCTGGCGCCGCGTGTCGAGGAGCTCGAGGCGGCCGAGCGCTTCCCGAAGGACCTGTTCCGCCAGCTCGGGACCCTCGGCTACCTCGGCGTCGGCTATCCCGAGGAGTACGGCGGCAGCGGCGGCGACATGGTGATGCGCTGTCTCCTCATCGAGGAGCTCGCACGCGTCAACTGCGGTGTCGCGGCGGCCCTGCTCGCGCACGTGGGGCTCGGCTGCATCCCGATCTTCCGCTTCGGGACCGAGGAGCAGAAGCGGCGCTACCTCGTGCCGGCGGTGAAGGGCGAGAAGCTCGGCTCCTTCGGCCTCTCGGAGCCGAACTCGGGCTCGGACGCGGCGTCGATCCGGAGCACCGCCGACCGCCGCGGCGATCACTACGTCATCAACGGCACGAAGATGTTCATCACCAACGGGAACATCGCCGACTACTGCCTGGTGGCCGCCTACACCGACCGCACCAGGCGCGGCAGCGGCATCAGCATGTTCATCGTCGACACCGACACCCCGGGCTTCTCGGTGTCGCGGAAGCTCCGGAAGACGGGCCACCACACGTCCGAGACCGCGGCGCTGACCTTCGAAGACATGAAGGTTCCCGCGTCCGCGCTGCTCGGCGGGGTCGAGGGCGGCTTCAAGCAGGTGACGGGGACGCTCGAAGGCGGCCGCATCACGCACGCGGCGCGCTCGGTCGGCGTCAGCCAAGCGGCGCTCGAGGCGGCCGTCAAGTACGCGAAGGAGCGCGAGCAGTTCGGTCAGCCGATCGTCAAATTCCAGGCGATCAAGTTCAAGCTCGCCCGCATGGCGATGGAGGTCGAAACGGCGCGCACGACGATGTGGCGCGCGGCCTGGCTCTTCGACCAGGGCTACGCGATGCGCGAGGCGGCGATGGCCAAGCTCTTCGCGTCGGAGGTCGCGCAACGCGTCACGTGGGAGGCCGTGCAGGTCTTCGGCGGCTACGGCTACATCACGGAGTTCCCGGTCGAGCGCTTCTGGCGCGACGCGCGGCTCATGACCATCACCGAGGGGACGACGGAGATCCAGCTGACGATCATTGCGCGCGAACTCGGGTTGTAGCACGCGTTTTTCCTTGACGGTTCGATAGCGAGCGTCCTATACGGCGGCGGGGGTTCCGTGCGGGTAGCCCCGCCCGCAGGAGGTGGCCATGGCTCGCGCCGTTCTGTCCGCCGTCGCGGTGGTCGTGGCGGTCTTCACTCCCCGCGTGCCGCTGCCAGGCTTGGTCCCGACACGGGGCGCCAATCTCGGACTCGTTGTGGCCGCCTGTTCAGGCCCGGATGGCGATTGCGACGGCGATGGCGTTCTCGACGGCGACGACAACTGCCCCGCGCAGCCGAACGCCGATCAGCGCGACGCGGATGGGGACGGGGTTGGCGACGTGACGACCGGAAAGGTGAACACGCGCGGCTGCTTCAACGTCGGGTACGCGACGGTCCGTCTCGATGCGGAGAACGTGGTCGTGAACGTCCGCGGTGCCCTTTCGCTCGGACCCTGTACCTATTTCGATGCTTATCAGGGCAACAACAGCATCCTGAACGTCGTAGGAAAGGGACACCCGGTTCTGGTCCAGTCGGAAGCCGACGTGTCGGGCGTGCCAATTCTCGCTCCACGACGAAAGATCATCGTCACGGGCACCAACAACGACTACGAGCAGCCTACGTTGATCGGACCGATCTGGGCCAAGGTCGCGACGATATCCGGCTACAGCTTTCAGTGGGGTGACGACCCCTTCTACGGGTCATTCTGCCAGCCGTGAGGTGAGCGATAGGGGCGTTGAGCCCTGCTCGATCCCGGATGGGCGCGTCGCTATAATCGCCGCGTGCGGCTGCTCTGGGTGGTGACGGGTGTCATGCTGTTGTTGTGCGCCGGCTGTGCGGCGGAACGGGCGCATCCGGAGCACGACCCCGAGGCGCCCCCGATCTCCGCCGACCAGCTCGGTGACGCCTTCGAGGACGACGCTACCGCGGACTTCCTCGAGCCCCAGGAGCGGGAAGCGCTCCATCGCGTGCAAACGCCGCACGTGGCAGAGGCGGGCGACGACCCCAAACCGGCGCCTGCACCCCCACAGGGGCGGGTTGCCCGCGCTCTCGACGACGTGGGCAAGCTCGGCGTCGCCCTGCTGAGCGTCGGCA
>VBKG01000296.1 GCA_005879585.1 Deltaproteobacteria bacterium | reverse complement strand
CGCGCTGCACGAGACCGGCGCCGAACGTGTCGCGCGCGGCCTGCGGCATGCGCAGATACTGGAGGCTGTGCCCCGTGGCCGGCGCATCGACCACGACGGCGTCCCACGCCGGCCGTCCGCCCTCCTGGCGCGTCGCCTCGTACCAGATCTTTCCGACGGTCATGAGCTCCTTGAGACCCGGCGCCGCCGCCACGAAGTACTGGTAGATGCGGCTCGAGAAGATGGTGGAGAGGAGCCGCTTCACGGGGATGATCAGCCCGAGATACTCCTCGAGCGCGGCCCGGCCCTCGACGGCGACGACGGCGAGGCCGGGCGCGACGGGCGTGGGCGTTCCGGTCGTGCCGCTCGCCCCGAGGAGCGACGACAGCCGCCGTTCGTCGTCCACCTCGACGGCGAGCGTGCGCCGCCCGCGGCGCGTGAGGAGCCGCGCCAGCGCCGCGGCGACCGTCGTCTTCCCGACGCCGCCCTTCCCGACGACAAAGTGCAGCCGGCGGTCGAGCGCGGCGCCGATCATGGCTATGCCGCGCGCCGGAAGAGCAGCGAGACGTTGGTACCGCCGAAGCCGAAGGAGTTGGACAGCGCGGCGTGCAGCACGGCGCGCCGCGCCTCGTGCGGCACGTAGTCGAGGTCGCACGCGGGATCCGGCTCGTCGAGGTTGATCGTGGGCGGCACGATGCCGTTCACGAGCGCCAGCACGGTGTACGCCGCCTCGACGGTGCCCGCGGCGCCGAGGAGATGGCCGGTCATCGACTTGGTGGAGCTGACGGCGAGGCGTCGCGCATGGCCGGCGAAGAGCTTGTGGAGCGCGCGCGTCTCGGCGGCGTCGTTGTACGGCGTGCCGGTGCCGTGCGCGTTCACGTAGTCGATGCTGTCGAGCGCCATGCCGGCGTCGGCGAGCGCGAGACCCATGCATTGCGCCGCACCCTCGCCCTCGGGCGCCGGCTGCGTCATGTGGTAGGCGTCGCAGTTGGCGCCGTAGCCGACCACCTCGGCGTAGACCCGCGCCCCGCGCGCACGCGCGTGCTCGAGCTCCTCGAGGACGAGGACACCCGCACCCTCGGCGATGACGAAGCCGTCGCGGCGGGCGTCGAACGGGCGGCTCGCGCGCTCGGGCTGGTCGTTGAAGCCGGTCGCGAGCGCGCGCATCGCGCTGAAGCCCCCGACGCCGAGCAGGCACACCGGCGCCTCGGCGCCGCCCGCCAGCATGACGTCCTGGCGTCCGTCGCGGATCAGCACGGCGCACTCGCCGATGGCGTGCGCCCCCGAAGCGCAAGCGCTCGTGGTCGCGTAGTTCGGGCCGCGAGCGCCGATCCGCAGCGCGATGTGTCCCGAGGCCATGTTCGGGATGAGCTTCGGGATGAAGAACGGCGACACCCGACGGAGGTTGCCCGCCGCGAACAGCAGATAGGCCTCCTCGAGGCTCGCGATACCGCCCATGCCGACGCCGACGATGACACCGGTCCGCTCCGGTACGGGCACCGGCGACGGCAGCCCCGCGTCCTCGACCGCCATCTGCGCCGCCGCGAGCGCGTACTGGATGAAGATGTCCATCTTCTTCAAGTCCTTGCGCTCGATGTAGCGCTCGGGCTCGAAGTCGCGCACCTCGCCCGCGACGCGCGCCGGCAGGCCCGACGCATTGAAGCGCGTGATCGGTCCGATACCGGAGCGGCCCGCGACGAGCTTCGCCCAGTTGGGCTCGATTCCGCAGCCGAGCGGGGTGACCAGGCCGAGGCCGGTCACCGCGACGCGCCGGCGCGCGTGATTCGTCGCGCTCAAGGGAGGCACGATAGGAAGGGGTCGAGGGGGTGTCAAGGATGCGCCGTGAGCGTGCCGATGCCGGCGGCCCAGAGACCGACGTAGACGGCCGCGGTCGCGAGCGCGAGCGTGCCGGCCAGCGCGTCCGCCGGTCCGGCGCGCGCGCGGAGATACGTCGTCCGCGGCCGTCCCGAGTTGAAGCCGCGCAGCTCGAGCGCCATCGCCATGCGGTCCGCGCGGCGGAGCGCGCCGATCAGCACAGGCACGATGATGGGTACGAAGCGGCGGAGCCGCGCGACGACGCCGCCGCGCCCGAACTCGAGCCCGCGGCAGCGCTGCGCCTGGACGACGCTCAGCGCCGCATCGAAGAAGACCGGCACGAGCCGGAAGGCGAGCGTCAGCGTGAAGCCGATCGTGTAGGGCAGCCCGAGCCGCCCGAGGGCGTATGCCACCTCCTCCACCCGCGTCGTGCTGAGGAAGAGGATGCCGGCGGCGAGGAACGTGGCGAGCCGGATCGCCGTCGAGAGGCCGAAGAGGAAGCCCGCGTACGTCGGCACCAGGACCGACTGGTAGAAGAGCGTCCAAACGAAGAGCGTGAAGAAGAAGACGAGCAGGAACATGACCCGGAGCCGCCGCACGTTCGGCAGCCCCCCGGCCACGACGAGGAGGCCGCCGACCGTCGCGGCGAGCGGCAGCAGGAGCAGCGGGCGGTCGACCATGAACGAGGCGACGATGAAGGCGACGAGGAGCCCGAGCTTGGTCACCGGGTGCAGGCGGTGGAGGACGCTCGGCGTCGCGACGTAAAGGGTGAGCGGCACGACGTCAGGCTCCCCGTCGGAGCCACGTGACGAGCTCGGCGACGGTGAGCGGCGTGCAGCCGAGGAGACGTCCGAGATGCGTCACCTCCGGCGGCCGGAACGCGGCCTCGGCGGCGAGCCGCTCGTCGGCAAAGAACGGCCGGAGCGCCCCGTCGTAGCGCAGCTGCCCGCCCTGGAGCAGGACGACCCGGCGCGCGTGCTCGGCGATCACCCACGGCGTGTGCGTGATGATGATGATGGTCCGCCCCGCGGCGTGGAGGCGGTCGAGCAGACCGAGCATCCGCTGCTGCTCCTGGAAATCGAGGCCGGTCGTCGGCTCGTCGAGGATGAGAACGTCGGGCCGGAGCGCGAGGATCGACGCCACGGCCAGGCGCTGCCGGGCGCCCTTGTCGAGCAGGAACGGATCCGCGTCGCGCTCGTGGAGCTCGACGGCCGCGAGCGCCTCGGTCACGCGCGCCTCCACCTCGGCGGCCGCGAGGCCGAGGTTGCGCGGCCCGAAGGCCACCTCATCGGCCACGGTCGCGGCGAAGAGCTGATGATCCGGATCCTGGAAGACGTAGCCGACGCGCTGGGCGAGCGTCTCGAGCGGAAGGTCCGCGACGTCGCGTCCGTCGAGCGTCACGCGTCCCTCGGTCGGCGCGAGGAGGCCGTTCAGGTGCTTGGCGAGCGTGGTCTTTCCCGAGCCGTTCGGGCCCGCAAGCGCGACGAACTCGCCGCGACCGATCGTGAGGTTCACGCCCGCGAGGGCACGGCGACCGTCGGGATAGCGATGCCCGAGCCCGCGGACGGCGATGAGGGCGGGTCCCGGCGGTGCCGGCGGGGGCAGCTCGACGGGAGCGACGGGCACGAAGCCGCGGGCGCGCAGCTGGTCGGCGGCCGCGACGACGTCGAGCGGCGGCGACGGCAGACCGAGGGCCGCGAACACGCGACTGACGTCGGGCGGACGCACGCCGGCCGCCGCGCACGCCTCGACGTCGGCGAGGAGCGCCGCCGGGGGGCCGCTCGCGAGGATGCGACCGTCGCGCAGGAGGACGAGGAGATCGGCCTCCGCGGCGGCCGCCGTGTCGTGCTCGATCACGAGCAGCGAGAGGCGCTCGGCGCGCAGCCGGCCGAGGACGTCGAAGACCTCGGCGCGGCCCGTCGGGTCGAGGTCCGTCGTCGGTTCGTCGAGCACCATGATCGGCGGCCGGAGGGCGAGAAGGCCCGCGATCGCGAGCCGCTGCTTCTCGCCGCCGGAGAGCGTCGTCGGGTCCCGTCCCTCGAAGCCCGCGAGGCCAACCGCGGCGAGCGCGCGGGTCACGCGCCCGGGCATCGACGCGGGAGCGACCCCGGTGTGCTCGAGCGCGAAGACCATCTCCTGCGTCACGTCGGTCGAGAAGAGCTGCGCCTCGAAGTCCTGGAACACCATGCCGATCGTCCCCGCGAGCTCGCCCACGCGCGCACCGTCGATCGCCTGCCCGAGGAGCCGGATCTCCCCGCGGAGCTCCGCGGGCAGGAAGCACGGCACGAGCCGCGTGAGGCAGCGGGCGAGGGTCGACTTGCCGGCCCCCGTGGCGCCCATGACGACGGCGAGGGCGCCGGCCGGCACCTCGCACGTCACGCCGTCGAGCGCCGGGCGCGCCGCCCCCGCATACGTGCAGCCGAGGTCGCGAACCGCGATGGCCGCGGCGGAACCGCTCACAGGAGCGCGAGACCGGCGACGGCGAGGCCGAGGAGCGGGAGCAGACCGAGGCCGACTTCGAGGCGGTGGCCGGCCGTCGCGTGCGTCGCCCACGGCGCCACCCAGCGTCCCGCGGCAATGAGCTCCCCGGCAGCGAACGCCGCCCCGGTCCCGGTGACGACGAGCCCCGCGCCGAGGGCGCCACGCCAGCGCGGGAGCGGGCGGCGAGGGCCGAGGAGGTCCCGGTAGAGGAGGTGGGCGCGCTGGACGCGCGGATAGAGGACGGCCAGCAGGAACGGCGCGAGGACTTCCGCCGCTACGATGTTGTTCACGAGCACGATGGTCGCGAGGACCGTGAAGGGATGAAACCCGAGCAGGTGCAGTCCCCAGCCCACGACCGCGGCGCAGAGCGTGGCGGCGAGGGCGATGACGGCGAGCAGGCCGGCCGAGCGGAGCGCGCCCCGCGGCACGGGCGGGACGTCCGTCATCGCTTCCCAAACCGCATATGGCACCAGGCCGTAGAGGAGGTTCGCCAGGAAGCCGAAGAGGTCTCCCGGTCCGAGGCCGCCGAAGAAGTCACCGATAAGGTTCCCAAACGCCGCTCCCCAGGCGGCCGCCGGGCCGAAGAGGAACGAACAGACGACTGGAATCGCGTTGGCTGGTCTGAACTCGGTGATCCCGGGGAGCAGGGGGACGACCTTGAAGGGAATGAGGATGGCC
>VBKG01000295.1 GCA_005879585.1 Deltaproteobacteria bacterium | reverse complement strand
CGATCTACGCCCCGCCGTTGCGGGAGCGCCCCGAGGACATCGAGCCGCTGGTCCGCCATTTCGCCCAGCACTTCGCGGCGCGGATGCAGCGGCGGATCGAGGCGATTCCGACCGAGACCTTGGACGCGTTGCGCCGCTACACGTGGCCCGGAAACGTCCGCGAGCTCGAGAACCTGATCGAGCGGGCGGTGATTCTCTCGGCCGGCCCGCGGCTCACGGTCCCGCTCGAACACCTCGCCCGTCAGTCTACCCCGCTGGCGCGGGGCGACGCGTCGACGCTCGAGCTAGTCAAGCGGGCCCACGTGATACGCGTCCTGGAGGAGACGAACTGGATCGTCGGTGGCCCCCGGGGCGCTACCGCGCGCCTCGGAATGAAGCGGACGACGCTTCAGTCGTATATGAAGCGGCTCGCGATCGAGCGGCGCGTCTGATCTGCGGCGGCCGCACCCGGGCCGAAGCACGATGCCAGACCTGCGATTGGTGGTTCAACGTCACATCCGCGGCATGGCCGTATCGTTAGAGGCTCAGCCAAGCGCTCGCCGAATCAGGCGTGGACGCGGATTGGTGCGGTCAGAGCCCGATTGCCAAGGGGGGCCGTTGCCGACTAGGCTCCCACCATGGCGAAAAGGATGTCGCTCCAGTGTCCGTTGTGTGGACGAGTCCCGCTTTGCGCCGGATCACACGATCGGCCGCACTCCAATGCCAAGCGGACCAGGTAGAGTGAAGCAACTGCACCACGATTCTTGCATCAGGAAGTCTTGACTCCGGACCCTCTGTGCGTCATCCAACACGACATTCATTTCATTTTCAATGAGGAGGATCCTCCATGGCAAAGTTGGGTGGTTCAACAGCGATCCTTGTCCTAGTGTTTGGGGTGCTGATCCTTGCTGCAGCTTCCTCGGCGCAGACGGTCCCACCCATCGCCGAACAGATTGCCAAGACCTATGGCCTTGATTCGTTCGGGCAAATTGATGCGATCCGCTACACCTTCAACGCACAGTTCCCCGGAGTGAATCTCTCCCGTTCGTGGGTTTGGCAGCCCAAGGCCGATCAAGTCTCGTATGAAGGAAAAGATAAGGACGGCGAGGCCGTAAAGGCTACATACGTTCGCTCTCAGCTGAACAGCCAACCTGCCAATGTACAGGACGACATCGACCCGGGCTTCGTCAACGATAATTATTGGCTTCTGTTCCCCTTCCATGCGTACTGGGACAGCAGCGCAACCGTGACCGATCATGGTATGCATAAACTGCCGCTGGGCAACGGCTCGGCCGAGCTGGTCGCGGTGAAGTATCCCTTGGAAGGCGGTTACACGCCTGGCGACACCTGGGAACTCTACGTTGGCAAAGACAAGCGCGTCGAGCAATTTGTCTACCACCGCGGCGGGCCCAAGAAGCCGAGCGTCGTCATCGCAACGTGGGCAGGCTACAAGAAGGCAGGTCCTCTGCTGATCTCAACGGAGCACCGCGGCACAGCCGACGGCAAGCCCTTGCACATCTTCTTGTCTGACGTGTCAGTTAAGCTGACAGGCTCGGATACCTGGATGAAAGCGGAATAAACGAAGGGCGGGCTTATCGTATGACGCGAGGGCGGGCATCGTCGGCTGAAACGTCACCGAGCTGGGGACTATGCGGGCCGCGTGCAGGTATTCAGTGCCACGGACGGTGAGGGCTTGGCTACCGCGCCACGAATGGGAGAGAGCTGGCCATCGCCATCGAGAGAGCTCTTGCCCACAGGGCGGGTCCCACGTTGATTGAGTGCACGATCGACCGGGAGGATTGCACGAAGCAACTTCTTGAGTGGGGGAACAGGGTTGCCGTAGCCGACGCGCGGCCGCAACAGCGGGCGTGACATTTGCGTTACGCGAGTCATGGGGTCTGGTTATTGGCGGCCGGCGACGCGATGCGGGGATCGATCCCTCAGCCCCCGCCCGACACCAGGTAGTCCCTGTACTCCCCGGGCACACGCGGCAACGGACGGGCGTCGCTGGCGACCAGGCGGGCCCCCTCGACGGCGAACCGCCGACGTGATCATGATCGAACCCCGACGGTAAAACGACCACTGTTTCGCAGCGAAGGACAAGAGGAGGCCCCCCAATGCTGTGGCCGTCGCGGAGGTTCGTCGTGGCCGCGCTCGCGCTCGGGACGGCTCCGTTCATGGCCCGGGCCATGGCGGAGGGGCGGCCCGACCCGTGGAATAGCATCGCTCGCTACGCGCTCGAGTATCGCGTGCGGTTGCGGGAGCTCGGTCCAGCCGCCGACAACGTCGCCCTCTGGGTGCCCTATCCGGCCGAGACGCGCGATCAACGGATCCTCGACGCCCACATCGATTCGCCCTGGCCGGAGCGGCTCACGCGTGAGGATAAGTATGGGAACAGAATGGTCTACGCCGAGGGCAAGGCCGACGCCGTGGTCCGAGACTTGGTCATGCGGTTCGTCATCGAGCGTCGTCCCTCGACGGGGATACCCGCGAGCGCGACGGCGGCCGACGCCCACCTGCGCCCGGTGCTCTACCAGACGCCCGACAAGCTGATCCCACTCACGGGCGTCATTCGCGAGCTCGCCGAGCGGGAAAGCCGCGGGAGCGAGACCCGCGCCGCGAAGATCCGGGCCTTTTACGACTACGTCTACCGCACGATGAGCTATGACAAGAGCGGAACCGGGTGGGGCCGCGGTGACGCCGTCTGGGCCTGTGAGAACAAGCGGGGAAACTGCACCGATTTCCATTCGCTCTTCATCGGGATGCTGCGGAGCCAGGGAATCCCGGCGCGCTTCCTGATCGGCTTCCCGATCCCGGACGCCGACGAGGGTGCGATCCCGGGGTATCACTGCTGGGCGGAATTCCACGACGAGAAGCGAGGCTGGCTCCCGGTCGACGCGAGCGAGGCGAAGAAGAAGGGAATGGCAGACGCCTACTTCGGCACGATCCCGAACGACCGCATCGAGTTCACGGCCGGCCGCGACATCGTGCTCTCGCCGCCGCAGCGGGGTGAGCCACTCAACTACTTCGTCTACCCGTACGCGGAGGCTGAGGGGCTACCTGTCGGGCCACCCCGGGCCGAGGTCCGCTTTCGGCGAATGGCGCGGCACGGGGCGGCCCGCGGCGACGAGGTGGTGCGGTGACGGCGGCCGCGCCGGGCTTCGCGGTTGGTCTCGGACTCACGAACGACTGCAACCTCGCCTGCGCGCACTGCTACCGCGACACGGAGCGGGTCGATCGTCTCTCGCTCGCCGACGTGCGCCGGGTTTGCGACAGCCTCCCGATCCGCGCCGTGAACCTCGGGACCGGCGAGAACGCACTGCACCCGGAGTTCAGGGCGATCCTCCGAGAGCTACACGCGCGCGGCCTTGTCGTCACCCTCACCTCCAACGGCTACAGCACGAGCGTGCTGGACGACGAAGAGCTTCGCTGGTTGCGAGACGTCGAATTTTCGCTCGACTTCGCGACCGAGCCCGAGCAGGACGCCTGGCGCGGGGCCGGCAACTGGCGGCTCGTGCTCAGCGAGACGGAGCGGGCCCGGCGACTCGGCGTCGCGGTGACGATCGTCGCGGTGATGATGCGCACGAACTACGACGGGCTCTCGGCGATCGCGCGCGTCGCCGCCGCCCACGGGGCAGCGTTTCGCGTGAACGTGTACCAGGCAGTGAAGACCGATGCCTTCTCGCTCACCTACGATCAGTTCTGGACCGGCTTCCGGCTGCTGCTCGAGGCCTGTCCGCTCGCGGTTTGCTCGGAACCCCTCGTGCGCGCGGTGCTTGGTCTCGGTCCCCGGGCCGAGGGCTGCGGGTGCGCGACCGTTCGCGTCACGCCGCGGGGCGAGGTGCTGCCCTGCGTCTATTGGCCGAAGCGGGCACTCACCCTCGCCGACCTCGAGCGGCTTGGCCCGGCGGTCGTCCGCTCGGCTGCGTTCGCCGAGCTCGACGCGCTTCCCGAAGGCTGCCGGGGCTGCACCCTCGTCGACGTCTGCCACGGGGGCTGCGCGAGCCGCAGGCTCCTGCGCGGCGGGCTCGAGCTCCCTGACGAGTTCTGTCCCTTCGTGAACGGCAGGGCGCTGCCGGGCTTGCCCGTTCACCCGGGAACTGCGCGCGACTTTCCGAAGGCCGGAAGCGCGTGCACGAGCGTGTTCACCAGCGCCGGCTGATCATCCGCTGACGGGAGGACCTCATGCACGCCGCCGAGCCCACCCCCTCCGCTGCCGAGTCGCTGCTCCTGCTCGCCGTCCAGCGGCTCACGCTCGGGACGCTCTTCGTTTGGGTGTTCTTCGAGAATCTGGGAAAGGACCTCTACACCCCCGGTGGCTATGCGAGTCTCATCCGGCATTACGTCGAGACCGGCACCGCGCCCGCAGCGTGGAAGGCGGTCATGCGCTTCATGGCGGAGCGCGCAGCGGTCGCGG
>VBKG01000294.1 GCA_005879585.1 Deltaproteobacteria bacterium | reverse complement strand
CCGCGGCGGGAGCGGGCTCGGGAAACCGCTCAAGCTGATCGGGCAGCCACTTCGCTCCGCCGTGCCGATCTACCTCGGCGCGATGGGACCTCGGAACATCGCGCTGGCGAAGGAGATCGCCGACGGCTGGCTGCCGCTCTACATGTCGCCGTATCGCATGCGCGAGGTATACGGCGACCTGCTGGAGGGCTTCCGTCCCGGGTTCGAGGTCGCATGCTCGGCGCAGGTGGTGGTCGGTGACGACGTGGCGCAGTGTCTCTTCCCGGTGAAGACCACGCTCGCCTTCTACATCGGCGGCATGGGCCATCGGACGAAGAACTTCTCGAAGGAGCAGGTGGCGCGCATGGGCCACGCCGCTGCCGCCGACCGGGTCCAGCAGCTCTTTCTCGAAGGACGACGGGGAGAAGCGATCGCCGCCGTGCCCGACGAGCTCGCCGACGAGATCGCGCTGTGCGGGCCGCCGGCGCGCATCCGCGAGCGCCTCGCGGCCTGGCGCGACACACCGGTCACGACGCTCGTGGCGATGACCCGCGACCCCGCGGTGCTCCGTCTGCTCGCCGAAGAGATGCTGTGATGGCGGCGTGGCGGGCCTCCCACCCGCTACGAAAGCTTCTGCCCAGCGTGGCGCTCGTCAACGTCGTTGCGTCCGTGGTCATCCGGGTCGTCCATCGCGATTCATACGTCGCGGGTTGGGAGGTTGCCGGCGCAGCGAACGGGCTGTTCATGGTATCGACCCACAGTGCCCGAGAGCTATGGAGCTACTATATAGGTCGGCAGTTCGATGACATCGGGTGGCCCGTGTTCGGTGCTCCCGTCTCCCTTCTCCCTGGATACCTCGCATCGCGCTGGCCCGGCGATTGGTGGCCGCAGATCACCACACCGACTCTGGTATTGATCTCGCTCCTTGTGCTCCGAAGTGCCATCGATTTACCCGGACGCGGGTCCTGGATCATGCTTCTCGCGTGGGGGGCTTCCTCGGCACTTCTGTCCTATAGCGTGATCGGTTTCCCGTACATATCGAGTATCCTCCCCAATGCGCTCGCTCTCTTTGCAGTCCTTCGCGGACGTGGATCCGTGTTGTGGGCACTTGTCGGGTCGCTCACCGCGATCGAATTGTCTTGGCACGTTCAAGAGCTCGGGCGAACAATATTTGCCATATTCTTTGCGGCGGCCATTCTTCTGCCGCGAGCACGGCCGGTATGCCGAGTGATCTGGCTTGCTGGTGGAGCAATGCAGTTTTGGCTCGAGCGCACGCACCCGACCTACAATACGGTACACTACGCGGCGATGACCCTCCCACCCCTCTCGTCAGTTGCCTTCCATACCTTCGACCTGCTCAGGCACTTCGGTACTCTCAAGCCGGACATTCCATTACTCATCGTCGCGGGCATCCTCGCGGCGATGTCGCTTGGGAATGAGCGGTGGTTCTGGTGCGCCGTGCTGGGGTTCCATCTGGGTGTGATCTGGCTCCTGGCGTCGAATTCCGGGATCTTGGAGGGCATCGGAGCGGTGTGGCCGCGTCGCGTGCTGATGCTGGACTTCATTTGCGCTGCCGCATGTGTGGCCGCCGTGTGCGCGCGTCGTCGATCGGCGCCGATCGTCATTAGTCTGCTTGCGGTGGGCTGCGTCTGGCAGTTCGGCAGTACCGTCGAATGGGCGTCAAAGAGACTCGACTACCTGAATATGGGCTGGGCGTTCCCGATGCCTTACACGCAGACGACGCTTGATTGCGCGGTGCCGATCATGTCGACGGATTGGTTCAAGGAGCTGCGAGCAACGGTCGACGACGGGCGAAAGGTGCTCCTCCTTTATAACCTCACCTCTTTTGATGAGAACAATACCGATCCGGCCGGCGTTATAGAGCGCCTCTATCTCCACTTGGGCCACGAGCGGTTCATGAGCACTGTTTACGTATTCGGCGATGACCGGATCCGGTGGAACGAGTTGCCGATTCGCCCGATGTCGGAGGTCGATTCGACGCTGGCATCACTGACGCCAGACGAGGTCGAGGCGTACTACCTTTATCATCCGAATGACGATCGGGCGGACTGGCCGATCGCCGTGAAGCATCAACAGGAGATGGGCGTGCTATTTGACGCGGTGAGGACGCACTTCGACGTCGAATGGCACGAGCGTCGCATGGATGTCCAAGGGCGAGTTCTCATGCACTTCGCGTTACGTCCGCACGACAATGTGAACGGCGGCCTCGCTCCGACCGACCACCTATTTGGCACCTACGACGAAAGCCCTGCGACGTGCTCCACCCAGCGCCGCGCGTCCGACGCGTTCGCGGGACACGTGTTGAACCCTGATTGAAACCCGCGTGCGACCCGTCCGGGCAAGGAGACGCCGATCACCCGGCGCGGGTGGCCGCGGTGCGACCGCCAGACGCGCACCATCTCGTCGACGGTGAGCACCTCGGGGCCCCCGAGATCCGGTGCTCGACCCTGCGGGCCGGACACGAGGAGCTCGACCGCGCGTGCGGCGACTTCGGCTGCGGCTACGGGCTGAAACCGCCACGACAGCGGCAACGGCGCGATCGGCCAGCGCTCGACGGCGAGCAGGGCACCGGAGAGCAGCTCGTGGAACTGCGTGGCGCGCAGGATCGTGTGGCCGATGCCGCTCGCGGCGACGAGCTGCTCGCAGGCGAGCTTTCGGCGGTAGTAGATGAGCGGGATCCGGTCGATCCCGACGATCGACACGTAGAGAAAATGGGTGACACTCGCGCCCCGTGCGGCGATTTGCAGCAGGCGCTGCGTGCCGTCGACGTCACCGCGGCCGAGGCCGAGGCCGGTGTTCGATGCGGCGTGCAGGACGGCATTCGCGTGCCAGACCGCGTCCCGCAGGGCCTCGTCGCTCGACAGGTCGCCGCGTACCGCCTGCACGCCGGCGGGAAGTTTGGGCGAGGGGCGACGGGAGAGCACCCGAACCTCGTGCCCCTGCTCGACGAGACGTGCGACGGCCGGGCGGCCGAACGTCCCCGTGCCCCCCGTGACGAGGATGCGCATGGTCCGTCCTCGCAGCGGATGTTCTGGCAATCAAGCGCCGGTTGAAGCGCCGCGTGTGCCATGGTTGACGTAGCGACGCGATGGCGGTCGGGGGGGAGCGAGCGGACGAGCCGTCGCTCGGGCGCTCGACTCTGCCGCGGGATTTCTGGCTCTACCTCGCGAGCCGCTTCTGTACCGCCACCGGCTCGACGCTGCTGCGCGCGGCCGTAGCATGGCACGTCTACGCGCTCTCGCACTCGGCCTTCCACCTCGGGCTGATCGGGCTCGTGCAGTTCCTGCCGGCGCCCGCGCTGTCGCTCGTCGGCGGGGCGCTCGCCGATGCGCGGGACCGGCGGCGGATCATGATGACCGCCCAGGTCGTGCTGCTCGCGTGCGCGACGGCGCTCTGCATGGCTACCCGCGCCGGCGCAGCGAGTCTCCCACTGCTCTACGGGATCGTCGTCCTCGCCGCCGGCGCGGCCGCCTTCGACAATCCGGCGCGCGCCTCGCTGCTACCCGGACTCGTCGGTCGTGACATCTTCCCGCGCGCCGTGACGATCGCCGCCACCAACCAGGCGCTCGCCTTCGCCAGCGGTCCGGCAGTCGCCGGCCTCGTGATCGGCGCGGCGGGGGTCGGAATGGCCTACGGGCTGGACGCGGCGCTCATCGCGGTGTCGCTCGCCGCGCTCACGCCGCTCCGGTGCCCGCCGCCGGTCGGCGGCCGCGTGGGGTTCCGATTGCAGTCCATCCGTGACGGCCTCGCCTTCGTCTGGCGTCACGAGGTCATCCTCGGCTGCATGACGCTCGACATGTTCGCGGTGATCTTCGGCGGCGCGACCGCCTTGTTGCCGATCTACGCGACTGCCATCCTGCACGTCGGCGCGCGCGGGTACGGCTTGCTGGCGTCGTCGTTCGAGCTCGGCGCGCTCGTCGCATCGGCGGCACTGATCGCGCGCCGGCCGATCACGCGCGCGGGCCCGGCGCTGCTCGTCACCGTCGGACTCTACGGAGTCGCGACGATCGTCTTCGGCGTGTCTCGCTGGTTTCCGCTCTCTGTCGTCGCCTATGCGGCGGCCGGTATGGCGGATCAGGTGAGCGTCGTGCTGCGCAACACGGCGATCCAGCTCTCTACGCCCGATCCGCTCCGCGGGCGGGTGAGCGCCGTGAACATGATCTTCATCGGCGCGTCCAACCAGCTCGGCGCCGCCGAGTCGGGTTTCGTCGCGGCACTGACCAACGCGACGTTCTCGGTCGTGACGGGAGGGCTTGGGTGTCTGCTCGTCGTCGCGATCGTCGCGGCCCGGTGGCCACGGCTCCGACGGTATCGGACCGACGAGGCGGTCAGCGGTCCGCGCTGACCATCCAGACGTGCCCGCCGCGCCGGACGTATACGCCGTCGGGCAGGATGAGCTGCACCTCGAGATCGCCGGTCGACTCGCCCTGGTGCAGTGTGAGAGGGGTGCCGCCGTCGATGGCGAGCGTGACCGTGCGCTCCGGCGGCGCCTGGGAGTACCGGATGGCGCCGACCTGGATGCGCGGCTCGTTCCCGGCGCGAACCGCCGGCTCGGTGCGGCGTGGCGTGGCGGCCGGAGGGGTTTCACGACGGGCACGGGCGTGGGGAGCTTCGGGACGCCACGGGCACTCACCGGTGGCGGAGGCGGGGGTGCGAGCGCGACCGGCGGTGCGACGGGCGCCGGCGCGGTAGGAACGCGAGCGACGGGCGCTGGGCCGGAGTGCGACGAGAAGAACACGACGGCCGCGATGCCCACCATGAGGATCCCGGCCGCCACGCCGCCGGCCGTCCCCCAGCGCCATCGCCGATCCTCGGCCGTCCACGCGGTGGCGTCCGCCGGCGCGATCTTCCCCTCGAGCTCCTGGAGCGCTTGCAGGACAGTGCTCACGATGTGCCTCCTGCGAGCCGCGGCCGCGGATAGCCGCCGGCCGCGGCGTAGAGGACGATGCGCGTCAGCCGCCCGACGCGGGCGTCGGGGATGAGCAGCCGCGAGCGCTGGAAGTCGATCACCGCGGCGACGGTCGTCGGGTCGAACTCGCCCGTCGACTCGCCGCCGTACAGTCCCGTGCGGCGCAGCAACCCCTGCAGGCGGGTGACGTGGGCCCCGCGCGCACCGAGGCCGAACGTCATGCCGAGGCCCTCGAAGTCGCGCCAGAGCACGTGCGCCTGCCCGAACCAGAAGAGATCGAGAAGGCCGGTGTCGATCGTCGTCGGCGTGCCGCCGATGTCGAGCGTGGCGCGCCGCTCGTCGAGCGCGGTGAGCGCCGCATAGCAGGGCCCGCTGGCGTGCGGCACTCTCAGCTCGAGGAGCGCGGGCAGGTCGAGGACGGCGAGCGTGCTGCGATTGCCGGTGAGCCGCAGGTCCTCGAGGCCCCGCCGCCACCCGATCCGCTCGACGTCGTCGCTCACCCGGGATTCGTCCTCGCCGAGCGGCCGCGCGTGCCACGCGGCGAGCACGGCGTCGAGCGCCGAATGGGCGCTCGAATCGGGCTCGAGTGCCCGCAACCGGCGCTCGAGATCGGCGACGGGTGACGGCAGGGGAAGGGGAGGTGCCGGCGCGGGCCCGGCGACCGCCGCGGGTGCGGGCGCCGGCTCCGCGTTGGCTGCGGGCGGCGCGGGCGCCGGCGTGGGCTCCGCAGCGGGCGGGGAAATCGCGGGCGGCTCGGGAGCGGCTC
>VBKG01000293.1 GCA_005879585.1 Deltaproteobacteria bacterium | reverse complement strand
GCCGTACTGGCGGGCGTGCGCGGACTTTTGCGCGAACTACGATCAGAACAGCTTCGATCCCCGCTACGACACGCTGCCTCTCGAGTTCTTCGAGCCGATGGTCCGGCGGGTCTTCTCGTCGCCCCAGCGCTCGATCTACCTGCCGAGTGCGGGATAGTCGCATGGCTCACAGCATGAGCTGTGCCGCCCGCGGCTTCCGCGCCGACTCTTAACACGTCCTTCAGCTTCGACGATCTTCGATTTCACGTTGAGGTTGTACGGGTATACCTCATGAAAACGAATGTCGCGCATGACACCGGCCCGGTGCCGGCCCACCGTCTTCCCGAACCCCCGGTGCGGGTCCGGGTCCTGTACATCGGAGGATGCGGCCGGAGCGGCAGCACGCTCCTCGACCGGATGCTCGGGCAGGTCCCGGGCGTCTGCTCGCTCGGCGAGCTCACGCACCTCTGGAAGGCCTTGCTGCACGACGCGGAGTGCGGCTGCGGCGTCCCGATCCGGCGGTGTTTGTTCTGGCGCGCCGTCGGGGAGTGCGCCTTCGGCGGATGGGATGCCATTGACGTCGGCGAGATGTTCCAGCTCCAGCGCGCCGTGCTGCGGCAACGATACGTCCCGTTCATGGTCGCTCCGGAGTCGTGGCCGCCCTATCGCCGGAAGCTCGAGCGGTACACGCGGCTCCTCGGTGAGGTGTATCGCGGCGTGCAGGAGGTGTCGGGCGCGGCCCTCGTGGTCGATTCGACGAAGCACTACGCGGGGGCCTTCCTCCTCCGCCGCATGGCGGGCGTGGATCTGCGCGTCGTCCACCTCGTGCGCGACAGTCGCGGGGTGGCGTTTTCATGGAGCAAGCGCGTGCCGCGACCCGAAGCCATGCACCGCGGGTCCCACATGAATCGGTACGGCGCCGGCCGGAGTGCCGGCCGCTGGCTCGGCTACAACAGCGGCTTCGAGGTGCTCGAGCGGCTCGGAATCCCGTCCACGTTCGTCCGCTACGAGGACCTCGTGCGGGCGCCCCGGCCGGAGCTCGCGCGGATCCTGGAGCGCGCCGGCGTGCTACCCACCGCCAGCGCCCTGTCGTTCGTCCGTGGCCACGAGGTGGCGCTCCGCCCGAATCATACCGTTGCCGGCAACCCGATGCGGTTCCGCGTCGGCACCATCCGCCTGACGGTCGACGATGCGTGGAGGAGCAACCTGCCATCCGCCCATCGCCGGATCGTTTCCTTGCTCACGCGGCCGCTGCTCGTCCGCTACGGGTACGCGGGAGAACGCGGGGGCGCCGCCGGGCTCGGCGTCCGGCGTTACGCGTAGCCTACTGTAGCGCCGCCAGCCCCGCGCCCATCAGGTCGACGAAGTTGTCGCAGTAGAAGCGCTGCTTCGCGCGCTCGTCGAGTCCCGCCATGCTCTCCTCGAAGCGGCGGATCGGATTCCGCCCGCCCTCGACGTGCGGGTAGTCGGAGGAGAAGAGACACACCTCCTCGCCCGCCTGCTCGACGATCCAGCCGACGGGCTCCGTCGGGTACGGCGTTGCGCGGACCTGGCGCCTCACGTACTCGCTCGGCCGGAGCGCGAGCTTCCGGAGCCGCTCCTCGCCCTTGCGGAAGGCCTCGTGCGCCGTGTCGAGCTGGCGCATCCAGCTCGGCAGCCAGACCGCACCCTGTTCGATCACGCCGAAGCGGAGCCGCGGGAAGCGGTCGAGGACGCCGTCGACGATCAGCGTCGCGAGGGTCAGCATGGGAGGGAAGGGGATCGCCATGAAATCCACCGAGCGGAAGTTCTCCGTGCCGCCGTGGAAGTCGGTGACGAGTGGCAGCCCGTTCTTGAAGTAGCTCGGATCGATGAGCGTCCCGCCGCCGCCGACGTGAAAGAGGATCGGCAGCCCCGCTTCCTCGGCCTGTGCCCACACGGGGAAGAGGCCGGTGTGGCTCGGCGAATGCGTCTTCGGACAGGCCGACGGCACGAGCAGCGCCTTCGCCCCGGCGGCAATCACGTCTCCGGCCATCGCCCGGGCCCGATCGAAATCGGCGAGCGGCACGTAGCCCGTCGGCAGCAGCCGGGGGTCGACCGCGCAGAAGTCGAGCATCGCACGGTTGTGCGCGCGCGCGACGCCGTAGGCGAGCGCGGTGTCCCGCTTGTGCTCGGCGGCGCAGAGGTAGTCGTTCAGGAACGTGTTGAACACGAGCTGGCTCCGGAAGCCGAGCAGGTCGAGCGCCCGGGGGCGGTCTTCCTTGATGAACGACCCCATCGCGCTCCAGTTCTTCCGGAGCATGATCTCGTCCTCGGCCTGCGGCCGTTCCGCGGGATCCGCATGCCGCCGACGGAGCTGATCGATGTAGGTCTCCTCACCCGGCTTAACGGCTGCGACGAAGAGCGGTGCGAGCTGACCGCGGATGTCCGGGTCGGCATAAGGCACGAGCCAGTCCGGGGTCTCGACCACGTGCGAGTCGGCGTCGTGCATCACGCGGCCTTCGGCGTACGGCATGCGATCCTCCACCAGCGACCATACATGGGATCGCGCTGCGTGTGGTAGACGGACCCGTGGTCATCGGGATCGACCTCGGGGGGACGAAGATCGAGGGGGTGGTGCTCGGCGACGATCTCGTGCCGCTGGAGCGCCGCCGCGTCCCGACCGAGCGCGAGCGCGGGTACGAGCACATCATCGAGCGGGTGGCGGGCCTCGTCGAAGCACTCCGGGCAACGGCGCCGGGAAGCGACGTGGTGGGCATCGGCACGCCCGGGTCGCTCTCGGCGCGCGACGGGACGCTCAAGAACTCGAACACCGTCTGCCTGAACGGCCGTTCCCTGCACGCGGATCTGGAGCGCCGGCTCGGCCTCCGCGTGCTGCTCGAGAACGATGCCAACTGCTTTGCGCTGGCGGAGGCGCGCGCGGGTGCAGGGCAGGGGCACGCAATGGTGTTCGGGGTGATTCTCGGCACCGGCGTCGGCGGCGGCCTCGTGCACGACGGCCGCCTCTGGAGCGGGCCGCAGCACATCGCCGGCGAGTGGGGCCACCACGCCATCGATCCGGCCGGACCGCCCTGCTACTGCGGGCAGCGCGGCTGCGTCGAGACGCTGCTCTCGGGGCCGGCGCTCGAGGCGGCGTACCGCGCGGCCGGCGGTCCGCCGCTCGCGGCGGCCGAGATCGCCGCCCGCGCCGCGACGGGCGAGCGCGCCGCGCGCGACGTCGTCGACCGGTACCTCGACCGCTTCGGCCGTGCGCTCGCGAACGTGATCGACGTCCTCGATCCCGACGTCGTGGTGCTCGGTGGCGGGCTCTCGAAGCTGGAGGCGCTGTACGACTGCGGGCGCGCCGCGGTCGCGCGCTACGTCTTCAACGACGAGCTCAGGACGCCGATCGTACCGAACCGGCTCGGCGACTCGGCCGGCGTCATCGGGGCCGCGCTGCTCGCGCGTCAGCGGAGCTCGTAGACCTCGTAGGTCACGACGTTCCCCGCGAGCGCGCCCTTGGCGACGGCCTGAACGCGGTTGAGCCAGCTGTAGCGCTCGTGACCCGTCTCGAACTGCATGCAGGCGTAGACGGGTGCGCCACCGAGGCCGTTCGAGCCGTCGACACGGCCGCCGTAGTGGACGAGGACCACGGCGCCGTCGGGTGTCTCGAGCGTCACGCGCACGTCGAGCGTCCCGGTGCCCTCGGGTCCGAGGAGCAGCCAGTCGGCGGCGGCGGAGCCCTTCTGCCGTGCGGTGAAGCGCGACCCTTCCCACCGATAGTCGAGGATCTCGAAGATCACGCGCGTGCCTGCCGGCGTGTTCGGCAACATGATGGGCGGGGCGAGAGTGGCCGTCGCGGTCGCGAGAGGGACGAGCTCGATCGCCATGCCGTGCTCCTTGCCATGCCGCGCGACCGCGTGCCAAGAACCCCCGTCGATGACCGTCGCTGACGCGCCGTTTCATGCGGGGCGGTCGCGGATGCCCTTTCAGGGCGGCGACCCCTGCGCTATAAGCCCCGCGCCGTCTTAGCCAGAAAGGAGAGCTCGCCCATGCGTCTGATCGCAGCGCTCGTGATCGGGGTATCCATGCTCGTCGCCGCCAGGGTCGGCGCCGTCCACTTCGACGAATTCGGCGGCGTCGTACCGAAGGACAACAAGACGGCGAGATGCGAGTTCAAGGCCGCGGGGCAGGTCGGGAAGGCGATCAAGGGATTCACCAACTGTCACATCAAGCTCGCGCTCGGGAAGCTCGCGGACGACACCGCCGAGGACAACTGCGAGAAGGGCGTCGCGGACGCGTACAACAAGAACGTCCGTGGCGCCGGCTGCCCGGATTGCATCGGCAGCACGACCGGCGAGACGCTCGAATTCATTGTCGACTCGCAGGCGGGGAAGGTCTATTGCGCGGGCACGACGCCGCTTGGTGCAGACGACGACGGCGCCAGGGTCCCGCCGGACAAGGCGACGGGGCGATGCGAGACGGCGGTCGCTAGGAAAGTCGTCAAGTTGAGTAACGCGTACATCAACTGCCACGTCGCCGCCGCCAGATCGGCCATCAAGCGCAAGATCACGGCCGACGAGGACACCGACACCGCGTGCGAGACGGCTGCCAGGTCGAGCTTCCGGGCGACGAAGACGTCGGGCTGCAGCTGCATAGACCTGGCAGACATCGCGACCTCCGTCGACCTGCAGTTCGGGGAGATCGGCGGCGTCGAGCGCATCTTCTGCGCCTCACCCAGCGGGGCGTTCGTCGGCGGCGCGTTCGACTGAACGCCACGACTACGACCGGCGCCGACCGGGTCCGATCGCGACCAGGAACATGACGCTCTTCCCGGCCGCGTGGGGCGAGAAGAACGCCGTCACCTCGTCGTCGAAGAAGGTGAGACCGGTCGCCCCGAGGCCCAGCGCGTAGGCGGCGAGATAGGCCTTCCCGCCCTCGATCGCCGCCTCGAGCTGGGCCGCGCGGTACCCCCGGTTACCGAAGCGGGTGAGCGCGCGC
>VBKG01000292.1 GCA_005879585.1 Deltaproteobacteria bacterium | reverse complement strand
GAAGAGGTGGAGGAGCGATAGACGCGGGTTGGTGAACACGGGCCGGAGCTTGCTGAACTCCAGGAACCCCTCGTGCCCGTGATAGTGTCCGAGGCCGCTGGCGCCGATCCCGCCGAACGGCATGTCGTGCTGAGCGACGTGCAGCATGCAGTTGTTGATCGTGACGCCGCCCGAGATGGTCGAGTAGAGCAGCTTCTCTTCCGTCGCCTTGTCGTTGGTGAACACGTAGAACCCGAGCGGCCGGTCCTTCCCGTTCACGTACGCGATCACCTCGTCGAGCGTCCGGTACGTTTTCACGGGGAGCAACGGCCCGAAGATCTCCTCCTGCATGATGACCATGTCGTCGGTCACGTCGAGGACCAGGTGCGGGGGGATCTTCCGGAGCTGATCGTTGAAGTCCGTGCCCGGGATCATCGGCACCACCTGCGCGCCCTTCTGGCGCGCGTCCTCCAGGGTCGCACGAAGCCGCCGGTACGACTTGTCGTCGATCACGGAGGTGTAGCTCGGCTGGTTCGTGTCCGGATACCGCGTGGGCATGATCCGGCGGGCGGCCGCCACTAGCTGGTCCCGCTTTGCCTCGGGGACGAAGAGGTAGTCGGGCGCGAGGCAGGTCTGTCCGGCGTTCAGGAACTTCGCGTACAGGATGCGCGCGGCCGCCTCGTCGACGTCGAAGTCCTCGCAGATGATCGTCGGCGACTTGCCGCCGAGCTCGAGCGTCACCGGGGTGAGGTTCTCCGCCGCCGAGCGCATGACCGTCCGGCCGGCGTCCGCCGAGCCGGTGAAGATCAGATGATCGTAGGGGAGGGTGGAGAAGTCCTGCGCGCGCACACCGGGCAGGAAGGCGACGGTGTCCTCCGGGAACACGGCCCCGCACTTCTCCGCGAGCAGGCGGCAGAGGTGCTGCGAGTTCGTCGCCATCTTCACCATGGCGCGGTTGCCGGCCGCGAGGATGCTGGTGAGCGGACTGATCGTGAGGAAGAGGGGATAGTTCCACGGCGAGACGACGCCGATGACACCCTTCGGCTGCGGGATGACGCGATTCGAGCCGGTCGCGAACAGGACCGAGACGTGACGCCGCTGCGGGCGCATCCATTTCCGGAGGCGCTTCCGCGTGTCGCGAAGGCCGTCGACGCTCGTGAAGAGCTCCGCGATCATCGACTCCTCGAACGCGCGGTGCCCGAAATCGGCGCTGATCGCCTCGGCGATGGCGGTCGAGTTGTCGACCAGGACGCGCTCGAGCTTGTCGAGGTTCGCGCGGCGCTCCTCGTAGCTCGGGTATGGATGTCGCAGGTACGCCTGGCGCTGGAGGTTGAAGACGCGTTGCGCCTCGTTCTCCGCGACGTCGATCCGCCGAAGCTGTGCCGTCTGGGCCATGGGTCGGATATTCGCTCAGAGCCGCCGGCCGAAGCAAGGCCGACGCGCGTTACCGCGTCGGCCGGGAGCGCTCGTGGAACCAGGCCCGGTTCCGCGCCATCCGGGCCTCCTGCTCGGCGGGCGCGTGCCGCCGGCACGTCGCCATCTCGTCTCCACCCGCGGGTGCGCCCCAGCGCACCTCGATGCAGTCGTTCGGATTGTACGCCGCCTCGAACGCTTCGGTCCGGGCGAGGACGTCGCCGAGGGTGAGCGTCCAGGATGAGCCGTCGCTGCGCGTGTACTTGAAGCGGCGCGCCACCGCCGCCTCGCCGAGGATCCGCTCGAGGTCGGCCCGAACGTCGCCCGCCGACCGGTCTGCCGGCACCAGGAAGCGCTCGGGACGGCGCGCGGCCTTGGCCGGGAAGCCGCGCACGACGTCGATGGCGATCAGCAGCCGCAGGTCGCGAGCCGGCGTCGCGTAGTCCTCCCACGGGCCGGTCGTCTCGAAGATCGCGGCGCCGTCCGGCATCGGGATCGGACCGGCGTGCGTCGCGAGAAACGTTTCGCCGTTCGCGACCGAGCGGATGCGCGTCCGGATCTGCTCGTCCAGCGCATCGATCGTGGCGCGGAAGGCCGAGGGCGGATCGACTGGTGCCGGCGAGATCGCGTCGTCCACGCGATCGTAGAACGCGTCGACGTCGGCCCCGTACTGCTCGAGCGAGTAGTCGCCCCAGTCGGCGTGTGCGGCGATCTCGGCGTTCGCGAGGGGCCGGAGCCGTCGACCGTCATCCACGATCGGCCGGAAGTGCTTGAAGCCGGCGCTGCCGAGCGCCGGATCCAGCGCGAACAGGAAGTTACCGCGCCAGTATCGCTTGCGCGCGACCGTCCCGTCGGGCTGGGCGTCGACGGCGAGCAGGAGGCCCGGCGCCGACGGCGTCTGCGCCACGCGGCGCACGACGACGAGCGTGTGCCCGTACGGATCGGCGTAGACGGTGCCCGGTGTGAGGGTGTCCGGAGAGAGTCGGGTCGGGTAGAAGTCGGTGCGGTCGTCCTCGGCCGGCGCGCGCCCTGCCCCGGACTGGACGCCCCAGGCGAGGTCGCGCGAGAAGAAGCGCTGCAGTCGCGCCAGCACGTCGCCACCTGCCTCCGCCGCGTCCAGGTTCGAGTGCCACCGCGGGCACCGCGGTGGCCGTCCGCCCTCGCCGCGGCTGCAGTCGGACCAGCCGAACGGGAGCCCGAGCTTCCATGCGAAGTACGCCCGCAGGAAGTACGGCAGATCGGCGCAATCCGGCTCGAGCCGAAGGCCGTGCTCGCCGTCCTCGCCGAGCTGGAGGTGATCATGGAGGAAATTCCGCTGGGGCTGGCGTGTCAGCTCATGCAGCGCGCGCCAGCTCGGCTCCGTGTCGAGCGGGTCGTCGAAGAGCTTCTCGACCCATGCCGAGTAGAGCGCCTCGGTCGCATGGGTCCATTCGCGGGTGACGGGCCACACGCCGGCGCCGGCGGGTCGTGTGCGGGGGGCGCCACCGACCGAGACCTCGACGCACGCCTCCCCGAAGCAGGCACGGTGGGTGCCGGCGACGTGCGTCGTCGCCTCGACCTCCCACCAGTAGGGTGGACCGCCGTGCGGCTCGGGTGTCCGACCGAGCTGCTCGCCACCCGGCGCGACGAGTGCGAGGCCGCCGTCGAGGGGGCGATCCGACACGGCGACGGCGCGCAGCGGTCCGCCCACGACCGGCGCCTCCGGGCTCATGAAGATCGCCGCAACTCCGGCCGTGTCGCGTCCCACCGCACGCGTCGCGCACAACAGAGCGACGGCGAACGTCCACCGCTTCGGTGCCATGCACAGGACGTACTGCCGACCGGCAGGCGCCGTCCAGCTGAACCGCCGTGGCGGTATCTCGATCGGGGATGGCGTGCGACGGTGAGCAAGGTCGGTGCCACGGCGCGGGGACGCCTCTGCAGGCGCCCGCAAGTCGCGTTCGCAACCGGCTGCGAGCACGCGTTGCACCGATGCCGTCGCCTGGCGTTTTCCCGTTTTCTTGTGGACCCGGGGCGTGTGGCGGTGGTAAGCACCGAGGTCGCGTTCGAGACGATGGTCCGGAAGCCAGCCGACGCGGATGTGCGGAGTGCGGTGTCGAGGCGCGGCTTCATCCGGAGAGTGGCTCTCCTCGGCGGCGGCGTCATCGGCGTGGCGGCGCCCGGTCTTGCGGCGGAGCACGGAGAGTCGGGCGCGCCGCCGACGGCCCGCGGTATGGCGCTCGACGTGCGCCAGTTCGGGGCTCGCGGCGACGGCGAGAGCGACGACACGGCGGCGATCCAGCGCACGATCGACGCTGCCGCCGGCGGCACCGTGCTCCTCCCGCCGGGCACGTGGCGGAGCGGCACGCTGCGTCTCCGGAGCGGCGTGCGTCTCGAGATCCCTGCGGGCTCCGTCCTCCTCGCGAGCCCCGACGACGACGACTTCGCACCGCGCGAGAGGCTGTCCTTCGCGACGTCCTCGGATACCGAGACGACCGACTTCGGCCGGGCGCTCCTCGCCGGATGCGATCTCGAGCGGGTCGCCATCACCGGCGAGGGCGTCATCGACATGCGCCGGCGCGCGCGCGCGGGCCCGAAGTCGATCGCGCTGAAGCGCTGCCGCTTCGTGAGCGTGCGCGGCATCACCATCCTCCACTCCCCGAACTACTGCGTCAGCCTAGCCGGCTGCGACGACGTCGTGCTCGACGGCGTCACCATCCGCGACGCGTATGCCGACGGCATCGACCCGGACTGCTGCCGCCGCGTCCGCATCGCGAACTGCGACATCGAGTCGCGCGACGACGCCCTCTGCCTGAAGGCGAGCTTCGCGCTCGGGCATGTCCGCAGCACCGAGGACGTGCTGGTGACGAACTGCCGGATGCGCAGCGCGTCGAACTGCTTCAAGCTCGGCAGCGAGAGCACCGGCGATTTCCGGCGGATCGTCGTTTCCAATTGCGTGTTCGACGGACCCGTGCCGGCGGACGCCGCCGCCCGGGTCGCGGCCGAGGGCGGCGGCCTCGCGCTCGAGACGGTCGACGGCGGGACGGTCGACGGTGTCATGATCTCGAACATCGTGATGACGGGGGTGGCGGTTCCATTGTTCGTCCGCCTCGGGAATCGCGGGCGCGACCAGCGCGAGCGGCG
>VBKG01000169.1 GCA_005879585.1 Deltaproteobacteria bacterium | reverse complement strand
GAGGATGCCGACGACCTCCCAATTGCCGAAGGAACGTTCCACAGGATCCAGGAGTTACTCCGCAGGCTCTACATGGACGCCAACGTTCCCAAGGAGGTGCGGCGACGGATCCTGGAGGCATCGGTACGCGCCCCGCAGGACTGGCACCAGGATGCGGTCCGCGCCGCATACTTCAGCGGCGACGAAGCCTGGAGGCTCACCGCCGTCTTCTGCATGCGTTTCCTTCGCGGGTTCGATGAGCAGATCCTCGAAGCGCTGGACAGCAAGAACCCGGACATCCACTGCGAGGCAGTCCTTGCGGCAGGCAACTGGGAAGTGGATGCAGCTTGGCCACACGTCGTGGCTCTCGTCACTTCAGAGGAGACCGACAAGGCACTGCTACTGGCAGCGATCGAGGCCGTAGCCAGTATCCGTCCGCACGAAGCCGCGGAGATCCTCGATGACCTCGCCGACTCCGACGACGAAGACATCGTCGCGGCGGTCCATGAGGCGATGGCCATGACGGAAGGTCCCGCCGGCGAGGACGACGACTCCAACGATGACGACGATTCTCTGCACTGAAGGCGACTCGCGGTCGAGGTGAGCTGACTCCTGCCCGACGGCCCGACGCCGTGCCGCTGTGGGACCGGGTCGTGTGAAGGCATCAGAGCGCTCGACCTCGATCATCCGCCGGATTTCACCGGCGGATGCAGTCGGGTGTACCCGGTCGTGTCAACCGGAAATCGCGATCCTCATGTGCCGCCAGCGACTGCCGGACGCGGAAGCAGCCGGATCTCGACGCGGCGGTTGCGTGCCCGGCCCGGGTCGTCGGCATTCGATGCGACGGGACGGTGCTCCCCGTAGCCCGCGGCCACCGTACGTCCTGCGAGCTCCGGCGTCTCGACGGTGAGCTCGTGGACGACGCGCGCCGCGCGCGCGAGCGAGAGCTCGAGGTTCGAGGGGTAGCCGCCCGTATGGATCGGCCGGTCGTCGGTGTGGCCCCCGACCTCGAGGTCGAAGTCCGGCAACGCCTGCGCCATCGCACCGATGCGGTGCAGGATCGGCGCGGCGGCGGCGAGGAGGTCGGCGCTGCCCGACGAGAAGCTGATCGTGTCGCTCAGCGTGACGATCAGGTCGGAGTCGCGGACCGCCACCTGAACGGCGTCGGCGCGCCCCTCGGCCGCGACGAACTCCTGGAGGCTCCGTCCCGCGGCCGCGACGCGCGCCGCCGGCGCTTCCGGCGGCGGAGGGTCGTCGGGCGGCGCGGGAACGGCTGCGACAGCGGGCTCCGGGGTCTTCGCCGGTAGTTCCGGAATCACCACCACCGGAACCTCGACCGACGGAGGCGCCGGCGGCACCGCCGCCGACGGCCGTCCGCCGCCGGAAAGCACGACGGACACGAGGACGAAGGCGAAGAGCTGCAGGACCAGGTCGCTGAACGTCACGAGCCAGCCGGTCTGGTCGTCGTCCAGCGGCGCCGGCTCGAGCGCCAGGGTGCGTCGCTCGTCAGGCCGCACGCTGCCCGAGCTCGGCGACACGGCGTGGTCCCTCGGGGGCGCTGACTCCCACGTGCGCGCGCAGCACGCGCTCGATGCGCGTGGGGTACTCCCGCCGGTGCACGAGCAGGATGCCGTCGATCAGCATCTGGCTCCGCAGGTTCCGGCGGGCGAGGTGAGCATGCAGCTTGGCAGAGAGCGGCAGGATCACGACGTTGGCGAAGAATGCCCCGTAGAGCGTCGTCAGCACCGCGATCCCGAGCCCGGGCCCGATCGTGGTGAGGCTCGGGTCGACCAGGTGGCGGAGCAGGAGCACGAGGCCGATCAGCGTGCCGATCAAGCCGAAGGCCGGGAAGAGCTTCCCGAGCGTGGCCAGCACCTGGCGTGCCGCCTCGATCTCCGCGGCATTTCGCCGCGCGTCGGCGAAGAGGACGTCGGCGAGCTCCTCCTCGTCCTGGCACTCGAGCGCGAGCGCGATCCCGCGGCGCACGAAGGGGTCCGCCTCCTCCTCCGCTGCACGCTCGAGGGCGGGCGCGCCGCCGGTGCGGTGCGCGCGCGCGAGCCGCTTGAGAGCTGTGATGGCCTCCTCGGGGCCGGTGTCGTCCTCGAGCGCCGCGACGACGTGCCGCCAGGCGCTCGCCAGTCGCGCCCGCGAGTAGGTCGCGCGCGTGACGCCGAGCGCGCCGCCGATCGTGATCATGAGAGAGAGCGGATCCATGAAGCCCGTCGCCAGCGCGACGGCGGTCACCGCCGCGGCGCCCGCGAGCCCCAGGATCACGGCACGCTTCCGACGTCCGTCCATACAATCCAGAGCACTTGCGGTGCCAACCACGGCACCCGGGTGTGGAGAGCGCTCTCCGGCGGACGGCGGGAAAATTCCGCCGACGGGCGCATTTCCTGCCGGTTCGCCGCGAGGTACACGGGGCCGCGGATGGCGTCGGCGGCGATCTACACGGCGAGCGTCCTGCTGTCGGGGCTCGTGCTGCTGACGTCGCCGCACACCGAGCCGGCATTCCACGAGACCCAGTGGTACGCCGGCGCGGCGTTCCTCTTCCTGTATCTGACGCTCCTCACCGGCGCCGTCGCGGGTACGACGGCGATGCGGGTCGAGGCCGGTCCGCGGGCACGACGCGCGCTCGGCGTCTCCGCCTGCTGGTTCGCGTTGCTCCACTCCTACTTCGGCTTCTATCGGCTCGTGGGCGGCCTCGAGGGGCTGCGGTACTGGAGTGGCTATTTCGCGCGATCCCTCCTCGCCGGTCTGCTGGCGCTCGCCGTGCTGTGTGCCCTCTCCGTCATGTCGCTCCCCGCGCTCATGCGGCGCATGGGGCGATCGTGGAAACCGGCGCAGCGACTTCTCTACGCGGCCGCGATCCTGACGCTGGTGCACGTCGTCACCGTGACCATTCACTTGCGCCACCTGCGCGCGATCCTGATCGTCACGTACGCGCTCGTCACGCCGCTCCTGATGCTCGAGGTTCTGCGGTTCGACCGATGGGTGGTGGCGCGGCGGGCGGCGTTGCCACGGAACCTGATCGCGATCCTCGCCTGGCCGCCGCTCGCGGCGGCTCTCTTCTGGGCGTTCTTCGTGCTCGGGCATCACGAGCACTAATCTACGCGAGGGGTTCCACCCCTCGCCCCGCCGGGCGAAGCGGGTCCTCACTCCCCGCGCGCTTCGCTCGGCCGCGCGCTTCGCGCGCGGAGAATCTTGGGTCGCGCTCCGCTTATCCCTTGAGCGTGACGCCCCCGTCGACGGGTAGCAGGACGCCCGTCACGTACCGCGCCTCGTCCGACGCCAGGTAGACCGCCGCCCAGGCCACGTCCCACGCCTCGCCCATGTGCTTCATCGGGACCGCGGCGTCGCGCCGGCGCTTCAGCTCCGAACGCGAGATGCCGAGGCCCGCGGCGATGCCCTCCATGGCCATCGGCGTCTCGATCAAGCCGGGCATGATGGCATTGGCGCGGATCCCGCGGTCGGCGTACTGCATCGCGATCGAGCGGGTGAGACCGTTCACGGCGGCCTTCGAGGTGTTGTACACGAGCATCGGGTACGGCGCCGCCCGGATCGCGGCGAGCGAGGAGATGTTGACGATGGCGCCGCTGCGCTGGCGCTCCATGGTCGGCAGGACGTGCTTGCAGGTGAGGAACATGCTGGTCACGTTGACGTCGAGCACGCGCCGCCAGGCCACCTCCGTCAGCTCGACGGGACCGCCCATCCCGCCGATGCCCACGTTGTTGTGAAGGATGTCGATGCGGCCCCACGCCTCGACGCACGCCTCGGCCATCCGCGCGCAGGCGTCGCTCGACGTCACGTCGGCGACGCATGACCGCGCCTCGCCGCCCTCGCTGGCGATCATCCGCCGCGTCTCCTCGGCGGAGTCGCCGTCGCGGTCGACGAGCAGCACGCGCGCGCCCTCGCGCGCGAACAGGATCGCGGTCGCGCGGCCGTTCCCCATCGTCTCGCCGGGCGTGCTGCCCGCCCCGACCACGATCGCCACCTTGTCGTGTAGCCGTTCGCCCATCGGGTGGTCGTATCATTGAATCCTTGCAATCGAGAACCCAGTTGCTAAGAGCCCCGAGTGCGTCCCTCCACCGTGCGCCTCCCGGGCGTTCGGCCGGCGCTGATCGTCGCCCACCCCGGCCACGAGCTGCGCCTGCACGGTTGGCTGGAGATTGCCCGTCCGATCGTCCTCGTGCTGACCGACGGCTCCGGGGCGTCCGGCCGCTCGCGGCTCCGCTCGACGGCTGGGGTGCTGACGGCCACGGACGCCGCGCCGGGTCCGCTCTTCGGGCGTCTCACCGACCGCGCGCTCTACGCCATGATCGTGGCGCGCGACGCGGCGCTCGCACTTCGTCTGGTCGACGAGCTCGCGGCGGCGATCCTCGGCCATCGTGTCGACTACGTCGTCGCCGATGCGCTCGAGGGCTACAACCCGGCGCACGACCTCTGTCATGTGCTGGTGAGCGCGGCCGTATTGCAGGCGCGGCGATCGGGCGTCCGTGTGCCGCAGCTCGACTTCCCGCTCGCCGCGGCGCCGAACGCTTCCCCATCGCGACGCGGATCCGCGCGGCTCGACCTCGACGAAGCCGCGCTCGCGCGGAAGCTCGCGGCGGCGAGGGCCTACGTGGGACTCGGGAACGAGGTGGAGCGTGCCCTCGCGCTGTACGGGACCGAGGCGTTCCGCGTGGAACGGTTGCGCCGGCTCGGGGAGCCGCCCTGCACGGTCCCGCCGGAGGATCCGCCCTTCTACGAGCGCTACGGCGCGAGCCAGGTGGCCGACGGTCAGTATGCCGACGTGTTGCGCTACCGGGAGCATTTCGCGCCACTCGCCGCGGCCGTCTGGCGGTCGGCGGTCGACGAGGAGCCGTGGGCGGCCTCCGCGTCCTGATCACCAACAACGCACTCGCGGCGCACGCGGGGTCGGAGCTCTGGGTACGCGACGTGGCGACCGCGCTGCTCGCGCGCGGCCACACGCCCATCGCGTTCAGCCCCGATCTCGGCGCCGTGGCCGAGGAGCTGCGCCGGCAGACGATCCCCGTCGTCGACCGGCTCGATGCGGTCGGCGTGCCGCTCGACCTGATCCACGGCCAGCACCACCTCGAGACCATGACCGCGCTCCTGCGCTTCCCGGGCATACCGGCGGTGTACGTCTGTCATGGATGGACGCCGTGGCAGGAGGCGCCGCCGCGCTTCCCGCGCATCCGTCGCTACGTCGCCGTCGACGACACGTGCCGCGACCGGCTCGTCTGCGAGCACGGCGTTCCCGAAACCCAGGTCCGCGTGCTGCTGAACGCCGTCGACCTCGCGCGCTTCGCGCCGCGCGATCCGCTCCCCGTCCGGCCGCGGCGTGCGCTCGTCTTCAGCAACGCCGCCTCCGAGCACACGCATCTTCCCGCGGTGCGCGCGGCCTGCGCGCAGGCGGGCATCAGCGTCGACGCGCTCGGCATCGAGGCGGGAACGGCCGTGCCGCGCCCCGAGGACGTCATCGGTCAATACGACGTCGTGTTCGCCAAGGGGCGATCGGCGCTCGAAGCGATGGCCGTCGGGGCCGCGGTGGTCCTCTGCGACGCGAACGGCGTCGGACCGCTCGTCACCAGCGCCAACTTCGACCGCCTCCGTCGTCTGAACTTCGGGATCCGAGCGAGCCGCGAGCCGGTTTCACCAGAGACGCTCTGTCGCGAGCTCGCCGGCTACGATGCCGCCGACGCCGCCGCCGTCACCACCCGCCTCCGCGGCGAGGGAGCGCTCGAATCCGCGGTGGACGAGCTGCTCGACATCTACCGGGAGGTGCTGGCGGAGCACGCAGCGGCGCCCGCCGCGGACCCTGCGGAGGAATGCCGCGCGGCTTCGGACTATCTTGGCTGGCTCGGCCCCTTCCTGAAGCAGCAGATCGGGGCGATCGAGCTGCGCGAGCGGCACCGGGCGCGGAGCGAGCACGTGCGGCTCGCCGCCGAGCGCGATCGGGCGCGCGCCGACGAGGAAGTGTCGCGCGCCGAGACGCGACGGCTCGACGAGGCGTTCCGCCGTCTCGGCGACGAGCTCGCGGAGACGCGGGCCGCGGCGCTCGCCTCGGATGCGGAGCTGCAACGCGTCCGGCTCGACCGCGACCGGACGCTCGAGGCGCTCCACGTGCTGCGCGGGTCGCTCACCGTCCGGAGCCGCGAGCGCCTCCTCCGCACGCCGATCGTCGGCCGGCTGGCGCGCGTCCTCCTCCGCGTCGCGAAGGCGGGCCGCCCGTGGCCGAGCACGACGGCGTCCGGCTCGGGCTAGAAGCCTTCCTGGCGGCGGATCGTCCAGAAGTCGTCCGACAGGTCGCGGCTCGCGAGGTAGTCGTAGGGCATCGTGAAATAGCCGTTCATGCCCCAGCCGGTGCCCCACGAGTTGCGCACCAGGAACCGCTTCTTCGCGTCGTCGTAGCCGACCGCCAGGACCGCGTGGCCGCCGAGCACCTTCTCCCGTGGACGGGGCATCGGCACGATGCCGGTCGCCGCGACCCGTTCGGACTCGAAGCTCTCGTAGACGGTGAACCCGAAGACGAACGGATACCCGTCGGCCAGACACGCCCGCATCTCGACGAGCGTCTGCAAGCGCGCGTACGCCGTCACCTGATGGTCCGCCGCCTCCCGGTAGCAGGCCGCCGACGGCTTCACCGCAAACCGCGCGATCACGTACGGCCACCGCTTCTCCGAACACGTGCCCTGCTTGACGAGCGTCTTGATCCCGTCGCGGATCATGGCGCCCGCGTCGTCGGCGACGGTGTGCTCGATCACCCGCTCGTTGTAGTAGATGAAGAGCCGGCTGACGTTCACGAGCGGGATCCCGTCGCGCTTTTCGAGGAACTCCACCGCACCGGCCAGCGCGTTGCCCGTGCAGCTCCCGAGCTGCCCCTGATCCTCGACCGGCGAGCAGCCGCGGCGCAGGTCGACGGACCGCGGCAGCCGGGCCGGCAACCTGCGCACGGCGCCGTAGAGGAAATCGCGGTGATCCGGGAGGTCGGGGATCCAGCCGTAGCCGCGGCCCGAGCCCGTCTCCATGCGCCTCGCTCCCCGCTTCGTCGCCATCGCCGTCCTCCGCCGTCAGTCGGGTTCCACCAGCGTCTCCTTCGCGAGGATCCGCTGGAAAACGAACTTCTCGTAGGCATTCGCCACCTGTGTGCCGTCGACGATCAGCAGGTTCTCGTCGTTCCGCTTCTCCGCGGCGTTGGTCCAGTTGAAGCTGCCGGTACACACCGTACGCCCGTCGAAGATCGCCACCTTGTTGTGCATCAGCGCCGTCTGCTTCACGGCGAGGCGCACTGCGACGCCCGCCTGCTGGAGCTTCGCGATCACCTGCTTCTGTACGGGATTGCTCGGGCTCCGGCTCTGCTGCGCGTCGGCCACCACCTCGACCGCGACGCCGCGGTTCCGAGCGGCGATCATCGCGTCCACGATGTGTCGCTCCGTCAGGGTGAAGATCGCGACGTGCGCGGTTTTCTGCGCGCCATTGAAGAGGTCGATGATGGCCTTGGCACAATCGAGCCGCGGGTCGTGGCTCGGAGTGGTCCCGAGGCTGAAGAAGACACCGCGCACCGTGCCGTGCGCCACGAGCTGCTCGCTAGACATGACGTCCTCCTGCCTGCCGGCGCCTCACGGATCAAGAGTCAGGTGAGATGGCGCCACCGACGTCGCATGATACGGACGGTGCATGGGCGGCGGGGTCGACGTCGGCGCGCTCACGGCCACACCGTTCGAGGAGCCCTGGCGCTCCGGGGGCAGCGAGTCGCGCGGTATTGATCCGCGCAACACGGGGCCACACGCTGGCCTCGCGTGACGCGGTTTCGGGATCGTGCCCATGCCGGGCGTCTGCTCGGCGAGCGGCTGCGCGCCTATGCGGACCGGCCGGACGTCATCGTCCTCGGTCTTCCGCGGGGCGGCGTCCCCGTCGCCTTCGAAGTCGCCAAGCGGCTTCGCGTGCCGCTCGACGTGTTCGTCGTGCGAAAGCTCGGCGTCCCCGGACACGAGGAGCTCGCCATGGGCGCCATCGCGTCGGGCGGCGTGCGCATGCTGAACGAGGACGTGGTCGCCATGGCCCGCGTGTCCGAGCGCGACGTCGAGACGGTCACGCTCCGCGAGGAGCACGAGCTCGCCCGCCGCGAGCGCGCGTACCGCGGCGACCGGTCATCTCCGGACGTAGCCGGCCGGACCGTCATCCTCGTCGACGACGGCCTCGCCACCGGCGCGACGATGCGCGCCGCCGCCGCCGGCGTGCGTCGGCTCGACGCCGCAGCAGTCGTCGTCGCGGTGCCGGCGGCGGCCGCCGACACGTGCGAGCTCCTCGCACATGAGGCCGACGAGGTGGTGTGTCTAACGACCCCCGAGCCCTTCCATGCCGTCGGTCTCTGGTACGAGGACTTCTCGGCCACCACCGACGACGAGGTGCGTGCCCTCCTCGAGGAGGCGCGCGGCTGGGGGCGTCGCGCGCAAGCGGTGTGAGCCGACCGCTACGTCTGCGAGAGAAAATCGAGCGTCTGCTCGGCGAGCGGCTGCGCGCCTATGCGGACCGGCCGGACGTCATCGTCCTCGGTCTTCCGCGGGGCGGCGTCCCCGTCGCCTTCGAAGTCGCCAAGCGGCTTCGCGTGCCGCTCGACGTGTTCGTCGTGCGAAAGCTCGGCGTCCCCGGACACGAGGAGCTCGCCATGGGCGCCATCGCGTCGGGCGGCGTGCGCATGCTGAACGAGGACGTGGTCGCCATGGCCCGCGTGTCCGAGCGCGACGTCGAGACGGTCACGCTCCGCGAGGAGCACGAGCTCGCCCGCCGCGAGCGCGCGTACCGCGGCGACCGGTCATCTCCGGACGTAGCCGGCCGGACCGTCATCCTCGTCGACGACGGCCTCGCCACCGGCGCGACGATGCGCGCCGCCGCCGCCGGCGTGCGTCGGCTCGACGCCGCAGCAGTCGTCGTCGCGGTGCCGGCGGCGGCCGCCGACACGTGCGAGCTCCTCGCACATGAGGCCGACGAGGTGGTGTGTCTAACGACCCCCGAGCCCTTCCATGCCGTCGGTCTCTGGTACGAGGACTTCTCGGCCACCACCGACGACGAGGTGCGTGCCCTCCTCGAGGAGGCGCGCGGCTGGGGGCGTCGCGCGCAAGCGGTGTGAGCCGACCGCTACGTCTGCGAGAGAAAATCGAGCGCGACCTCGGCGAGCTCGGCCGGGCGCTCGATAGCCGGCAGGTGCCCGCAGCGCGGCAGGACTTCGAGCCCTGCCCCGGGGATGCGGTCGCGGTAGCGCTCGCCGTAGACCAGCGGGACGAGACGGTCCTCCCGTCCCCACACCACGAGCGTCGGCGCCGTCACACGGCGGAGCCGCACCTCGAGCTTCGGGTCGTGCATGTACGGGTTCCATCCGACCTTTGCAGCCGCTTCGAGCGCCTTCAGCTGCGCGTGAGCGAAGTCCTCGGGCACGTCCGCGATCGACGTCATGGCACGCAGCATCTGCGCGAGGGGATGGTCCTGGTCGTGGAAGAGCATCTCGGCGAGTTCCGGCGGCGTCGACCCGAAGAGCTCCCCGATCGGCGCGGCGTCGATCCAGAGCCCGAGGGCGTCCACCAGGACGAGCCGCTCGACGCGCTCCGGATAGAGCGCGGCGATCTCCGCCGCGATCCAGCCGCCGAACGACGCGCCGACCACCGGCACCGCGCGGAGGCCGAGGACGCCGAGCAGGTCGACGTAGTGCAGGACGACATCGGCGATCCCGTCGACCTGCTCGATCCCCGTCGACTCCGCGAAACCGGGGTGCGCCGGCAGATGCACGGTGAAGTGGCGAGCGAGCCGGTCGTGGATCTCGAGCCAGTCGACGTCCGCCCCGACCGCGTGCAGATAGAGGAGCGGCGGCCCGTCGCCGCCCGTCAGGAGGCGGACGTCCTTCCCCGCAACCTGGACGATCCGACGCGCGGGCATCAGCTGGCCGCGGCGCGCGGGCCGATCTCGTTCCGGAGGTGCGGCAGCACCTCGGTCGCGAACAGCTCCATGTTGCGGCGCGTCAAATCGGCCGGCAGGGTACCGAGCTGGAGGAGCGTGAGGACGTTGCCCACGCCGAGCCAGTGGATCATCTCGGCCATCTGCGTCCGCACCGTGGCCGGGCTACCGACGATGGCATATGCCCCGTCGACGATCTCGTCCCAGGAGCCGACGTTCAGCATGAAGTCACCGAAGGCACCGAGCATCTTCAGCGCGGAGCGGGGCGAGGTGTAGCCGGGCGGGCTCACGTTGATGCCGGGAAGCAGCTTCCGCGCGAAGTACCAGAGATGCGGCTCGAACTCGGCGCGGGCCCGGGCGTCGGTTTCGGCGACGTACACGGGTACGAGCCAGCCCATCTGCTCCGGCGACGCGGCGTAACCCTCCTTCGCACACGCCTCGCGGAAATAGTCGAAGTTCCTCTTGAATATCCGCTTGTGGAAGTACGGGATCCCCATGTACGCCCAGCGCCGCCGGGCGACGAAGTCCATCGTCTCGTAGCTTCCCGCGCCCGGGATCCAGATGGGCGGATGCGGCTTCTGCACCGGCGTGGGCCACGGGTTCACGTAGCGCAGCTTGTAGTGCTTGCCCGTGTGGACGAAGGGGCCGGGCTCCGTCCAGCAGCGGACGATCAGGTCGAGCGCCTCGCTGAAGCGCTCGCGCGCCTCGGCCGGATTGATGCCGTTCGAGTAGTACTCGGGCCCACCCCCCACCACCATGCCGGCGATCAGCCGCCCCCCCGAGATGCAGTCGATCATCGCGTACTCTTCCGCGACGCGGAGCGGCGGATTGTAGAGTGGGAGGGCATTGCCCACGACCGCGATCCGCATCCGCTCCGTCTGGCGGGCGAGGATCGACGCGATCAGATTCGGCGACGGCATGTTGCCGTACGCATTGGCGTGGTGCTCGTTGACGCAGACACCGTCGAAGCCGAGGGCCTCGGCCCGGACGAGCTCGTCGAGGTAGCGGTTGTACAGGGCATGGCCGCGGCGGCCGTCGTAGAACGCGTTCGGACACTTCACCCAGGCCGGGCCCGCGTACGACTCCGGCAGATGCGGCCACGGCATCAGGTGGAACATGAAGCACTGCACGGCGCGAGAACTACGGGTCGCCGTCGCACCCTGTCAAGGCGGCGCGTCGGATGTTTCGACACCTGTCCATCACGTTGTCGCCCTCCGGACGCATCACGCCACCGACCTCGGCGCCGGGAGGCCCTCCGCGTCGGCACGGCCCATGCACACACAGAGCCGCATGAGCACCCCAAGCCTTTCTGTCCTGGTGCCGGGCGATCAGGCGACCGACGCGCTCGGAGAGCTCATCCTGGACGTCCCGCACCGGCGGGCATGGACGCGTCACGTCGGGGAGCTCCGGCTGATGGCGGCGGTCCTCGAGGACGCCCTCAACGTGCTGCGCAAGTGCCCGCGGAGCCGGGCGGGACGCGAGGCTCGCGAGTGGGTCAGCTCGCCGGACACGTCGTGGCCGTTCGCGTTCGAGCGCATCTGCGAGGCGTTCGAGATCGACCCCGAGCACGTCCGCCATCAGCTGAACGCCAAGAAGGTGCGGGTCCCGATTCTGCCGCCCGAGCTTCTGCAGCTCGCCGAAGCCGGCGGCTGATCCGGCCGAGACCTCAGCGGACCGGGAAGATCTTGCCGAAGCGCATCATGAAGGCGACGTCACCGGTCACCTGATACTCGCCGTTCATGAACGCGTCGCGGCCGCTCTTCTCGCCGCGCGCGATGGCGAGCCAGAGGTCCGAGTCCATCGTCAGCGTGACCGTTGGCTCGATGGTCCGCCCGGTCAGCACGCGGCACTCGTTGTCCTTGATGACGACCGTCCACTGGCCAGGCTCGCGCCCGGAGAGATCGAAGAGGACGACGGCTTCGACACCTGCGGCCTCCGCCGGGTCGAACACCTGTGGAAGCCCCTCGACGGCCGCCGAGGGCGTCGTCGGTTGGAAGGTGCTGACCATGCCCGTCCTCCTCGCGGGACGAGCGTAGCCGCTCGTCCAAACGGTCGCAAGAGAGTTTCGCGGAAATGACCTTGCACCCGACGGATGCGCTGGCTATCCTCCGCGGCGTGGTCGGGACGCGAAGCGATCGCAGCATCACCGAACGCATCCTGAACGTGCTCCGACCATACGCTTCCAACTGGAACGGCACGCTCGGTCGCGGCGACCTGGTGATTCCGCAGCGCGAGATCCCTCGCGTCATCCACGAGCTGCTCGACGCCCTCCACGACGACGTCGCAGCGCGCAAGGAAGCGGGCGACCGCGAGCTGTTCGACGTGCTCAAGGCGGGCCGGCGCAGCGAGTCCATCCAGGACCAGGCCAACCTGCTCCGGCGGCACTTCCTGATCCTGCTCCGCTAGCTTGGCCGACGCCGATACCTACCGGCCCTCGAAGATCCTGGGGATCGGGGCCTACAGCCCGCCGTCGTTCCGCCGGGTCCACATGAATCCGGAAGATGCGCTGCGCGTGCACATGGTGCCGATCCACTGGGGCACGTTCGTGGTGTCCTACGAGCCGATCGACGAGCCGATCACGTGGCTCGCGGAGCTGGCCCGCGAGCGCGGCCTCACCGACCGCGTCGCCATACTCCGGCACGGCGAGTCGCGCCGGTTCGAGGCCGCCACCCGGCGAGCTGTGCTATAGGCCCCGGCATGCCGGCGGATCCGCTGCGCGGCGCGGCCGCGATCGTGGGGCTCGGCATCACGCCCCAGGGCAAGGTGTTTCACACCGGCGCACTCGGCTTCGCGGTGGACGCCGTGAAGCTCGCGCTCGACGACGCCGGCCTGGCGCGCGAGGACATCGACGGGCTCCTCCTGAACCCGGGGCTCGCCTGGGCCGATCTCGGCATGGGGTCGTTCCAGCTCCAGCAGGCGATGGGGCTGCGGAATCTCCGCTTGTCGGCCACCATGAATCTCGGCGGTGCGACCGCCTGCGCGATGATCCAGCACGCGAGCCAGGCGATCGCCGCCGGGCTCGCGACCACCGTCGTCTGCGTGTTCTCCGACATGCCGCTCAAGCCGCCCGCGCCCAAGGGCGACCGCGCGTCGGCCGCCAGCGCCTACGGCTTTGCGCGCGGCTGGGAGCAGGCCTACGGCTTCTTCGGCGTGAACGCCATGTACGCGCTCGTCGCCCGGCGCCACATGCACCGCTACGGGACGAGCCAGGACCACCTCGGCGCGGTGGCGGTCGGACAGCGCCGCTGGGCGACGCTCAATCCGGCGGCGCAGCTCCGGGATCAGCCGCTCACCCTCGACGACTACCACCGCTCGCGCTGGATCGTCGAGCCGTTCCATCTCTTCGACTGCTGTCTCGTCTCGAACGGCGGCCTCGCGGTGATCGTGACCGGCGCCGAGCGCGCCCGGAACCTTCGCCGTCCCCCGGTCTATCTCTGGGGAATGGGCCAGGGACACCTCGGCGGTGATCCCGCCGACACGCTCACCTCGGGCGCGGTGCTCGCGAGGGAGCCGGCCTTCCGCATGGCGGAGATCACGCTCCGCGACGTCGACGTGGTCGAGCTCTACGACTGCTACACCTTCACCGTGATCGTCACCCTCGAGGACTACGGCTTCTGCGCGAAGGGAGAAGGTGGGCCGTTCGCGGCCGAGCAGGTGACGGGTCCCGGCGGCCGCGTCGCCGTCAACACGGGCGGCGGACAGCTCGCGAGCTTCTACATGTGGGGCATGACGCCGGTGTCCGAGGCGGTCATCCAGCTCCGTGGCGACGGAGGCGCGCGCCAGGTCCCGCGGCACGACGTCGCGCTCGTCTCCGGCAACGGCGGCATCCTGTCGACGCACTCGACGCTCATCCTCTCGAGGCTCCCGTCGTGAGCGCGGTCCCGAAGCCGCTTCCCCAGATCACGCCGGAGATGGCGCCCTTCTGGGAGGCCGCGCGCCGCCACGAGCTCATGGTGCAGCGCTGCCGCGGCTGCGGCACCCGTCGTTTCCCGGCGCGCGAGCTGTGCAGCCGATGCCTGTCGCGCGACGCCGGTTGGGAGCGCGTCTCCGGGCACGGACAGGTCTTCAGCTTCGCGATCATGCACCAGGTCTACCACCCGGCCTTCGCCGACGCGGTGCCGTACGCGATCGTGGTCGTCGAGCTCGAGGAGGGCGCCCGGGTGCTCTCGAACCTCGTCGACTGCCCGACCGCCGACGTCGCGATCGGCCTGCCGGTCGAGGTGGTGTTCGAGGACGTCGCGCCCGACGTGACCCTGCCGAAGTTCCGCCCGCGCCGCGCTGCGGCGTGAAGTTTCAAGTCGAGTCTGGTGAACCTGAAGCACGTGCAGGAGATCCAGCCGTGGTTCGGCGGCCGCTACCGGCTCGTCATGCGCGATGCGGCGCACAGTCAGGTGGCGCTCAGCCGCGTGCAGGCGCGAGCGCTCCGCGCACGGCTCCGATGGTGATCGTGGACGATGCCACGGCGCCTCGCGCGCGCCGGCTCGTGGCCGCCATCGGCGTCTCGGCCCTCGCACATGGCCTGTTCGCCCTGCTCGTCTTCTTCGACGTGATGGGGATCGGCAGCGGGCTCGGGCTCGGCGTCGGGCCCGGCTTCGGCGTCGGCTCCGGCGGCGGCGCCGGCCTCGGCGAGGGCCGCCGGCGGGAGATCTTCTCGCTCCAGGACGTGCCCGAGCCGGTTCCGCCGACCGACCCGGCCGCCGACAAGGCGCTGAAGGAGGCGCTCGCGCCCACGCGTCCCGAGGCGGTCGCGATCGCGCACGAGGCGCCCGCGCACCCGACGACGCCGGTCGTGCACTTCGCGCGTCCCGCGCGGCCGCTCGGGTCGGGCGTCGATCTCGGCGCGCGCTTCGCCTCGGCGGGCGCCGGCGTCGGCGGATTCGGCACCGGGGGCGGCGGCGGCGCGGGCTGGTCGCTCGGCTCGGCGTTCGGGAAGTACGTCGGCGGGTTGCGGAAGGTGGGCGTCGACGTCGCGATCGTCGTCGACTCGACCGGCAGCATGCAGAGCATCATCGACGACCTGAAGCGGCGCATGGACGACCTGGCGGCCACGCTCCAGCGTCTCGTGCCGACGGCACGCGTCGGCGCGGTCGCCTACCGCGACCGTGATGAGGCGAAGGGCACGACCGGGCCTCGCGAGAGCGAGGACTTCGTCGTCCGGTGGACCGACCTCACGTTCAACGTGAAGAAGGTGCAGGCGTTCTTCAACGGCCTCGTCGCCGAGGGCGGCGGCGACTGGCCGGAGGCGGTCCGGGCCGGTCTCGAGACCGCGATGCGCCAGATGAAGTGGCGGGCCGACGCGAAGCGCGTGATCATCATCGTCGGCGGCTCGCCGCCGCACGCGGAGGACGTGCCGACGATCCGCAAGCTGGTGGCCGAGTGGCACGCCAAGGGGGGCGTCATCAGCACGATCGACGTGAGCCTGCGGCTGCACGAGGAGCACGAGCGGATGATGCACCGCTGGCTCTACGGCGAGGAGCTGAAGCAGGTCTCGCCGCTGCCGGAGTTCTACAAGGAGCTGACCGACAGCTTCGGCGAGATCGCGCATCAGGGCGGCGGCGAGCTCCTGACGCTCGGGCAGGACACCGCCCTCGTGCGCCACCTCCTCGTCCTCGCCTTCGGCCCGCAGTGGGAGAAGGACGTGGCGCGCATCGCCCGCGGTATGTAAGCGTACGGAAGGAGCCGGAAACGAATGGAGAACGTGAACCTCGACCTCGTCCAGCTGATCCAGCAGGGCGCGATCTCGACCTACCCGCTGCTCGCCTGCTCGATCGCCGTCTTCGGCATCGTGCTCGAGCGGCTGTGGAGCCTGCGCGGCACGCTGTCGTCGACCGTGTCGCTCACTGCGCAGGTCGTGCCGGTGCTCGCGCGCGGCGATCTGAAGGGCGCGATCGACCTCGTCGCGCGGCACCAGGCGTGCCCCGCGCGGCGCGTCTACTCGGAGCTGCTCGCCGCGTCGCCCGACGCGCCGCTCACGGAGCTCGAGTGGGTCGCCGACGAGCGGCAGTTCGAGGCGGTGCAGGGCTGTGGCGCGTACCTCTGGATGCTCGGGACGATCGGCTCCGCGGCGCCGTTCATCGGCCTCTTCGGCACGGTCATGGGCATCATCCGCGCCTTCCACACGATGGCGATCGCCGGCACCGGCGGGTTCGGCGTGGTGGCGGGCGGCATCTCCGAGGCGCTCATCGCCACCGCGCTCGGCCTCGCGGTCGGCATCATCGCGGTCGTCTGCTACAACTACTTCCAGGCGCGCGTCGAGCGCATCGACGCCGCGCTCCGCATCGGCAGCGCGCGCGTGCTCGAGGCGGTGGCCACGTCGCGGAGGACGCATGGCGTTCTTCGGTAAGGCGCACACCCGCGGTCACATCGTCGCCGAGATCAACGTCACGCCGCTGACCGACGTCTTCCTGGTGCTGCTCATCATCTTCATGATCACCACCTCGGCCATGGTGAAGCCGGCGGCCGACGTCGACCTGCCCAAGGCCGCGCCGAACGAGGAGGAGGCGAAGGGCGTGCTCGTGACCATCACGCCGTCGCGCGAGATCTACGTGAACGAGCGGCCGGTCGCGGGTGACGACGCGACGATCGCGAGCGTGCTGCGGGACACGCTCGGGCGCACGCAGGACAAGGTGGTGATTCTCGCCGGCGACAAGCAGGTGATCCTCGGAGAGGTCGTGCGGGTGCTGGGCCTCGCTAAAGAGGCTGGGGCGACGGGGTTCGCGCTGGCGTCGGAGTGAGGTGGGGTCAGCGGCGTCGTGGCGGGGAGGCGGGAAGGGGCCGCCCCCTCGGCTCGCGGTCCTCGGTCCACGCGCGCCTCGTAGGCCGAAGCGTCCCCCCGCCGGCCGCACGCGCGCGCGGGACCTGCGGGCTCGCCGCGGAGGCGGCCCCTTCCCGCCCTGCGCGGCGTGGCCAGCTCCCGCCTCGGTCGGACGCCACCGCGAACCCCGGCGCTTTATGCGTGATCGCGATCGCCGCGCTCCTCACCTTCTCAGCATCCTCCGTCGCCGCCGACGGGATGAGTGCGCGGGCGGCGAAGCCGTGGTCGGCGGGAGAGCATCAGGCGGAGCTCGATCGGATTCAGCAGCGGACGAAGGCGTTCTACGAGGTGCTGGAGCGGGGGGAGAAGGAGCGGGCGGCGGGGATGTGGCCGGAGATCGAGCGGGAGCTCGCCGCGCTGGGAGATGAGCTGCAGGAGCGGCTCGACCAGATGCGGCAGGAGGTCATGGACCGCGACGGCGACCTCGAGGAGCTCTACCGGAGCAGCCGCTGGCGAGAGCCGGAGATCATGGCGCTGGTCGCGACGTACCATCTCGCGTGGGTGCGGTATCAGGGGGCGCAGCTGCCCGGCGACGCGGCACGCAAGAAGGATCTGCTGCAGAAGGCGGTGCGGGGGTTCTCGCAGTTCTTGCTCGTCAACGAGGTGCCGGAGATCTACGCGGAGAGCCTCTACGGGCGCGGCCTCGCCTTTCTCGATCTCGGCGAGAGTGCGAAGGCGATCGAGGATCTCCAGGCGGCGACGCAGGCGGGGGCGCCGGCGGTTGCGACGAAGGCGCGCGCGGCGCTGGAGGAGGCGCGCCGTCGGGCCGGCGGCAAGGCGGCACCGAGCGAGAACGAGCCCGAGCAGCTGCTTGCCAAGCTCGGCGAGCTCACGCCGCGCGCCGCCGGCGGTGACGCGAGCGCGGAGAAGGATGCCGCGACGCTCGCGCGCGGGCTCGCCGTCCGCGGCGGGGCGTGGCCCGCGCGCGTCCAGAGCGTGCTGCTCGAGAAGCTCGGCGCCGACGCGCCGGCACACGTGCGCTCGAGCTGGGGGCTCGCGCTGCTGGCCAACCTCGCCGTCGACCGCGACCGCTGCGCCGACGTCGCGCCCCTCGCCGAGGCGAGCGCGGCCGTGAACGACGCGGCCCGCGCCCGCCAGCGTCCCGAGCTGCTGTTCCTCGAGGCGGGCTGCCGGCTGAACGGCGGGCACGCGCGCGAAGCGGCGGCGGAGTTCGCGACGCTCCTCGCCGAGTTCCCCGATACGCCGCACGCCCGCGACGCCGTCTATTACCGCTTCCGCGCGCTCGACGTCGCGCGCACCGCGGACCCGGCGCTCACGGCGGAGTACGAGGAGTCGCTCACGACGTATCTCACGCGCTTCCCGCGCGCCGACGGCGCCCCCGAGGCGCGGTACCTCCTGGCGGAACTACAGCGCTCCCGTGGCGACTGCGGCCACGCCGAGGCGGAGTACGGCCGCGTTCCCACCGGACCGTTCGCACCGCGCGCTCGTCTCGGCGTTCTCGAATGCCGGGTCGCCGGCCTCGCCGCGGGCAAGGCATCGGCGGGGCAGCGGCGGCAGGTGCTCGACGCGCTCCAGGCCTTCGTCCGCGAGACACCGGCGCGGCTCGACCAGGCGCTCGTCGCGCGCGCGGCGCTCCTCGGCGCGGCGGTCGCCGCCGGCGGCACGCCTCCCGATCACACGACGGCGCTCGCCTTGCTCGACGGCTTCGAGACCCGCTACCCCGAAGCGCGCGACCTCCACTCCCGCGCCCTCGAGCTGCGGCTCGCCTCCCGCGTCGGTGCCGGCCGGCTCGACGGCGTCGAGCCCGACCTCGCGCACTACCTCGCGCAGGCCCCGCCCGGTCCGGATCGGCGCCGCACCCTGGCCCACCTCGGGCACGAGCTCGCCGCCCAGGCCGAGCGCGCGGGAACGGAGCGCGGCGCGCCTGCCGTCGCCCTCGCGCGGAAAGTGTACGAGACGCTGGTGCACGACGGGGGCGACGCGAACGACCGCATCACGCTCGCCGAGCTCACGCTCCGCGCCGGCGACGCGCCGGCGGCACGACGGCTCTACGAGGACGCGGTCAAGACCGACGGGACGTCGGCGGAGGCGCTCCGGGGTGCGGCCCGCGCCGCGGCGGCGGCGGGCGACCGCGATGCCGCGCTCGGTTACTGGAAGCGCGTGCTCGAGGCGAACCCACCCGGCGGGACGGCCTGGTACGAGGCGCGCCTGGCCGAGGTCACGCTGCTCGCCGAGGGCGGACGCCGGAGCCAGGCGTGCGCCATCGTGCGGACGTCACGCGGCCGGGCGACGAGCGCGGGCGCCGACTCGCTCGAGGCGCGGCTCCGCGGCATGGAGTCCGACGTCTGTCGCTGACCGTCACTCGACCGGCGTGACGAACCCCTCGCTCTCCTCGGTCTCGACGTCCTCGATCGCCACCTGCGCCTCGCGGTACTGCGCCCGCGGGTAGACGAGGTATCCCTTGACCGTCGTGTGCGGGCGGACGCGCTGGCCCGTGAGCCGCTCGGCGCGCAGCCGCTCCGCCGCGGGGCCCGCCGACAGGGCGGTCGCCAGCGCCGAACCCGCGAGCGGACCGGCCGCGGGGGCGTCGCCGGGCACCAGATCGAGCCGCGCGGGGTCGATCGACACGGTCCGGTCGGTGTTGTTGCGAATCGTCACGCGAACGACGACCGCGTCGGGACCCACCGGCACGCCGCCGAGGTCGAGCAGCGCCTCGTCGGGTCGGACGACGTGCACCTGGACCTCGAGCCCGCGCGCGGCGCGCGGCGTTTCGAAGTCCGACTCGGGCATGTCGACCAGCGTCTTGAAGCTGTAGTCGAAGGCGCGGCTGAATTCGTAGGTCGGCGTGAGACTCTCTTCCACCGGCTGCAGCCGCGCCCCGTTCGCGTCGCACCGGATGCGGACCCGGCCGGTGGTACTCGTCCCGTCGGCGAGCGTTTTCGTCCCGGCGATCTCGCCGGGATGATCCGCGGTGGCCGGGACGAGCGCGGTCACCTTGTAGCCGATCTCCAGCAAGGTCCGGCGCCCAACACGGGTGGCACGATCGCACGTGAGGCCCGGCCGCACGACGGCGTACTGGTGCGGCGCGGGACAGGCGGGCAAAGCCAGGAGCAGGAAGAACACCCATCGCATCGACCTCCTTCTGCTACACTGGCCCCATGACCGTCTACACGGTCGGACATTCCACGCGCACACTCGACGAGTTCCTCGACCTCCTGGCGCAGCACCGGATCGCCGGGATCGCCGACGTGCGGCGGTATCCGGCCTCGCGACGCCACCCGCACTTCGCGCGTGAAGCGCTGGCGCGTGCGCTCGGCGAGCACGGAATCGCCTACGATTGGCTCCCGGAGCTCGGCGGCCGACGCTCGAGCCCGGGCGACTCGCCGCACGTCGCCTGGCGGAACGTGGCCTTTCGCGCCTATGCCGACCATATGGACAGCGACGAATTCCGCTTCGGCCTCGAGCGTCTGCTCGCCCTGGCGACGGCGCGCCCGACCGCCGTCCTGTGCGCCGAGGCGGTCCCGTGGCGCTGCCACCGGCAGCTCCTCGCCGACGCGCTCGTCGCCCGCGGCGTGGTCGTCCTCCACGCGACCGGGCGCGGCGCGGCGTCGTCACATCGCCTCACGTCGTTCGCGCGCGTCGACGGCGAGCGCGTCGTCTACGACGGCCGCGCGGCGTCGCCTCCACCTGGCCGGCTCGTGTCCGATCGTCCATAATGCTTTCCTGCATGAAGACGCTGGCGCACGTCGTGAGCCATGGCCCGCATTGCCTCGACGGCGTCGCGGCGGCCGTCGCCGTCGCGCGGTATCAGGTCGGCCGGGCCGACGTCGAAACCCGGTTCGCCGGCAACAACGAGGTGGACGCGGTGCTGCGCGGCCTCGCCTGCGCGCCCGGCCGCGAGCACGAGCTCTGGATCACCGACATCTCGTGGCGCGAGCCCGAGACCGACGAGCACCTGACCCGTCTCGCCGGGGCCGGGGTCCGCATCTACTGGATCGACCACCATCGGAGCGCCCTCGAGCGTTTCCGCGCCGGGCAGGTGCACGTCCCCTTCGCCGACTTCGTGCTGAGCGAGGAATTCGCGGCGTCGCGCCTCGTCTACGACTACCTGGCCCGCCGGCTCGAGACCGAGGGACGGCGCGAGCCCGGGTTCGCGGCGCTCCGGCGTCTCATCGACATGGCCGACGACAACGACCGGTGGCTGCACCGGCTGCCCGGGTCGCGCGACCTCGCCGGCGTCGTCCGCATCCTCGGGCCCGCGGCCTACGAGGACCTCGTCGCCATCGATGCCGACGTCACCTACACGCCCCGCATGGCGGAAGCCCGTGACCGCGTGGCGGCGGAGATTGCACACAGCCTGGCGGTTGGCGCGGCGAGCCGGGTCGAGCGGCGAATCGGTGACGTCACGCTGGTCGCGGCGGTGTGCGACGGCCACCCGAGCGAGGTCGCCGATGCCTGGCGGCAGGAGCGCCGGAACGCGGTCTTCGCGCTCTACGACGCGAAGAGCTTGGCGTTGAGCCTCCGTCGCTCCGCCGACTGCCAGGTCGACCTCTCGCGTCTCGCGACCGCGCTCGGCGGCGGCGGCCACGCTGCGGCGGCCGGCGCCGAGCTCCCGGAGCTGCGCACCGCGCTGGCCGAAGCGCTGGCCGCCCGTGTGGCAGAACGCCTCACATGAGACCGATTCTCACGCATCTCGCGCTCGGCGTGCGCGATCTCGACCGGACCATCGCCTTCTACCGCAAGCACGCCCGCCTGCACGTCGTGCACGAGCGGCACGACCACGGCTCGCGGGTGGTGTGGTTGAGCGACCGCCAGGAGAAGCCGCAGTTCGTGCTCGTGCTGTTCCACGTCGCGTCGGACCCTCCTGTGTCCGCCTCGACGCTCCAGCACCTCGGCTTCGCACTGGGTTCGCGGGAGGAGGTCGACAGCGCCGCGGCGGCCGCGCGCGCCGACGGGGTCCTGATGGCTGACCCCGTCTATGCGGGGCCCATCGTCGGATACTTCTGCTTGCTGAGCGATCCCGACGGAAACCCGGTAGAATTCTCGTACGGGCAGCCGATCGATCCGACAGGGCTCACGTCAAGGCAGGAGCCGTCGGTTCCGTAGTCGACAGTCGGCGCCGTCGTGGAAGCCCGGAGGTGAGCGACCCAGCGAGTCTGCAACGACCTCTACTTCCCCCAACCCCTTGTCGGAACGCTCGGCCTCCGGGCTTCCGCGACGACGCCTACTTGTCCACAACTGACGAGGACCGCCTCCGCACGCGGCCCCACCGAACCATCGGCCGCTTCGACACGGACTCGGCGCAAGATTCGTTCCGCGGACATACCTCAACCCAGGGAGGCGTCTTGATATCCGCGGGCGGACCATGCGGAGATCGTGCCAACGAGGCGCGACGGTTTTTCGTTGACGCGATCTCCCATACAAGAGACCGCGAGCCGCTGTCAAGGTAGAAAAGACAAAACAGCGATTTTTTTTCGATGCTCAGGCCGCGCGCTCGATTCGCGGACGCGCCACGATGCGCACCGAGGTCGAGGTCATGCGTGCATCCACCACGAGTTGCACGATCACACCGGAGACGAGCACCATCACCGCGACGACGATCGCTTCGAGCAGCGGTGTGCTCGCGTGTGCAATCATCACGTCGACGGATGGCAGCGCTGCGGGCAAACATGGGAGCCTCCTTTCACACGCACGCCAGGAGCGCCCGATCGTTGAGGCAAATTAATGACTCGCTCATTGCCGCGGCCGCAGGCGCGCCTTGTAAAGCACCGGTCGCAGTGCCACGGTGAAGTCATGAGGGAACGGCTGCGGGTGGCGGTGGTGTACGGGGGACGCTCGGGCGAGCACGAGGTATCGCTGCGCTCGGCGGCGGCGGTCATCGCGCATCTCGACGTGCAACGCTACGAAGTGGTGCCCGTCGCGATCGACAAGGAAGGCCGCTGGCGGACGGGCCCCGACAGCCTCGACGTCCTCGAGCGGGCGCAACGTGACCTTGCGCCCATCCCGCCGCACGGCTTCGAGGTGACGCTCGTCGCCGATCCCACGCGCGGCGGCCTCGTGCCGCTCGCCGGCGGCCCGCCCATCCCGGTCGACGTCGTGTTCCCCGTCCTGCACGGGACCTACGGCGAGGACGGCACGATCCAGGGTCTGCTCGAGCTCGCGGGGTTACCGTACGTGGGCGCCGGCGTGCTCGCGTCGGCCGTCGGCATGGACAAGGCCGCCATGAAGTCGGTCTTCCGTGACGCCGGCATCCCCGTCTGCCGCTGGCTCGTCGCCCGCGTCGGTGGCGAGCCCGCGACGGCGCTCGCCAGGCGCGTCGAGACGGAGCTCGGCTTCCCGTGCTTCGTGAAGCCCGCAAACCTCGGGTCGTCCGTCGGGATCACCAAGGTGAAGCAGGCGGCCGCGCTCGCGGACGCCGTGGCCGAGGCCGGCGCCTACGATGCAAAGGTGGTGATCGAGGCCGCCGTCCGCGCGCGAGAGTTCGAGTGCGCGGTGCTCGGCAACGAGGAGCCCGAGGCGTCGGTGATCGGCGAGCTCGTGCCGTCCCGCGAGTTCTACGATTATGCGGACAAGTACGTCGACCAGGGGGCACGCGTGCTGATCCCGGCGCCGTTGCCCGAGACCACGGCGGCCGCGATGCGCGCGCTCGCGCTGCGTGTCTTCCGGGCCGTCGACTGCACCGGCCTCGCCCGGGTGGACTTCTTCCTCGAGCAGGGGACCGAACGGGTCCTCGTCAACGAGATCAACACGATGCCGGGCTTCACCGCGATCAGCATGTACCCGAAGCTCTGGGAGGCGAGCGGCCTGCCGTTCGGCGCGCTGCTCGACCGTCTGATCGCGCTCGCGTGCGACCGCCACGCCGCGCGCAGCCGCCGTCAGCTCTCGTTCACACCGCCGGTCCCGGCATCATCGACCCCGCGACGGGCGCAGCGCTAAAAGATCGACCAGAGGTCCAATCTCCGCGCGCGCCGCGCGCGCGGCCGAGCGAAGCGAGCGGGGAGTGGGGGACCCCGGCGGGCTTCGCCCGACGGGGGCGAGGGGCGGAGCCCCTCGCTATCTAATTAAAAGCAACGACGATCGGCCGGTAGCCGGTCAGCCTGAGCCTGACGGCCAGCCGGCGGGCGCGCCCTTCGGTCGAGAACGACCCGAGGCGGAGCGCCCGGCCGGTCAGCATCGCCGTGTAGCCGCGGCGAGCCAGCCGAGCACGCACGGCGGCGGCGGACCGCCGCGTCGCGTAGGGACCGAGCTGGACGGCGAACCGAGCCGCGGCCCGCGCCTCGGCGGCCTCGTCATCTTCCGGCGGCGGCGGCACGCTGCGCCGCGCGAGGACGCTCGGAATCGGCAGGATGCCGGCCATGACGACGCTCGGCCGGTCCGGAGCGCCGAAGCCGTACGCGAAGAGCCGGCGCGCATCGCCCCAGAGGTCGCTCGCGCCGAGGAGCGCGATGATGACCTCGCGGTTGTCGTGGGTCGCCGCGCCGACGAAGCAGCGGCGCGCCGGACGGGTGTAGCCGGTCTTGCCGATCACCGGATACGCGTAGCCGGTGAGCAGCCGGTTGTGCGAATGGAGGGACACGAGATGGATGCCGGCGCCCTCGAGCGGCACGTCGACCCGGCGGGTCTCGAGGATCTCGCGGAAGAGCGGCACCCGGAGCCCGTAGCGGAAGATGACTGCAAGGTCACGCGCGCTCACGACGTGCCCGTACGCCGTGAGCCCGTGCGGGTTGGCGAAGTGCGCATGCGTGGCGCCGATGGCGCGCGCCTTCTCGTTCATGCGCGCAGCAAACGCGGCCTGCGACCCACCGAGTCCCTCGGCCACCACCTCGGCCGCGTCGTTCGCGGAGTTGAGGAGCACGGCGTACACGAGGTCGTGGAGCCGCATCCGCTGTCCCGGATGCAAGTTGATCTTCGACGGCGCGGTGTCCGCCGCGAACTCGCTCACGGTGAGCCGATCGTCGAGGCGGCCGCTCTCGAGCGCGAGGATCGCGGTCAGGACTTTCGTCGTGCTCGCCGGCGGCAGCGGCTCGTCGGAATTCCGCTCCCAGATGACGTCGCCGCTCGACGCGTCCATCACGACCGCAGCGCGCGCCGTGAGCCGCGGCATCGCGCCGGCGTCCCGCGCCGGACTCAGCGCGACGACGGCGAGCGCAAACAGCGCGCCGATCGCGCGTGGTGACCGTCGGGTCGCGATCGTTTCGCGCGTCCAGCGCATCCGACAATTATCCACAACGGCCCGGGTGCGCTCAAGCACCGTACTGACCAACGCACTCCTCATGGCATTCTGCACAGAATTGTTCACCCCTGCTGGTTGAGGCGGTCGATCAGCTGCCGCAAACGTCCGAAATGCGTACGGTTGAAGTGCATGACGAGGCGCGGAAGGTGGCGGATCTCGGGCTCTTCCTCGGTCGGCAGGGCCGTTGCCTGCTCGATTCCGCCACTCACCAGGATATCGGCGAAATCGGCGGAGAGGCGAGAGACCAGGGTGTCCGGGATGGCCCGGTTGAGCCGGATGACGAGCCGCCGCCCCACCGTACGCGAGGAATGGTAGACCCGGTGGAACCCCGTGATCTCTTCGACCGCCTCGTCGATCGACGACGTGACCTTGAACAGCGCCATGTCCTCCTCGGAGATCAGGCGGGGACGGAGGAGGTGGTCCTCGACGTAGCGCTTCCAGGTCTTCCAATACGTGCCGCGCGGCGCGTCGAGGAAGACGATCGGCATCGGGCTCGTCTTGCCCGTCTGGACCAGCGTCAGGCACTCGTACGCCTCGTCGTGCGTGCCGAACCCGCCGGGGAAGAGCACCGCGGCGTCCGCCTCCTTGATGAACATGAGCTTCCGGGTGAAGAAATACCGGAAAGTCAGGAGCTTCGCGTCCTTCGCGATGAACTCGTTCGGCTCCTGCTCGAAGGGCAGCCGGATGTTGACGCCGAAGCTCCGCTCGCGGCCCGCGCCCTCCTGGCAGGCGCTCATGATGCCGGGGCCCGCGCCCGTGATCACCATGTAGCCCGCCGCGGCGATCCGCTGTGCGAACTCGCGTGCGGCTCGCGATGCAGGCGCCGTCGGCGCGCTGCGCGCCGAGCCGAACACACTCACCTTGCGCACGCCGCGATACGGGGCGAACACCTTGAAGGCGTAGCGCAGCTCGCGGAGCGACGCGTTCAAAATCTTGACATCGCCGAGGCTCGTGCCGTCGCGCAGGAGCTTCAACGCATTCTCGATCATCTCGGTGATCAGCCGGTCCTCCCGCCGCGTGGGATCGAGGCGGGGCAGCAGCTCGGCGACCATGTTGCCGCGACGGCGCTCGCGCGCGGCTCTGGGCGGGACGTACATCGGGATCGAAATCTCCTTCCGGGCACGCGTATTGTGACGACAAACCCGGCGTGTTGCGAGCTTGCCGGCCTCGCGCGGGCTCCGCTATCCTCCGTTCGTGTCGTCGCCGCGTGACGTCCTGCGCGCCATCCGGGACGAGCTGCAGCAGGTCTTCCTCGAGCGGAACGAGCTGATCGACGGCGCGCTCGTGGCGCTCGTCGCGGCGCAGCACGTGCTGGTGATCGGGCCGCCCGGCACCGCCAAGTCGATGCTCGCCGACGAGGTCTGCCGGCGGATCGACGGGGCCGCCTACTTCCAGTGGCTGCTGACGCGCTTCACGACGCCGGAGGAGCTGTTCGGCGCGGTCAGCCTGAAGGCGCTCGAGCAGGACGACTACCGCCGGCTCACGACCCACAAGCTGCCGGAGGCCCACATCGCGTTCCTGGATGAGGTCTTCAAGGCGAGCTCGTCGATCCTGAACACCATCCTGACGCTCATCAACGAGCGACGCTTCCACAACGGCCGCGAGGTGGCCGACGTCCCGCTGCTGACGCTGTTCGCGGCCTCCAACGAGCTGCCGGAGGACGACGAGCTCCTGGCCCTCCATGACCGCTTCCTCCTCCGCTTCGTCGTCGACTACGTGAGCGAGGACTTCCGGTTTTTGAAGCTCCTCCAGGCGCGCCCGGCCACCAGCCGGACGACGCTGTCGCTGGCCGACCTCCGGGCCGCGCGCGTCGAGGCCGAGGCCCTCCCCGTGCCCGCTTCGGTGCTGCGCGCGATCGCCGACATCCGGCGCGAGCTCGGGCGGAAGAGCATCGTCGCGTCCGACCGTCGCTGGGCACAGGCGGTAGGCCTGCTGCGCGCGCACGCGTACCTCGCCGGCCGCGCCGCGGCGTCCGAGCAGGACCTGCCGTTCCTCGAGCACGTGCTCTGGCGCGACCCCGCCGAGCGATCCCAGGTCCGGGACACGATCCGGGAGCTCCTGAGCGGCTACGAGGACGAGGTCCAGGTTCTGCTCTTCCAGTCGCGCGAGCTGCGGGACTACGCGTTCCGCGAGTGGGACTCGGGAGAGCTGCGGACGCGCGCCGCGGTCGAGGCGCACACCAAGATCCGGAACATCCTGGGCAAGGTGGACGCCATCCTCGCGCAGGCGCGCAGCGGCGGGCGTCCGGTCGAGCGGGTCGAGGCGCTGAAGCACGAGATCGTGCAGATCCAGCAGGAGATGCTGGCCCGGCTCTGATGGCGTCCCGCCGCCGCGCGAAGCCGCCGTCGCGGACCGTCCTCATCCCGCCGCGCGAGCACTGCTGGATCGAGAGCGACGCGTACGACCGGAGCGCCTTCGCGGCGCTCGCTGCCGATGCGCCGTCGCTCGCCGCCCTGATCGAGGCCGGCGGCCGGCTCGTCCCCCATTTCGACGCGCTCGTCGAGGACGTCTTCTGCCTCCTCTTCAAGCTCGAACCGCGCTGGCGACGGCCAGAGGACGTGTCGCGCGCGAGCGTGCTCAACCGGACGCTGCTCGACGCGTTCCGCGACCATCCGCTGCTCGAGCATCTGCGGGAGGAGACGCAGCTCGACGAGGTCCGGGCCGGGCTCGGCACGGTGCTGATCGGCGAACAGGTGCTGGCGCTCCTCCGCGAGGAACGCCTGCTGCCGCGCGGCGATCTGCTCGATCTCTGGGATCTCGACCGCCAGGAAGAAGAGGTTCGTGGCCGCGCGGCGGATCTCGAGACGCTCGACCAGCTGGGAGACGCCGAGAAGGCGGCAGAGGCGCGCGAGGAGGTCGAGCGGGCGGCCGAGGTGGCGGCGGCCCGGCTCCGGCAAAAAGCGCAGAACATGGCGCAGCGGCTCGGCGAGATGCCTGCACGCGCCCGGGCAGCACTCCCGGCGGCAGCCGCCGGCATCGCGCGCCAGCTCGGGGAGGCGAGCGAGGAGTCGCGCGCCTGGGGCACCGGCCTCGGCGCGGGTGGACGCACGTCGCCGGGCCGGCAGATCGAGCTCGGCCGGCGGCTCGCCACCAACCCGAAGCTCCGGAAGCTCGCCGCCGTGGTCGGCCGCATGCGCCAGCAGGCGCTCGCGCTCCGCAAGCGGCCGTTCGAGCGCGTGAGCGAAGAGGTGTTCGACGTGCGCCTCGGCCGCGACCTCGAGCGGCTTCTCCCGCCCGAGCTCCTGGCGCTCGGCCATCCGCTGCTACGACGCGACTTCGGGCGCCGCCTGGTCGAGGGGCAGCTGCTCACGTACTCGCTCCGCGGCGCCGACGAGCGCGGCCGCGGGCCGATGATCGTCTGCCTCGATGGATCGGGCTCGATGGCGGGCGAGAAGGAGATCTGGTCGAAGGCCGTCGCGCTCACGCTCCTCGAGATCGCGCGGCGCCAGCGCCGGCTCTTCCGCTTCATGTGCTTCTCGTCCGCCGACATGCCGCTCTTCACGCTCGATCTGAACCCGCGCGAGCGGCACGAAGTGCAGGAGGACCGCGCGCTCGACGTCGCCGAGTACTTCCCCGGCGGCGGCACGGATTTCGAGACGCCGCTGTCGGCAGCGCTCGAATGCCTCGGTGCGGCGCGCTACCGCCGCGGGGACGTCGTGCTCGTCACCGACGGCGAGTGCCGCGTCTCGCCGGAGTGGAAGGCACGCTTCCTCGCCGAGAAGAAGCGCCTGCAGTTCTCGCTCTTCTCCGTGCTGATCGACGTCGGTCCGAGCTCGGCCGAAACGCTGCGGGAGATCTCCGACCGGGTGACCAGCGTGACGCGCCTCACCGACGACGCCGTGGCCGACATCTTCGTCCGTCTCTGATGGCCGGTGCGCTGGCCGGCCTGCGCATCCTCGACCTCGCGGATCAGACGGGCGCGCTCGCCGGCAAGCTCCTCGCCGACCTCGGGGCCGACGTCGTGCTGGTCGAGCCGCCGGGCGGCGGGCGGCTGCGCGCGATCCCGCCGTTCTGGCAGGGCCTGCCGCACCCGGAGCGCAGTCTCTTCTTCTGGTTCTACAACACGAGCAAGCGCGGCATCACCCTCGACATCACGCGACGCGCCGGCGCGGCGCTGCTGCGGCGCCTCGCCGGCGACGCGGACGTGCTGATCGAGACCGAGCCGCCCGGACGCCTCGCCGCTCTCGGGTGTGGCCCGGACGCGCTCCGCGCCACGAACCCGCGGCTCACGGTCGCGTCGATCACGCCCTTCGGCCAGCGCGGACCTTACCGCGACTGGCGCGGATCGGACACGGTCGCCGAGGCGATGGGCGGCATGCTCTTCGTGAACGGCCACAAGGACGGCCCGCCGCTGCGTGCGCTCGGCCTGCAGGCGTATCACCAGGCCGGGGTCTTCGCCGCCGTCGGCGTGCTCGCGGCGCTCTTCGCCCGCGAGCAGACGGGACGCGGACAGGACGTCGACGTGAGCCTCCAGGCCGCGGTCGCGGCGGCCCTCGAGCACGTCCCCGGCCTCTGGCACCAGCATGGGACGGCGGCCACGCGCCAGGGGACGCTGCACTGGACGCGCTACTTCCGCGTCGGCCGCTGCCTGGACGGCTGGGTCATGCACTGCACGGTCGGCGACTGGACGTCGCTCGTCGAGTGGGTGAAGGCCGACGGGATGGCGGCCGACCTCGGCGACCCGGCATGGGAGGACGTCCGCCACCGCGCAACCGGCGCCGAGCACCTGTTCGACGTGCTCGACGCCTGGGCCGCGCGCTACACCGTCGAGGAGCTGGTCTCGGGGGCACAGCTCCGTCGCATTCCGTACGCCGCCGTGCGGGCGCCGGAAGCGCTGCTCCGCGACCCGCACCTCGCCGACCGCAGCTTCTTCGTGCCGATCGAGCACCCCGAGCTCGGACTGACCGTGCCGTACCCGGGTCCGCCGTTTCACCTGACCGACGCGCCGTGGCGGATCGCCCGCCGGCCGCCGCTCCTCGGCGAGCACAACGCCGAGGTCTACGGTCGGATCGGAGTCGCCGACGCGGAGCTCGCGACGCTCCGGCAGGAAGGGATCGTCTGATGCTGCCGCTCGCAGGCGTCCGCGTCCTCGACTTCACGTGGGTGGTCGCCGGGCCGGTCGCCACCCGCATCCTCGCCGACCTCGGCGCCGACGTGATCAAGGTCGAGCGACGCAACGCCATGGATTTCGGCGACCGCCGCGGCGGGCTCTCGGGAACGCTCATGCGCGGCAAGCGGAGCGTCGTGCTCGACGTCAATCGCCCGCGCGGCCTCGAGCTCGCGCGGCGGCTCGCGGCGGTCTCGGACGTCGTCATCGACAATTTCAGCGCGCGCGTCATGTCGAACCTCGGGCTCGCGTACGAAGACCTTTGCAGGCTCAAGCCGGACGTCATCTGCGTTCGCATGACGGGATTCGGTCTCACGGGGCCCGATCGCGATCACGTGAGCTACGGTCCGACGTTGCAGGCGCTCACCGGATACACGCTCCTCATGGCGGAGCCGTCGGGCCCGCCGGCCGGCTTCGGGTATTCCTACTCGGACCTGGCGGGCGGCAACCTCGGCGCGCTCGCCGTCCTCGCGGCCCTCTGGCACCGGCGACGGACCGGCCGTGGCCAGCTCGTCGACCTGGCGCAGCTCGAGGCAGTGGCGAGCCTCCTCGGACCGACGCTGCTTGCCCGAGCGCTCGACGGCGGCACGTCGGCCCCCGTGGGCAACGCGTCCCAGGAGGAGCCCGGAGCGCCGCACGGCGTCTACCCGTGCGCGGGCGACGACCGGTGGCTCGCGATCACGGTGTTCTCCGACGACGACTGGACGCGCTTCGCGCACGCGCTCGGCGATCCCGAGTGGACGACCCGTTTCGGCACCCGTGCCGCCCGCATCGAGCACAGCGCGGAGCTCGACGCTCTGGTCGCTGCATGGACCCGAACTCGGGTCGCGGAGGAGGCGATGGCGGTGCTCCAGACGGCCGGCGTCGCCGCGGGCGTCGTCGCCAATGCCGAGGACGTCTGCGCTCGCGACCCTCAGCTCGCCGCGCGCGGCCACTTCGTCGACGTGCCGACACCGGAAGGTCGCACGGTGCGCATCGACGGGCCGCCGTTCGTGCTGTCGGAGACGCCGGCGCGGGTCGGTGGTCCGGGGCCGCTCCTCGGGGAACACACCGACGAGGTGCTCGGTGAGCTGCTTGGTCTGCGCAGCGAAGAGATCGCCGAGCTACGGGCGGTCGGAGCGGTCGGCTGAGAAGGAACGCCCGCCGACACCGCCGTCCGCGAGAATGTGGGAGCTCGAACGGCGAGGTACGCTACTTCGCGGCGTCCGAGGTGCCGGAAGACGTTCAGCCGTTGGTCCGACCCGTCCTCGCCGACGCCTTCGCGAACCGTCTGCCCGACGACGCCGACGTTGCTCCCCTCCAGGTCAGCGGGCAAGAATGCCGCGGGAGGACACGCCATGAGATTCGCCTTCGTCACCGGCGGCTCGCGCGGCATCGGGCGCGCGAT
>VBKG01000291.1 GCA_005879585.1 Deltaproteobacteria bacterium | reverse complement strand
GTCGTATTCGGCCATGGCCGTCTCCGTGCTCGCCGTTATCGGACGTGGTCAGGGCCGGGCGCGATCCCCTGCGACAGGGATGGATGGCCGTTGTTCGGGGTCGGCCATCCTACGACCAGTCGATCGGGTCGATCAGCATCTGGCTCCCGTCCGCGTAGTCGACGGCGCCGGTCTGATGAGGATCGAAGAGTTCGTGGCCAAGAACCGCGCCGCATTTGTCTGAGTCATTTATAGTCAATCACGGGAGGGACTCATCCCATGCCGAAGCTCAAGCTGACCTATTTCGATTTCCACGGCGGACGCGGAGAACCGGCGCGACTTGCGCTCTCGATCGCCGGTATCCCATTCGAGGATGATCGCGTGCCCGGGCCCGATTGGCCCCGCCGCAAGCCGAGTACTCCATTTGGAAGCCTGCCCGTGCTCGAGGTCGACGGCGCAATCGTCACCCAGTCGAACGGCATCAACCGCTACGTCGGCAAGCTGGCGGATCTCTACCCATCCGATCCATGGCAGGCTGCGCTGTGCGACGAGGCGATGGAGGCCGTCGAAGACATCACTAGCGAAGTCTCCGCCACCTTCAGCTTGCCCGAAGACCAGAAGAAAGCGCAGCGCCAGGCGCTCGCCGACGGCCCGATCACGTTCTTTCTCACGCGCCTTCAGCAACGCCTCGAGGCCGGCGGCGGTCAATACTTCGCCGGCGGTCGGCTCAGCGTCGCCGACCTCAAGGTCTTCGTTTGGATCCGCCACCTCAGGTCCGGCAAGCTCGACTACATTCCAGCCGATCTGCCCGATCGCGTCGCGGCCAAGCTCGTCGCGCATTTCGAGCGCGTCAAGAACCATCCCGGCATGAAGGCGTATTACGCGAAGCACGGCATCGCCGAGTAGATACCGCCGTGTTGCGATCGACAGGCGCTCGGTTACGCTCCGTCCATGCTGCGACCGCCCAGCTTCGCAACCCGCGGTCGCGAGTTGTGGCGGGTCGACGGGCTTGGCGATGTGCATTTGGCATGCGTGCCCCGACCGTTGTGGCAAGTTCGCGTCGGACGGAAAAGGCACTCAGAAAAACGGAAAGGGAGAGGAAGCGATGGCGAAGAATTTGCTGGCACAGGTGGACAAGGCGGGCGGGGAGTTCGAGCTCGTGGAGCGGGAGATCCCGTCACCCGGGCCTGGCGAGGTGCGGATCAGGGTGAAGGCGTGCGGGATCTGCTTCAGCGATCATCTGGTGAAGGACGGCGGGTGGCCGGGGCTGATGTATCCGCGTGTGCCCGGGCACGAGGTCGTAGGCGTGATCGACGAAGCGGGCGCGGGCGTGACGGAATGGAAGAAGGGTGACCGGGTGGGCGTGGGATGGCACGGCGGGCACGACTTCGTGTGTCCGAGCTGCCGGCGCGGAGACTTCGTGACGTGCGCGAACGAAGCGATCACCGGCATCACCCGCGATGGCGGCTATGCCCAGTACATGCTGGCGCGGCATGAGGCGGTGGCGCTGCTTCCGGATGGTCTCGATGGGGCGGAGGCAGGACCGTTGATGTGCGCGGGAATCACGACGTTCAATGCGCTCCGGAACAGCGGCGCCCGCGCGGGAGACCTGGTGGGAGTGCTGGGGATCGGCGGCCTGGGGCACCTTGGGATCCAGTATGCGGCGAAGTCCGGGTATCGCGTGGTGGGAGTCGGGAGAGGGCCGGAGAACGCGGCGTTGGCGAAGAAGCTTGGTGCGTTCGCGTACATCGACAGCAAGGCTACGAAGCCGGCGGAAGAGCTGCAGAAGCTGGGAGGAGCGAAGGTGATCCTGGCGACGGCGCCGAGCGCGAAGGCCATCGCGGAGCTCGTGGATGGCCTGAGCGTGGGAGGCAAGCTGGTGATCGTCGGCGCACCGGTTGAACCGATGGAGATTTCCGTACTGCAGTTGCTCTTGGCGCGGCGCGCGATCCAGGGCTGGCCTTCGGGAACCGCGATGGATTCACAGGAGACGCTGCAGTTCTCGGCGTTCGCGGGTGTCCGGCCGATGATCGAGAAGTATCCGCTGGCGAAGGTGAAGGACGCGTACGAGCGGATGACGAGCGGGCATGCGGAGTTTCGCGTCGTGTTGACGATGGACTGAGACGCGGCTCAGGCGCGCAGAGGCGCGCGAAGGCGAAGGCGGCTTCCTCCGCGCCCCATATCACCGGAGGCGACCGGCCAACTTCTGGCGTCCGGCCGGGCGCCGGCATATTGCGTTATCCCATTTCTGCTACCGCCGCCGAAAAACCCTTGCCCCGCAAGGGCCAAGAAAGCTTCCCAAGCTGGACGTCGCGGGTTCGACCCCAGTCGCCCGCTCCTCGTCAGGGCCGTGACTCGTCGGGGCTCCTTCGAGAATCGAGGGGCGATCGGTTACGAGAATCGCCGTTCCCGATAGCGGGAGCAAGTTCTCCGAGCAGCGCGCCGAGAGCGACGGTCTGTTTCGAATCGCGATGCGCAAACACGCAGCGGACCGGTTGCGCACCCTCGAAGACGTCGACCAGGCAGTAATCGGCGAGATCGGGGACTGCCAGGCGCACGATCGCGCACACCACATCCTCCTGCGCCACCGACTCGTCGAGCGTGTCTTCCAGCCTGCGCACGAGCTCGTCGAGGCGAGCGAGTGGCTCACGGCCCTGCTGACCCTTCGACGCCAGCGACAGAACGAGCTCGGTCTTCATCGCGACACCTTTCACTGTCCCGAGGAGCGACTCCCTACACCATCCGGCAAGAACCGCTGCAACGCGTCGATCGTTTCGTCCGGCTTCTCTTCGAGGACCCAATGTCCGGTGTCCGGCAGGACGACGGTCGTGGCGTCGGACGCCACGAGTTTCATCTGCTGCCCCAACAGCTCGCCGTTCGCCTTCGCCCCGCCGATGGCGAGGACCGGCATCGTGAGCTTCGTCTTCGAGAGCTCGGCGAAGTCCTTCGCCGTCTGCTGGAACGACACGAAGTACGCCCAGCCGGCCCGCATCCGGCCGGGCCGCGCATACGCGGCGGCGTAGACGGCGCGGTCCGCCTCCGGGACGGAGCGCCGCGGATCGGCGGCGAAGTCGTTCCAGAAGTGCTCGAAGTAAACGCGCTCCCGCCCGCGGACGAGGGCTTCGGGGGTCGGCCCGTTGAAGCGAAAGTGCCAGATGCCCGGATCGTCGTAGACGCGCTCCCATCCGGCGACGCCGGGAAGGAACGCATCCATCACGACGAGCTTCTCGACCTCCGCCGGGAACTGCGTCGCGTAGGCGTACGCGACCATCAATCCGACGTCGTGGCCGACGACCCGTGCCTTGTCGATGCCGAGCGCCCGGGCGAGGGCGTGGACGCGGACGGCCGCCGTCTTCATGTTGAGCCCGTCCGCCGGAATCGCCGAGTCGCCGATGCCCGGCAGATCGGGCGCGATGACGGTGAACCGCGTGGCGAGCTTCGGGATGACGGGCTTCCACATGCGCGACGTCTGCGTGTAGCCGTGAAGCAGGATGACCGCCGGGCCGGTGCCGGCCGTGAGGTAGTGGAGCGTGACGCCCGCAACGTCGGCGCTCCGCGATGAGACGGTCGCGGCGGCGTGCGGGGACGAGACGACCACCAAGACGAGTGCGGCGATCCCAAACCGTGTCCTCTGCCGAGGGCTCATGCCGTAGTTCCTCCTCCGGCCGCGGTCGACGGGAATGGCGCTCGTGAATGGCTCGTGTGCCGCGGCCGCGCGACGGAACCACGTCGGCGCGCTGGCGTCCACAAGCCCGTGACGACGTCGGCGTCGAACCTACTTAGCGACGCCCGACGGGTCGGGCGTGGGCTTGATCGAATGCCTCGGCGCTTTGCGGCTTGATCAGCAGCAGGACGACTTCAGGATGGACGCTCTTGACGCGCTGCTCGATCGTGGCAACGATCGTCTCCACGTCGGCGGCGGAGAGCGTGTCCCTGAAGTCGATACTGATCGACGCGACGATCTGGTCGGGCCCAGATGCACCGTGAACAGACCGTTCGATCGCTCGACGCCCGGACAGGCCCGCGCGATCGCGCAGATCGATGAGACCACCTCCGAGGCCGCCGGCTCGCCGATGAGGAGCCCCTTGGCCTCGCGAGCGAGGAACATGGCCACGACGCCGAGGAGTAACCCGATACCGATGGATGCCGCACCGTCCAGCACGGGGCGGTCGAACGTCTCGCTCGCCGCGATGCCGACCACGGCGATGATCACACCGATCAGCGCGGCGGTGTCCTCGAAGAGCACCATGAACATCGTCGGATCCTTGCTCTGACGCACCGCCTCGAAGTACCCGCGCTTTCCCTTCGCGGAGCGGAACTCGTTGATTGCTACACGCCACGACACACCCTCGAACACGAAGGCGAGACCGAGGACGACGTAGTTGATGATGGCATCCGAGATCGGCACCGGCGCGATGACGTGGCTGATTCCCTCGTAAATCGACACGCCGGCGCCGAGCCCGAAGATCAGGAGGGTCACGATGAAGCTCCAGAAGTAAAGCTCCCGGCCATGCCCCAGCGGATGGAGCT
>VBKG01000026.1 GCA_005879585.1 Deltaproteobacteria bacterium | reverse complement strand
AGGTGGCATCACCCAAACCCTCGCGGGCGCACCGCTCACACCCTCGCCGCACAAGATCCAGGGGATCGGCGCCGGCTTCGCCCCGGAGAACCTCGACCTCGCCATGGTCGGTCGCGTCGAGACCGTGTCGGACGAGGAGGCCGTCGAGATGGCGCGGCGACTCGCCAAGGAGGAGGGCATCCTTTCCGGCATCTCGTGTGGCGCCGCGGCGGCGGTGGCGCTCCGGCTCGCACGCGACGACGCGTTCGCCGGCAAGACGATCGTCACCGTGCTACCGGACTCGGGCGAGCGGTACCTGTCGACGGTGCTGTTCGCGGACGGGTGATTGCGGATTCAGGAGGAATCAGGATGTCCAAAGAGCTGCCTCAGCCGATCGCTGCCTACTTCGCGGGGTCGAACGCCCATGATGCGGACGCGTGCACCGCGTGCTTCACCGATCGTGCGGTCGTCCGAGATGAGGGTCGCGAGATGCAAGGCACCGCTGCGATCCGTCAATGGATGGATGCCGCGATCAGGAAATATGAGCACGTGGTCGAGGTCCTCACCTGCGCGGAGGCGGACGGCAAGACGATCGTCACGGGCCGGGTCTCCGGTAACTTCCCCAATAGCCCCGTCGAGCTGCGCTACGCCTTCACCCTGGCCGGCGGGAAGATAGCCCGCCTGGAGATCGCTTGATGACCGAGCAGGCGCAGTTTTCCTGCGACCCCACGGAATTTGCTGGCAAGCGGGCTCTCGTCACGGGCGGCACCAAGGGCATGGGCGAGGCCATCGTGCGACGTCTCGCGGCCGCCGGCGCGATGGTCGCCACCACCGCGCGGTCGTCGCTGCCGGAAGGTCAGACGGTGAAGCTCTTCATCCAGGCCGACGTCAGCACCCCGGAGGGCGTCGGCAAGGTGGCGCGGGAGGTGCGGGACCGTCTCGGGGGCCTCGACATTCTGGTCAACAATGTGGGCGGCTCGAGCGCGCCGAGCGGCGGTGTCCTCGCCCTCGGCGACGACGATTGGCGGCGCGCCCTCGACACCAACCTGCTCGCCGCCGTTCGCCTCGATCGCGAATTCCTTCCGGGCATGCTGCAGCAGGGATCCGGGGTCATCATCCATGTCTCGTCCATCCAGCGAAGCTTGCCGCTGTTCGAGGCGACGCTCGCCTATGCGGCGGCCAAGGCTGCATTGACGAACTACAGCAAGGGGCTATCGAAGGAAGTCGGGCCGAAAGGCGTCCGCGTGAATTCGGTCGCCCCTGGCTTCATCGAGACGACGGCGGCACAAGGTCTCATCGCTCGTCTGGCAGAAAGCGCGGGAACCGACCGGGAAACCGCCCGGGGACGCCTGATGGACTCGCTGGGAGGCATTCCGATCGGCCGGCCCGGCCGGCCCGAAGAGGTTGCGGAGCTGGTCGCATTCCTCGCCTCCAGCCGCGCCGCCTCGATCCACGGAAGCGAATACGTGATCGACGGTGGTACCGTGCCGACCGTTTGAATGATCCCATGACCCAGGACGATCCGAACGGCCGCGACCCCACGGTCTTCGCGGGTACCGCGATCTCCCCCGGCGTGGGGATCGGCCCGGCGTGGCTCGTGGTGGACCTGCTCAAGTCGGCTCCCGATCCCGCGGCGATCGCGCGGGATCAGATCGCCAGCGAATGGAACCGGGTCCTGGCGTCGTTCGAGCAGACCCGTCGCGAGCTCGAGGATTCCGCGCTGCGCATCGAGGAGCAGTTCGATGCCGCGCTCGCCGGCATCTTCCGCGCGCACGGGATGATGCTCGCCGGGATCGTCTCATCCGGTGAGATCGAGCGGGAGCTGGAATCGCTGGTCGGGGCCGAGGTTGCCGTGCGCCGGGTCTTCCGCCGGCTCCACGAGCGATTCCTGGCGTTGAAGGGCCCCACGCTCCAGCAGCGCGCCGACGACGTCGCCGACCTCGGCCGCCGGGTCCTCCGGCACCTCATGGGGGTCGACGGGTCGTCGCTCGAGCACGTCCCTGCGGGGCACGTCCTGGTGGTCGAGCGCCTGCTCCCCTCCGACGTGGTTCCGTTGTCCCGGCGGGGCGTGGCGGCGATCGTGGTGGGCGCGCTCGCGTCGGGGGCGCACGCGGCCTTGCTCGCGCGCGAGAAGCGCATCCCGGTGGTCGCGGGTCCGCCAGAGATCGTGCACCGCATCCGGAACCTCGAGGAGCTGCTCGTCGACGGCTCGCGCGGCACCATCGTGGTCTCGCCGGATGCGGAGACACGCCGCACATTCCAGGCACGACTGGAGGCCTTCGACCGGGCGGGGGCGCGCTGCCGTGGCGCCTGTCGCAAGCCCGCCTTCACGCTCGACGGCGAGCTGGTCTCCGTGGAGGCCAACCTCGGCGCGCACGACGACGTCGAGATCGCGATCGACAACGGCGCCGACGGCGTCGGCCTCTTCCGGATCGAGCAGCTCTATCTGACGCGCGCGCTCCCGCCGTCCGAGGACGAGTTGTTCGAGGAGCTGCGGGCACTCACGGTGCCGCTGCGGGGGAAGCCCGTCACGATCCGGCTCCTCGACGTCGGCGGCGACAAGCCCGTGCCGTTCCTGCCGCTCCCCGT
>VBKG01000025.1 GCA_005879585.1 Deltaproteobacteria bacterium | reverse complement strand
CCTTCGCTCGGACGGCGCGGCGTGCGCCTGCTGCTCGAGTACCCACAGCTGGTGCGGACCCAGCTTGCCGCCCTCTTCCGGCTCGCGCAGGAGCAGGACGTCCGCATCCTGGTGCCGATGGTGACGCTGGAGGAGGATATCCGCGAGATGCGCGTGCAGTTCGACGCCACGCTCGAGACGTTCCCGGGCGCGAAACGTCCTCCCTTCGGCGCGATGATCGAGACGCCCGCCGCCGCGCTCGGCGTCGCCACGATCGCCCGCCACGTGGACTTCCTCTCCGTTGGCACGAACGACCTCACGCAGTACACGCTCGCTGCGGGGCGGGACGATCCCGCCGTGAGCCAATACTACGACGACACCCATGCCGCCGTCCTGCGGCTCCTGGCGATCGCCATCGCCGACGCGCCCGGCGTGCCGATCACGCTGTGCGGCGAGCTGGCAGGGCGCGAGGAAACGATGCCGCAACTTCTCCGGCTCGGCTTCCGCTCGCTCAGCATGGCCCCGGGGTTGATCCCGTGCGCGAAGGAGCTGATCCGCGGCGTACGCCTCGGCGAGCTCGCATCACCGGGTTCGGCTGCGCGATCGATGACCGCACGCAATTTGCCAGAAGCGGCGAGCTGATCCGGCGACGCCGCGGTACTCGAGAGGAGAGACGGCATGCAATCGACCGGACTCCAGCTGCGATCGACCGTCAAGAAGGAAGGCACCCTCGAGCTCTCGCTGACGAGCGTGCCGATCCCCGAGCCGAAGCCGGACGAGGTGGTGGTCCGCGTCGAAGGGTCTCCCATCAACCCCTCGGACCTGGGGCTGATGTTCGGCGCCGGCGACATGTCCACGGCGAAGGTTTCCGGTGCCCTCGACGATCCGATCGTCGTGGCGAGCATCCCACCGTCCGCCATGAAGTCGATGATGGGACGCGTGGACCAGTCGCTGCCGGTCGGCAACGAAGGTGCGGGCGTGGTGGTGCACACGGGTTCCGCGGACCAGGCCCGGGCATTGATGGGGAAGACCGTCGCGATTCTCGGTGGCGCGATGTACGCGCAGTTCCGCACCATCAAGGCGAGCCAGTGTCTCGTCTTGCCGCAGGGCACCACGCCGGCGGAAGGGGCCTCGTGCTTCGTGAATCCACTCACCGCGCTCGGCATGGTCGAGACCATGCGTGCGGAGGGGCATTCCGCCCTCGTGCACACGGCGGCGGCCTCGAACCTGGGCCAGATGCTGAACAGGATCTGCATCGAGGACGGCGTCGGACTGGTGAACATCGTGCGCAAGCAGGAACAGGTGGACGCTCTGAAGGGCATCGGTGCCAAGCACACGGTGAACTCCAGCGCCCCCACGTTCATCGACGATCTCACCGAGGCGCTCGTCGCGACCGGCGCGACGCTGGCGTTCGATGCGATCGGCGGCGGAAGGCTGGCGGGTCAGATCCTCTCCTGCATGGAGGTGGCCGCCAACCGGACCGCCAAGGAATACAGCCGCTACGGGTCCACGACGCACAAGCAGGTGTACATCTATGGAGGCCTGGACGGAGGTCCAACGGAGCTCGTCCGCAACTTCGGCATGGCGTGGGGCCTCGGCGGCTGGTTGCTCACCGCGTTTCTGCAGAAGATTGGTCCTGGGGCCGTGCAGCAGCTACGAGAGCGAGTCGCTGCCGAGATCAAGACGACCTTCGCCAGCCACTACGACAAGGAGGTCTCACTCGCGGAGGCCCTGCGATTGGAGGAGATTGCGATCTACGGCAGGAAAGCCACCGGTCAGAAGTACCTGATCAATCCGAACAAGCGGCTCGCAGGCTGACGATCGCGAGCTGGAATGCCTCATGAACCCTCTCAGCGGCCCCGGGTTTGCCTTCCCAAGTAGCACATGGTTGTGACGTCGACACACTGGGGAGCGCAGGACGCGCCGTCGCAGTTCTGAGAAGCAAGGACCCATAGAGCGCGTCTGCCAAGCCGCAGATCGCTCCGTAACCAGGATGGGTACGGCGGTCGATATCGTTTCCGATATGACCTCTAGGTACTCATCGGCGGCACGTTGGCAAGGAGGGAGCCGAGTCCTTCAGCCATGGTGGGGTGCGTGAGAATGGCATCGCGCAGCATGGAATGTGGCAGCTTGGCCAGCATCGCCGTTTGCACGACCGTCATGACTCCATCGGCCTCGGCGCCGATCAT
>VBKG01000024.1 GCA_005879585.1 Deltaproteobacteria bacterium | reverse complement strand
ATTTCAGACCTTCTCGCTCGTGCCATTCTGCGCGTTCCCTTTCGACACGATCGCGAGGACCTCGACACGGCGGATGCACGTCACCGTGTACCATGCTCCCTGCGCTTCTCACGCCGACCTGATCGGCAGTACTAGAATCTGCCCGCTCATCTCGGGCTGGTGCATGGTGCAGTAGAACGTGAACAGCCCCTCCTCGTGAAACGTGAAGACGTAGGTCGTCTTCTGCAGTGCCGGCAGAAGGACTTTCATCAGCACGTTGGAGTCGGGATCGACGAGCATGAAGTCGTGGTCGTCGTCGGGCTGGAGGTTCCAGAAGCTGATCTCGGTCGGCTCGTCACGATGGACGGCGACGAAGGCGGGCGCGAACGCATACACCTCCCCGAAGCGCGCGACCGTGGCCCGAGGCCCAGTTTCCTTGACCGCGACGGCCTCGGTCAGCACTGTGATGCCGGCAGCAGCCGTGCCAGACTCCGTCACCGATACGATCCGCGATGCCGCCGCGTCGGGCAGGTAGCTCGGCTCCCCGAGCCGCGTCGGCTTGGCCATCGCGGCGACTGAGAGCGCAGCCGTCAGGAGGGTGAGCGTACCTCTCAACACGACGGAGTCCTCCTCTTGGCCTCCAGATGGACCCGAGGCCCAGACGGGTGTTACACCTCGTGACGATTGTCCGCTGCCGGCCGAGGCGGTCAACGACATGATGCGCGACGATGCAGTGTGAGCGCACGGGCAGCCGGCAGTCCGTCGCCACTCGGCCCGGAGCGCCAGACGGCACGGCTACGCGAACTCGCAGCGGTGTTCTTGCGCCTGGGCCTCACCGCCTTCGGTGGTCCCGCCGCCCACATTGCCATGATGGAGGACGAGGCGGTCGTCCGCCGGCAGTGGCTCACGCGCGAGCGGTTTCTTGACTTGCTCGCGGTCGCCAACCTCCTTCCGGGTCCGAGCTCCAGCGAGGTGGCGATCTACCTCGGCTACGTGCGCGCCGGCTGGCCCGGGCTGCTGGTCGGCGGCGCATGCTTCATCGTCCCGGCCGCGCTCCTCGTCGCCGCGATAGCGTGGACGTACACGCGGTTCGGCTCGCTGCCGGAGATGGCCGGCGTCCTCTACGGCATCAGGCCGGTCGTTGTGGCGATCATCCTCCAGGCCGTTTGGCGGCTCGGGCGGGCGGCGATCAGGGACACCACCTCGCTCGTGGTCGGGGTGGCCGCAGCCGTGCTGAACCTCGTCGGGCTGGCCCCCGTCGCAGTGCTGCTCGTCTCGGGTATCGCCATTGCCGTGGTGCGTAGCGCCAGAACCGTCGGCCAGCGCGGCGTCGCAGCACTTCTGCCGATCTCGCCCGCCGTCGCAGCCGGCGCGGCCGGTAGTCCGGTCGCCCTCACGAGCCTGTTCCTCGTCTTCCTGAAGGTCGGTGCGCTGGTCTTCGGCAGCGGGTATGTGCTCCTGGCATTCCTGCGAGCCGATCTGGTCGAACGGCTGCAATGGATCACCGAGCATCAGTTGCTGGATGCGGTAGCAGTCGGACAGGTGACTCCGGGACCCGTCTTCACGACCGCCACCTTCATCGGCTACCTGCTCGCGGGCTGGTCGGGCGCGGCCATTGCCACGCTGGGCATCTTCCTACCGGCCTTCCTGCTCGTCGCCGCCAGCGGTCCATTCGTGTCGCTTCTGCGCGCATCCCGCCTCGCGGCGTTGATCCTCGATGGCGTCACGGTCGGCGCCCTCGCGCTGATGGTGGTCGTCACGTGGGAACTGGGCCGCGCGGCCATCGTGGATGGGGCAACAGCCACTCTGGCGGTCGGGAGCGCTGTGCTGCTCCTCCGCTTCCGACTGAGTTCGACCTGGCTGATCGCTGCTGGTGCCAGCCTCGGCATGATCCTCGGCATCGTGCGGGCACCGTAGGTGTCCCCAATGCCCCCTCACGCCGTTGCCGATCTGAAGCTCTCCGCCGCTTACGCGGTGTTCCTGGGCAGCTACCTCGTCTTCGCGCTGGGCAAGTTTCCGGGGATGAAGATCGACCGACCCGGTGCGGGTGTCATCGGCGCGGTGCTGATGGTGGCGTTCCGCATCGTGCAGCCCGGGGACGCGCCGCGCCACATCGACTTCAGCACGATCGTGCTCCTGGTCTCGATGATGCTCATCGTCGCGTACCTCCACCTGGCCGGGCTCTGGTGACGCGTCTCAAGCCTCATCACCTGCTCCCCACGGTCATCTTCACGAGCATGGAGAGAGGTCGGGGGTTCGACTCCCCTCGGCTCCACTTTCACGCGACCGGCACCCCGATCGCGCGCAGCACTGCCTTCTCGATCTCTACCATCCGACCCGGCGCGAGGGTGTCGCCCAACGGTCGCGGGATGAGACGATCGCGGCGCAGCGTCGTGATCTGCTCACACTTTGCCATGGAGGGGCGGCGCAATCCGCCCTCGCGAGCTCGCAATCTCACGTGGGTCGGGGCCTCACGGAGCACGCTCGATAGCGGAACCACTATCACGTCGTTGGCCAGCCGATTGCGGACGTCGGGAGAAACGACAAGCGCCGGGCGGCGCTTGGCGCCCGGCTCGTCGGGAATCTGAACCCAGTACAGCTGACCGCGCCTGGGGTGCGGCGCTGGCGCACTCACTCGTCCCACCCGCGTCGCACCATCTCATCACCAAGGGACGCCCAGTCCTCGTCCGCGCGCTGCTCTGCTGCACTCAGCGAGCGATAGTAGCGTTCGATCGCCTGATCCAGCTCCGCCCGCCCCCGCCGCCGTACCCAGGCCGCCAGAGCATGCTCGAAGATCTGACTCCTGGTCATCCGACCAGCGAGGCGATCGGCTTCGCGCAGCAGGCTCCGATCCACGCTGACCGACACCTTCGCCTTGGAGGCCACGGTATGACCGTTTATCCGACGAATTATCGGATGCCAACCAGTCTTCCGCAACGCCAGGAGACAAGACGACGGTGAGGGCGGTCCACGCGACGGCTCGGCGCATCGCGCGACGATAGCAGACTCCGGCCGCCGCGCAGCCGGCGGGGCCGTCACGTGCCGGACGCCAAGCGTGCGGGCAGGACTTCGCGGCAGAGCTGCATGAACGTCCGCGTCGTGCGCGACCGCTGGTGGCCGTCGACGTGGACGAGCCCCCACGTCCGCGCCATGCGGCCGCTCGCGAATCCGATCGCGACGAGCGCGCCCGCCGCCAGCTCACGCAGCGCCGACCAGCGCGGCACCACGCCCACGCCGACGCCGGCGCGCACGAGGTCTTTCAGCGCTTCGAGGTGGTCGATCTCGACCGCGACGCGCGGGAAGACGCCCTCGTCGAGGAGAAAGGCGAGCGTCCGCACGGTGATCGGGCTCTCGCGGTCGTAGAGGATGAGCGGCTGATGCTCGAAGTCGCGCGCCGTCACGCAGCCGCGGTCGATCCACGGATGCCCCGGCGGCACGATCGTGATGAGCTCGTCCGTGCCGACGTCCGCGATGCGGAGGCGATCGCCCTCGACCGGCAGCGGCAGGAAGGCGACGTCGACGTCCCCGGCGTGGAGACGCGCGAGCGACACCGGCGGATGTCCGCTGATGACGCGTACGTCGACTTTCGGCAGGCGGCGCTTCAGCTCCGCGAGCACCGGAGGGAGGAGATAGTTCGACGCCGGCTCGGGCGTCCCGATGCGGACGACGCCGGCCTTGCCGTTGCCGTGCTCCCCGAGCACGCGCTGCACCTCCTCGATCTTGTCGAGCACTTGCCGTGCGCACTGCAATAGGACCTCGCCGGCCGGCGTCGGCCGTGTGCTGCGCCCGGTGCGGACGAGGAGCCGGACGCCGAGCCGCTCTTCGAGCGCGCGCACCTGCTGGCTGATCGCAGGCTGGCTGAGACTCAAGTGCTCGCCCGCAGCGGTGAAGCTGCCGACCTCGACGATGGTCTTGAAGATGCGGAGCTGCTTCGTCTCGAGCACGGCTGGAGCCTTAGCTCAGCAAACGCGATGCCGCTTCCGGGTCGCACATCAGCGCGCGTGATGCCCGCGATTCGTGCATCGCATCGCGTACCGGACAAACGTGCCTGCCGAGCCGGCAGCACGTTGCTCGTGCTTTCATCATCCGGTGGTATCGCGCGCGTGCGTGCGCACGGTCGCGCGACGCGCGCCTCCGCGGCGTCGCGGCGCGTCGCCGCGGCACCGCGCTTGCACTCTCCCGGTCCCTCGTGAACGCGGCAAACGCGACCATAAGCACGCATGATGGCGGGGCAAACCGGCGATGACGGCGTTCGCGGCGAGAGCGCTCGACACGATGGGCGTCGCG
>VBKG01000023.1 GCA_005879585.1 Deltaproteobacteria bacterium | reverse complement strand
CCTGGTACGCGTCGTGCGGCATCACGCTCCATCTCGGCGAGCGCGTGATCGAGATCGACCGCACGGCGCGCATCGTCGTCTCGAGCGCGGGCCGCCGCGTCGCCTACGACGCGCTCGTGCTCGCAACCGGCTCGGCGCCGTTCGTGCCGGCGATCCCCGGCGTGGAGACGCCCGGCGTGTTCGTCTACCGGACGATCGAGGACTTGGACGCGATCCGCGCCTGGAGCGCGCGGGCGCGCCGCGCGGCCGTCATCGGCGGTGGGCTCCTCGGCCTCGAAGCGGCGAAGGCCGTCCACGATCTCGGCCTCGAGGTGCACGTCGTCGAGTTCGCCCCGCGGCTCATGCCGCGCCAGGTCGACGCC
>VBKG01000022.1 GCA_005879585.1 Deltaproteobacteria bacterium | reverse complement strand
CGAGATGATCGGCGTCACGATGCCGACGGTGAGCGCGAGGAACCAGTACGCCCGCGCGATGTCGCGCCAGCTGTCGACCAGCCCGGCGGTCTGGATGACCGACTCGATGCCGGAGTACGCGAGGATGCAGCTCGCCACGCCCACCGTGACCACCGCGACGGCGTGCGGCAGGCCCGCCCCGGTGACCGAGCCGAGGACGCCCTGCGCGCTGCCGAGGATGATCCGGGCGCTCCCCGACTCGAGGTGCAGGAAACCGAGCGCGATCAGGTTCACGAGCACGAAGGCGGCGACGATGAAGACGCCGAACGTCACGCGCGCGTTCTCGCGGATGCCGAGGATGTTGAGGCCCGCGATCGCCCAGATGACGCCGAGGATGAGCCCGTACTGGGTCGCGGGCCCCACCGTCAGGAACGCCGTGCCGTTGATCACCGCGCTCACCGTCGAGATGCACGCGGTCAGGATGTAGGACACCATGATCGACGCGACCGCGACGAACGAGGCGACGGGTCCGAGGACGAAGTAGGCGAACGAGTACACGCCGCCCCCCCGGATGTCGTGCAGCTCGAGGATCTGCGCGATCTCGACCATGCGCGTGGACAGCACGCGCATGAGGAGCGAGGTGGCGGCGATGAAGAAGATCGCCTGTGTCCCGATGAAGCGATGCGCTTCCGCCGGCGCGTAGAAGACCGACGTCAGCTCGTCCATCAGCGTGATCAGGCCGACGGCGAACCAGGTGAGGTACCACTTCCCGCCCTTGGCGAAGCCGAGCAAACGGGGCTGCAGCGCCAGCGAGGCGAAGAGCGAGAGGAGCAGGACGTTAAGCCAGAAGAGGACGATGACGGTCATGCGCGCTCGCCCGCGTCACTACTGGCGAGCAGCGGCAGCCGTCAAGCAGAAGAGAGGGCTACCGGGGAGCGAGCTGGCGCCTAGCGCGCGGCGCCGTGATCGGCCGCGTGCGAGTGCCCGTGATCGGATCGTGCCGGCTTCGCGTCGTTGCCGTGGTCCGTGCCGCCATTGCCGCGGTCGTCGGAGTGGCCGCCGGCGTGCGCGGGGTGGTCGCTCCCCGCGGCGTCGCCCGATGCGCCGTCGCCAATCGCGTCGTGGTAGTCCTGCGCGACCTCGTCGTCGCCGAGGACCCGCCCGCGGAGCGCGACCCGTCCGATCAATCCCGGCGGAACGGGCTTGCTGTCGCTGGCATCCGTCCCGACGAGCAGCTCCGACTCCGCGGGAGCGTCGGACCGCCCCTGTCGCGGCTTCCGGCCGACCAGCTCGCCGTCGACGTAGAGCGACATCGTGTCCTCGCTCCACGTGGCGGTCACGTGATGCCACTCGCCCGGATTCCAGTCTGAGATCGGCACGCCGACGCCGTTCGCTCCCGCGCCGTCGCCCGTCGCACCGACGGCGCGGCCGCGCGGACCGTCGCCGGTGTCGTCGCCCACGCCTTCGAGGCGGAGGAAATGGACGTTCTTCGTGAGTCGCATCTCGTCGCCGAGCTGCACGAGCGTCGCGTCGTCGGCGTTGTCGTGCTCCCACCCCGGCTGCACCATCAGCGAGAGGCTGCCCTCGTGCTGCACCTTCCCGTCGACGGGGATCGCGACCTGTCCACCGGTGGGCAGGACGGCGTCCCCGCTGTGGAAGGCGACGTCGTCAGGAATCGGGACGGCCGGCGCCGCTGCGCCAACGGTCCGCGAGGGCGGGGGCACCGCGGGCGTGTCGCCCGCCGGAGTGCTGCCCGTCGTGGCGCCACCGCCAGCACGCTGCTCCGCCATCTGCCGGCGGCGGCTCGGCCGGCGATGCTTCCTGCGGGGCCGGCGGGCGACGTCCGGCTCGACGACGGCGCGCTCCGGGCGGGCCTCGGTATGCTCCACAGCGGCGGGCCGCGGGAGCGTGCGGCCGAGCGCGAACATCGCACGCGGCGGCTCGGGGGCGAACCCGGCGGCGTCGGGCACGACGACGAGATGCCGCGGCGGGCGCGCGACCTCGTCCACCGGCACGGCATCCAGCAGCGGCTCCGGCAGTCGATCGTCGAGCGCGGGCGGCGGGGTCTCCTCCACCATCTCGCGCACGATGGGCCGCGCGACGCGCGCGGTCGCCGCCGGCGCGCGCCGCGCGGGCCGCGGCTGACGATCGCCCGGGTCCGTGGCCATCAGCACGAGCCCGACGATCCCGCACGCGACCACGCCCGCGACGATCCAGCGCTGGTAGGAGGACGTCCGCTGCACGCCGCGATCATACCGATCCGCGCGACATCTTTCATGCTTGACAGACGCTGCGATCTCTGCCGGCGCAGCCGCCGCGGCGTCGTCCGCAGCCGATGACGACGCAGGGTTGCGCCGGCGCCCGGGTCGTGATTGCAGGCTCGCCCGTGCGTCTCGGCTCCTGGCGACCGCTCGCCCTGCTCGGGCTCGCCGTCGCGACGGCCAGCGGCTGCACCGGCACGACGGGCCACCTGGCCCTCGCCAGCACGCGCGACCTCGACCTGGCGGCCATCGAGAAGCCGTCGGGGCGGCGAGTGAAGGGACGCAGCTGCATCCACGTCGTCACCGTGGTCCCGATCGGCATGCCGAAGTTCGACGCGGCGATCGAGGACGCGCTCCGCCAGACGGGCGGGACGGCGCTCGTCGACGTCGTCGTCGGGTACGAGGTGTACGACATCCCGTTCGTGTACGGCCTCGCCTGCTACGTGGCCGAAGGCGAGGCCCGGTGAGACTCGCCGCGGTCCTCGCGCTCGCCGGTACCGTCGGGTGCGCGGTGCACGTCGCGTCGCTCAAGGTCGTCACCACGAAGCGGATCCCCGCGGACCGTATCCGGTCGGCCAGGTCGCGTGGCTGGCGCGACGGTCACTCGTGCCGCTTCTGGCTCGTCGGGCTCCCGTTCGGCCTGCCGCAGGTGGACGAGGCGATCGACGAGGCACTCGCACCCGTCGGGGGAATATTGATGCGCGACGTCACCGTCACGAGCGCGCATTCCGTCTACGTGCTCTTCGGCTGGCACTGCTACCGGGTGCGCGGCGAGGTCTTCGGCTGACGCCGGTGTCTCCCGTTTCCACGGGACGCGACGCGTATCGGGGTCGCGTCCCCGGGAATCGGCGTCACCCGTACCGTGGTAAGAAATACCCGAAGGATTCTGCGGAAATGCGCACCCTCCGGCGTTCTCCTCGCGCGGCGGCCCGCCTAGACTCGGGCGTCCCGCATCGCCCCGCGACGCGCATCGGAGGAGGGACGAGTACGTGCCGACCAGCGGGTGCCCGTGTCCGACCATCCTCGTCCAGACGCCGTATCGCAAATCGGGCGCCGGGGTGTCCGAAGGCAATACGATCTTTCCCTCCAACGGCTACGCGATGATCGTCGTCGACGTGCGCGGCACGGGCTCGAGCGAGGGCATGTGGGACTCGTTCGGCGCGCAGGAGCAGCAGGACAGCGTGCTGCTGGTCCAGCGCGCGGCATCGCGCCCGTTCTCGAACGGCGTCGTCGGACTCGCCGGCGTGAGCTACTCGGCGATCAACCAGTTCCTGACCGTCGAGCAGCCCGGCACGGAAGCGGTCAAAGCGATCTTCCCGATCGTGCCGATGTCCGACGCCTACCGCGACGTCACCTGGGCCGGCGGCAACACCGACGCCGGCTTCATCCCCCTCTGGCTCGGGCTGGTGAACGGCCTCGCCGTGATCCCGGCGCAGGACGCGCAGGCCGAGCCGAAGATCGCGCTGAACGCCGAATCGCAGCACGCGGTCGACGTGGCCCAGTTCGCCGGTCCCGCCGTCCTCGACGCGACGCTCGGCGGCTACGAGAAGATGCTGCCGTCGGCGCTGCAGACCTTCCCCGAGCAGGCGTACGACGGCGCGTTCTACCAGCTCCGCTCGCCGATCCGGAACATCGCGCGGGTCCGCGTCCCGACCTTCATCGTCGGCGGCACCTACGACCTCTTCCAGCGGGGCGAGCCGATCCTTTTCCGCGGCCTCCCGCTCTCGGGCGCCCGGAAGAAGCTGATGATCGGTCCCTGGTACCACACGACCGCCGGGAGCAACGCGCTCACCGCAGACGACGGCTCGAATCCAGTCCACGACACGAAAGGGAACCTGATGCCGAGCCTCAACAACCTGCAGCTCGCCTGGTTCGATCGCTGGCTCAAGGGCGTCGCCAACGGCATCGAGCTCTTCCCGGAGGTCGAGACGTACTACCTCGGCGCCGGCAAGTGGAGCCCCGACACGCGGTATCCCGCGTCGCGCACGCGCTATCGGGCGTGGTACCTGTCGGCGGCGCCGGGCAGCGGCAGCAGTCTGTACGCCGGATCGCTCGCCCCCTCCGTCGACGCGGGCAATGCGACGGTCACGCTGCCGTGGATCCCGCTCGAGGGCACCTGTTCGCGCTCGACCACCCAGTGGACGGCGGGGCTCGTAGCGGCCTCGACGTGTGAGAACGACAGCCGGCCAAGCGAGGCGCTCGCGGCGACCTTCACCACCCCGCCCTTCGCCGCCGCCTATGCGCTGTCGGGTCCCATCGCCGCGACGATCTGGCTCGGCTCGACCAACAGCGACGCGCAGGTGGTGGCGATTGTATCCGACGTCGCGCCCGACGGGTCGTCGAGCCAGATCACCGCCGGGAGCCTGGTCGCGTCGCTCAATGCGGTGACCCCGACGTCCTGCGGCTCGGTCATCGTCGACTGCTCCGTCTATTCCGGCGGGCGCCTGACCGAGCCCTGGCACCCGTACACCCAGGCGTCGCAGATCCCGTTGACCCCCGGCGTCCCCACGCAGCTCCAGATCGAAATCTTCCCGACGACCGCGGTGATCGAGCCGGGCCATGCGCTCCGGCTCACCGTCGCGACGGGCGACTTCCCGCACGAGACGCCCACGCTGTCGACGGTGGTGGGCTCCGCCGGGATCGACACGCTCTATTTCGGCCCCGATCACCCGTCGTCGATCTACGTCGGCACGGTGTCGCCAGCGCCCGCAAGCTGACGCGTCCACGCGGCATTCGGCGAGCCGGCGTTTGTTTTCGGCGCGGCATGCCTCTTGCGTCCCCGGGGTACGGATCGACGCGCGTCCGCGGCCACGGCGCACGTGGGGCCACGGTCCGCCCAAAAGAGCGGCAGCAGATGCCCATCCGAGCGGCAGTCGAGATCGAGCAACCGGAACTGTGAGCGCGATGGCCGCACCGGTGCGCGTCATCATCGCGGACGATCACGCGCTCTTCCGGCAGGGCCTGACGTCGATGTTCGCCAGGCTCTATCCCGAAGTGTCGGTCGTCGCGGAGATCGAGTGCGCGTCGGAGATTGGACCGGCGCTCACCAGCACGCGGTGCGACGTGCTGCTGCTCGATCTGCAGATGGACGACCACAATGTGCTCGCCGACATCAGGAGCTTCGCCCGTCTGGTGCGTGTGGTGGTCGTCACGGCGAGCCAGCGGCCGGAGGACGCGCTGGCGGCGCTGCAGGCCGGGGCGCGCGCCGTCGTGTTCAAACGGTTCGCCGTCGAGACGTTGATGGAAGCGCTCCGTGCCGTCGCGGAGGGGCATGTGTGGATGCCGCCGGCCCTGCAGACCGAGCTCACCGCGAGGATGCTCGGCACGGTGTCGAAGACCCTGACGTCGCGCGAGCGGCAGATCGTGCGCCTCGTCGGCCTCGGCTTCCACAACGCGGAGATCGCCGAACGCCTCCGCATCAGCGAGGTGACGGTCAAGACGCACCTGAACAACGTCTTCCGCAAGCTCGACCTCCGCGACCGGGTCGGTGTGACCCTCTATGCGATCCGCACCGGCCTGATCGGCATTCACGAGCAGGCGGAATAGCGCCTGCGGGCGCTGCCCAAGCGAGCAGCAGCGGCGCCCGTCGCGTGGGCACGCGTCGCCACCGAAGGGCGGTCGGAGTGCCCGCCCTACGGTGCGGGTTCCACCTCTGGTCGGGCACGGTCTCCACCCGTGGTTGGAATGGCACCGTCGTTGCTCAACGTCGCTCCGAGCGCGGACACGACGCGCCAATCGATGTCGAGGGAGAGGCGATGAAGCGGATCGACGCGATCATCAAACCGTTCAAGCTGGACGAGGTGAAAGAGCGTCTGACGGCAATCGGGGTGCAGGGGCTCACCGTCTGCGAGGTGAAGGGGTTCGGCCGCCAGAAGGGCCACAGCGAGCTCTACCGGGGCGCCGAATACGTCGTGGACTTCTTGCCCAAGGTGCAGCTGTCGGTGCTCGTGGCCGACGAGCGGGTAGCCGAGACGGTCGACGCGATCGTGGAAGGCGCGCGCACCGGGCGGATCGGCGACGGGAAGATCTTCGTCTCGCCCGTCGAGGAGGTGGTCCGCATCCGGACCGGGGAGCGCGGTACAGACGCCGTATAGGAGAGGGAGGCGAACGCATGGGGTCGAGTTCGGCACAGGGATGGTATCTGTTCACCTTCATCGTGGGCTTCACGCTCGGGCCGGCGGGCATCTTCGCGCTCGGTTGGCTCGTCGCCGCGGTGGGCTTCGCCCTCCTGCTGGTCTCGTTCGTCGGCTTCCGCAGCATCAAGGAAGGCGCGACCAACGGACGCACGAGGGTCGAGCAGAAGCACACGCGAGCGCCGATCGAGGCGCACGCGGCCAAGAGCTTCTGAGGAGGTCACGATGAAAGGCCTTGCGCTGGTGCTGATCGTCGGCGGCTGGGTGATGGCCGTCGGGGGACTCGTCGCGACCGAGGCGATGATGGTCCGCACGGGAGCGGCGCTTGCCGGGCTCGCCGTCTCGCTCGCGGGCATCGGGGCGCTCAACAACGCGCACGTCGCAAACGCATTCTGGAAGGGAAAGGCGCGCTGATGTCGAAGAAAAGAGGATCGTTCGCCGCACTGGCGGTCCTGGCGCTCCTCGCGCTCGCGACGCCGGTCCCCGCCGACGAGGAGGCGCCTGCGGTTCCGCTCACCACGGCCGATCTGAAGGGCGTCACCACCCCGAGCGCCGACGATCTCGCCAAGGGCGACCCAGGCGGGTCGCTCACCGGCTCGGCCGCCGACATCGTCATGGCCGATCCGAAGGCGGGCCTCACGCTCGCCGACGTCGTGAACCAGGTTGGTCAGAACCGGATCGCGATCAACTTCGTCTGGACGCTCGTCGCGGGCTTCCTCGTGATGTTCATGCAGGCCGGCTTCGCGCTCGTCGAGACGGGCCTCTGCCGCGCGAAGAACGCCAACCACACCATGATGATGAACTTCATGGTGTACGGCTTCGGGATGTTCGCCTACTGGGTGATGGGCTTCGCGCTCCAGCAGGGCGGCTCGGCCGGGATCACGAACCTCGGCGGGCTCAACCCCCTGAACGGCGAGTTCAAGCTCTCGCTCTTCGGCAAGGACTGGGGACTCTTCGGCACCAAGGGCTTCTTCCTCTCCGGCGGCGCCTACGACGTCGGCATCATGGTGATGTTCCTCTTCCAGATGGTGTTCATGGACACCGCGACGACGATCGTCACCGGCACCGCCGCCGAGCGCTGGAAGTTCGCCGCCTTCGCGATCTCCACGTTCTTCCTCGGCGCGATCACCTACCCGCTCTTCGGCAACTGGGCCTGGGGCGGCGGGTGGCTCTCGCAGCTCGGCGGCAACTTCAAGCTCGGCCACGGCTACTGCGACTTCGCCGGCTCGGGGGTCGTGCACTCCGTCGGCGGCCTCACCGCGCTCGCGGTCGCGATGGTCATCGGCCCGCGCATCGGCAAGTTCAACCGCGACGGCTCGCCGAACGCGATCCCGGGCCATGACATCACGATGGTGCTGCTCGGCTGCTTCATCCTCGCCTTCGGCTGGTTCGGCTTCAACCCCGGAAGCACGCTCGGGGCGTCGGGCGCCGGCAACCTCCGCATCGGCTCGATCGCCGTGAACACCATGCTCGCGGGCTGCACCGGCTCCTTCGGCGCCCTCCTCTACATGTGGATGCGCTTCGGAAAGCCCGACGCGTCGATGAGCGGGAACGGGCTCCTCGCCGGGCTCGTGGCGATCACGGCGCCGAGCGGCTTCGTCAACACGGTCGGCGCGGCGATCATCGGCTTCTCGGCCGGCGTGCTCGTCTGCCTGAGCGTCGAGTTCCTCGAGCGCGTGATGAAGATCGACGACCCCGTGGGCGCGACCTCGGTACACGGGACGTGCGGCCTCTGGGGCGTCCTCTGCGTGGGCCTCTTCGCCGACGGGACGAGCAACTACGGCGGCAGCTGGAACGGCGTCGACGGCTCCGTCACGGGCCTCTTCTACGGCGACGCGGGGCAGTTCCTGGCGCAGCTCATCGGCGTGTGCACGCTGGTCGGCGTGATCTTCACGCTCTCGTACGTGTTCAACGTCATCATCGACGTCTTCGTCGGCCAGCGCGTGAGCACCGACGTGGAGCTCGAGGGGCTCGACCTGCCCGAGATGGGCGCGCTCGGCTATCCCGAGTTCCAGCTGGTGACACCCGGCCTTGGCCGGTCCATCGAGATCGGAGGCTGAGACATGGTCGCATCCATCATTTTCGGAGTAATCGTCGTGGTCGCCTTTGCCGCGCTGCAGACAGTCAAGGCGGGCAAGAGTGTTTTCGATCGCTGAGAGCGTCGCGGGCGTGGCCCCCGCCCCGACTCCGCTGATCCGGGACCTGCGCACCGCGCTCGAGCGCGCCCAGCGCGCGTTCGAGCGCGGGCACATGCGCGAGACCATCGACCTCCTCGAGCACGCCCTCACGCTCGACCCGGATCACGTTCCAGCCCGCACCATGCTCGGGCTCGCGTACGCGCGCACCCGTTCCGTGGAACAGGCTTTCGAGCATTTCGAAGGGGCGCTCGTCCGCGACCCCGACGCGTTCGCGCCACGCTGCGCGCTCGGCGAGCTCTACCTTCGCCTCGGCATCCCGGCCGAGGCACGGCCGCACCTCGCGCGCGCGCTCGAGGTCGCCACGAGTGCGGCGGAGCGATCGTACGTCCAGGCGCTGCTGAAGGAGGATCGGCTGCGCGAGCGCCGGCGCGTGCCGCGGCCGAGCTTCCGGACGCCGTTCTGGCTGCTGCGGAGAGGCCGGTGAAGGTCCGCCTCGGTGCCGCGCTCGCCGCGACGATCGTGCTCGTCGGCATGATGGGCGCGCCGACGTTGCCGGTGATGATCGGCATCACCGCCGGGTATGCGTGGCTGCTCTTTGTTTCCCCTCTGCTCGGCCCGCGTCTTCGCCGAGGGCGCCAGCCGCACGCTCGCGCAGCGCCGCGGGCTCGGTAGCGGCCCGGCACGGGCCAGGGGATCACCGGTGTCTCGTCTGATTCGAGGACGGTTCCGGCGCCTCGTGATGAAGGCGCTCGCGCTCGCGCCGCGCGGGTTCGTCTTCCGCGACGTGCTGCATCTGAACCGGTTGTCGGCCCGGGTGCGCGTCGAGTGGCGCACGCGCGACGTTCACCCATGGGATCAGAACGTTCCCCCGGGGCGGCGAAGCGAGCTGTTCCGGGATCAGGCGATGCGCGACACGGACGCCGCCATCCTCAGGTTGTTCGACGTGTTGCCCGACATCGACGCGATCGACGTTCGCGTGCTCGAGCCGCACCCGCCGAACCGGCTCATCCTCGCGGGGACCGTCGCGCGCGAGGACGCCGTCGCGGCGCAGGCGCTGGCGTCGCCACGCATGCGCCTGGCGATGATGGGCGTCCGCTGCCGGACGAACGACGGGCGTCTCGAGCCGCTCGAGAGCACGGACGTCACGCGCAACGAATCGGGCAAGCTGAGGGCGCGGTCGACGGCGCCCTGACCCGGTTCAGAGCGTCGCGACCGCCGTCTGCTCGACCCAGCCGCGCCGTCCGTCGGCCCGCTGCACCTGGGCCCAGCCCTCGCGCGCGCCGAGCAGGCGGACCATGGTCCCCGGCTTCGCCTGGAAGTGCACCGTGCCGCCGGCGGATGGCTCGAAGCGGACCGGCGCCTCGTCGCGCCCGACGACCACCGCCCAGCTCGGCCCGTCGAGTGTCGCCAGGCGATAGACGGCCGACGACGTCACGACGAGGAGCGCGACGGCGGTGGCGGCGGCGGTCCGGCGTGCACCGAACGCGAGGCGCGGGAGGAAGAGCGCGAGCGTCAGCAGCGCCATCATCGTCGTGTAGACCGCGCTCGCCGCGACGAGCAGCTCGTCGGTGGTCGCCCGGCCGGCGAGCGGGAAGACGAGGCGCGCCCAGACGGACTCGTCGCGCGGATCGCCGGCGAGCTCGCGGGCGTAGCCGAGGTTGGCGTGCACGTCGGGATCGCGCGGCAGCAGGCGGCGCGCGCGCTCGTAGTCGAGCACCGCCCGGCCGACGTCCCCGGCGCGGAACCACGCATTGCCGAGGTTGAAGTAGAGATTGCCGCTCTCCCACCCGGCGGCGATGACGCGCTCGTACTCGGCCGCGGCTTCGGCCCAGCGCTCGTCGCCGTAGAGGGCGTTCGCGCGGAAGAAGATCGTGTTCGGGCTCTCGGCCGGGGCGACGGCGTGGGCGACGCCGGCGAGCGCGATCAGGAGCAGCGACGCGGCGGCGAGTGACCGTCCGAGCCGCCGCTCGCGCTCGAGCGCCCGCACGATCGCATCGGCGCGCTCGAGCGTCCGCTCCATGTCGGCGCCGTCGGCGCCTGCCGGCGCAAAGCGCGCCTGCTCGCAGACCGCGAAGAACGCCTCGAGGTCGTGCGCGACGTCCGTGTCGAGACCCGCGCGCCGGAGCCGCTCCGCCGCGTTCGTCGCGGTTACGGCTCCCGGCGGCAGGTCGAGCTTGGCGGCGAGGTAATCTCTCACGGCACCTGCCACCGCGTCGTGAAAGGCGGCGCGGTCACCCGCGCGCAGCGCCGCCCGGGCGCGACCGATCGCCGCCCGTGCCTCACGACCCGCGCGTGTGAAGCGCGCGTAGCGCACGTCGCCCGAAAGGCGTTGGCGCCGTCGCTGGACGGCGAACGCCGTGGCCCAGACCACGAGCGGCACGAGCTGGACGAGCCAGAAGACGGGGCTCCGCCAGCGACGCGCACCGACCGGCCGGAGCACACCCGGGGCGTCCTTGATGAACACGATGTCACGGCCGAGGCGCTCGGGTTTGGCCGCCGGCGCGAGCGTCGCACCCGCGATCTCGGGCGCTGCATGCGCCGCGGCCGACTCGTGCACCGTCAACACGATCGGCGCCACGTCGACCGTCTGATACGTGCGCAGGGCGGGATCGAAGTAACTGAACCGGAGGTCCGGCAGCGGGACCGCGCCCGCGACGCGCGGGATCACCACCTGCTCGAATACCTTCTCGCCCGCCTTGACCGCCGGCTGGTTCGCCACCTGGACCGGGTAGACGCGCAGGCGGTCGTCGGCCGCGATCGCGGGTGCCTTGACGGCGTCGAGCGCCCCGTCGCCACGGACCGTCGACGTGAGCGTGACCGGGTCGCCGAGCGCCACCTCGAGCGGCGCGGCCTTCACCTCGAACTGAAAGTGGCCGACCGCACCGGCGAAGTCGGCCGGCTTCCCGGCGTCGGGCAACGGCAGCACGGACAGCGCCAGCGGGTCGGACTGCACCTCCGTCGGGCGGCGCTGGTCCCCGAAGAAGCTGCCGAAGAACGGGTCCGTCGAGCGCGCCCGCACGAGTAGGCTGAGCCCCATCGTGGCAGGACCCACCGTCAGCACGCCGCTCCGCAGCGGGACGAGCGTCGTCCGGAACTCGACCACCTGCGTGGCGCCCTCGCGGCGCTGCTCGGGCTCGGGCAGCTTGTCGAGCGCGACGCCGTCGCCCGCGATTGTCGGGTACTGGAGATCGGTCACGCGCACCTGCCCGATCACGAGCTTCAAGCTGACCGGCACGCGCTCGCCGGCGTAGACCTCGCTCCGCGGCGTCGAGAGGACGAGGCGGAGCTGATCACCGGCCGCGGCGCCGGGCTTCCCACCCGCGGCGGGCGCGCTCCCCGCCACGACGTCCAGGGTGACGCTGCCGGCGTCGTAGGTCTTTCCCCAGTAGTCGACGGTGATGGGACCGATCGTGAAGCGCCCGGGCTGCGTCGCAACCACGGAGTAGCGATGGGTGATCGAGGCGGTCATCTGGCCGTTCACGATCGAGACCTGCGTCGACGGGCCGACGTACCGCACGCTCACTCCCGCGGTGTTCGCAATCTGCGGCGCCGGCGCGTTCTGCGCTCCGTCGATCTCGACCGCGAGCTCGCTCGCCTCGCCGGCGCGCACCTGCGGCGGGTCGAGCATCGCGCGCACGGACACGTCGGCCACCGCGGCGGTGCGCAGCGCGACGAGCACCAGGGCGAGCCAGCGGATCACCAGTCTTCCACCGGCTCGGCGACGGCCGCGCCCTGGAGCTTCTTCACGACCTCGTCGGGCCGCACCTCCTGGTCGCGCTGCGCGTCGAGGAGGGCCGCCGCCTCGTCCTTCGACATCTCGCCGTCCTTCTTCTCAGCGGCGGCCTGTTGTTGTTGCTGCTGCTCCTGCTGTTGCTTCTGCTGCTCGCCTTGCTGGTCCTGCTTCTCCCCTTCCTGCTTCTGCTGGTCCTGTGGCTGCTGCTCCTGCTGCTTCTGCTGCTCCTCGAGCTTCTTCTTCAGGTCGTCCATCTTCCTCGCCACGAATTCATGGTTGAACTTGGCGTCGACGTCGTCCGGCGCGGCGCCCATCGCTCGCCGGTAGGCCGCCAGCGCCTCGGCATAGAGGCCGAGCGCCGACTTCGGATCGGACGCCTCGGCCGCCTGCGCAAGGCGATACTTGGCATTGCCGATGTTGTACGCGACGCGCGCCGTGCGCGTCGAATCGGCGTCGGTCCCCGGGACTTGCTGGAGCGCGTTCACGGCGTCGGTGAACTTCCCC
>VBKG01000021.1 GCA_005879585.1 Deltaproteobacteria bacterium | reverse complement strand
ATTCCCGCGGCGCGGGTCCCGGCGTCCGCCAGCAGACGGGCGAGGGTCTCCGAGCAGGCCCCTGAGATCTTCCCTCTCTTGCCGGCGACGTCGGCGAGATGAGCGGCCTTCTTCAGCAGCGTTGCCGCCTGCCTGACGAACTTCCGTTGCTTGGCGGCCGAGCTCGCCGCTGCGGCGCGCTCGATGAGGGCGCTCGTCTGGTCGACTCGCCGCGCGATCGCCGCGGGGACCACGTCCGCTGCACAGTCGGGCGCGTGTGCGGCCTTTCGCAACACACACGCGACTCCGTCGAGACCGCCGTCGGGGCAGGGCAGCGTCGTGGTGGGAGAGTCGCGACGGACAGTGGTCGTACTCGTCGTCGTGGTCGTCGAGACCATCGTAGTGCTCGACGCGCTCGTGGTCGTCACCGGTACCACGGTTGTCGTCGACGATGTGGTGCTCGTCGTCGTCGATTCCGGGGCGCTGGTGCTGGTGGTCGTCGGGTCGGGGACCGTCGTGGTCGAAGTGGTCGTGCTCGTCGCCGTGGTGCTGGTGGACGAGGAGCTCGTCGTGGTCGTCGGTTGACTGGTCGTCGTCGACGTCGTGGTGACGGTGGTCGTGGTCGGAGCGGTGGTGGTCGAGGTGGTCACAGCCGTCGTCGTGGAGGCCGTGCTCGTCGTCGACGTGCTGGTGGTCGGAGCGCTGCTGGTCGTCGTCGACGTGGTGGTCGTGGTTGTGGTCGGCGACGCGGTGGTCGTGGTGGTCACAGCCGTTGTCGTGGAAGTCGTGCTCGTCGTCGACGTCGTGGTGCTGGTCGTGGTCGGCGACGCAGTGGTCGTCGTTGTCGACGTGGTGGTGGTCGTCGTCGTGGTCGACGTGGAGGTCGTGGTCGTCGTCAGCACGCAGTGCCCGGTGCTGTCACAGAGGCCCCCGGTGCAGGTCGTGCCCGTGGTCGCGAACTGACAGGTTGCCGTGCAGCAGGAGCTTGCGGTCCCGTTCGCCGTTCCGGCGTCACACTGCTCCGGTGACGCCACGACGGCATCGCCGCAGACCTGCCCGAGATAGCGGACGAGGGCGAAGGCGTCCGTGCCGGCGTTGGCGGCGTAGCCACCAGCGACGAGGTTTCCGTCCGGCTGCAGGGCCAGCGCGAACGCGACGTCGTCGCCGGTCCCGACCGCGGTGGTGACCTTTCCGCCCGTCCCGAAGGTCGTGTCGAGGGTCCCCGTGGCGTTGTAGCGAACGACAACGAAGTCGCGCGTGCTGGCCTCCGTGTTGCCGGCCGCCACGAGCTTTCCATCGGACTGGAAAACGAGCGCGTTGACGTAGTCGCCGGCGCTTCCGACCGGGGTGGTGACTTTGCCGCCCGTGCCGAAGGTCGAGTCGAGACTGCCGTCCGTGTTGTAGCGAACGAGCGCCAGGTCGTAGGTGCCGCTGACGGACGCGTAACCCGCCGCCACGAGCTTCCCGTCGGACTGGCGGACGAGGGCGGAGACGCCGTTGTCGCCGGTGCCGATCGGAGTGGTCACCTCGCCGCCGGTCCCGAAGGTCGTATCGAGACTGCCGTTCGTATTGTAGCGCACGACGGTGAAGTCGTAGGTGGAGCCGTCGCTCGTCGTCGTGCCGGCCGCGACCAGCTTGCCGTCGGGCTGGAGCACCAATGCGGATGCTCCGGTGCCGTCGGTCCCGATCGCGGTGACGACCTTGCCGCCCGTGCCGAAGGTCGTATCGAGGCTGCCGTCGGTGTTGTAGCGAGCCAGGGCGAAGTCCCACCGGACCCCGTTGAACACCACCCCCGCGGCCACGAGCTTCCCGTCGGGCTGGACGACGAGCGCATAGGCATCGTCCTCCTCGCTTCCGAACGAGGTGGTGACCTTCCCGCCGGTGCCGAAGGCGGTATCGAGGCTGCCGTTGGCGTTGTAGCGGACGACGGCGAAATCGGCGTCGACGGTGTCCTTCCACGCGTCGCCTGCGGCGACCAGCTTTCCGTCGGACTGGAGGACGAGGGCGGATGCGCCGTACGTGTCGATCCCGATCGGAGTGCTGACCGTTCCCCCCGTGCCGAAGGTCGAATCGAGGCTGCCGTTGGTGTTGTAGCGGGCGAGGCCGAAGGCCGACTGGCTGGCGTCCCAGCCCGCCGCCACCAATTTCCCGTCGGGTTGGACCACGAGGGCGTTCATGTCGGCGGACCCGCTGAACGAGGTGGTAACCTTGCCACCCGTGCCGAAGGTCGTGTCGAGACTGCCCGGCGCAGCGCTCGACGTAGCGGAGGCCATGAGCGTCGCGAACAGCGCGACCGCCATGCTCACGGAACTCTTCCTCGGTGCTCTCGTCGTAGCGCGCATCCCAGCAGGTCGGGCCGGACGCCGTCGGCGACGCGGCCCGGCCCGAATCTCCAATTCGTGTGCCGGGCCAGTGCCTCTGCCGCGGTTCCGAGCGAAGCCGTGTGCCTCGGCGAGGCCACGGCCGCGCGCGCGCCGGCGGGACTTTGGCGCCATCTTTGTGACGGCGCCGACGGAATGACCAAAGTGTCACTCGCTATGGCACGGGTGTGTCAGGGCGGGTTGGTGCCCGGGGCGTCAACCACAGCAGCACGGCAGGCGCGGTGCGGGTACGGTTCTTGCGATTTGCGCCCCCCCGGTTCCGATGGTGCACAAGTGGGCATGTTTGTGGGCGGCCGTGCTGGCGCTGCCGCTGGCCGCTCGGGCCGACCCCGGCGATCTGGATCCGTCGTTCGGCGCCGGCGGGCAGGTCACCACTCCGATCCTGAGCGGCTACGACGGGGCTAGTGCGCTCGTCGTTCAGCCCGACGGGAAGCTCGTCGCGGCGGGTCACGCGTACAACGCCAACAACGACACCTTCGCCCTCGTACGCTACAACGCCGACGGGAGCCTCGACGGGAATTTCGGCACTGGCGGGAAAGTTACCACGCCGTTCGGGATCGGAAGCGCGGCCAGCGCAGCGGTCCTTCAGGCCGATGGGAGGCTCGTGGCGGCGGGCCAGACGTTCACGGGAAGCCGGACCCAGTTCGCCCTCGTGCGCTACCTCGCCACCGGCGGCCTGGATTCGACCTTCGGCACGGGGGGCAAGGTCGGCACCCCGATCGGGAGCATCGACGACGAGGCTTCCGCGCTCGTCGTGCAACCCGATGGGAAGCTCGTCGCCGCCGGATACTCGGACAGGGGCGGCAACACGACCTTCGCCCTCGCACGCTACAACGCTGCCGGCAGCCTCGATACGAGTTTCGGCACGGGGGGCAAGGTCACGACCGCGATCGGCAGCACAGACGACGAGGTCCTTGCGCTCGTGCTGCAACCCGATGGGAAGCTCGTGGCCGCGGGCTTCACGGCCAGCGCCGGCAACACCGCCTTCGCCCTCGTGCGCTACAACGCCGACGGCAGCCTGGATACGAGCTTCGGGACGGGAGGGAAGGTCACGACGTCGATCGGGAGTGTCGACGACAAGGCCATCGCGCTCGTCCTCCAGCCCGATGGGAAGCTCGTGGCGGCGGGCTACTCGAAGGGTGGTAGCAACATCGCGTTCGCGCTCGCGCGCTACAACGCCGACGGCAGCCTGGATGCGAGCTTTGGCACCGCCGGGAAGGTGACCACCGCGGTCGAGAGCATCGACGACGCGGCCTTTGCGCTCCTCCTCCAGCCCGACGGGAAGCTCGTGGCAGCGGGCTACGCGAACGACGGCAGCAACGAGGACTTCGCCGTCGTGCGCTACAGCGCCGACGGCAGCCTCGATGCGAGCTTCGGCGCGGGGGGCAAGGTGGTCACGCAAATCGCGGGCACCTTCGGCGAGGCCAACGCGCTCGTCCTTCAGGCCGATGGGAAGCTCGTGGCGGCAGGCTACTCGTACAACGGTACCGACACCGACTTCGCCCTCGCGCGCTACCTGGGACAGGTTTGCGGCGACGGTATCGTGGAAGCATCCGAGCAGTGTGATGCCGGGGCGGCAAACGGCGAGCACACCTCTTGCTGCACGACGACGTGCCAGTTCAACGCGAGCGGCACGTCTTGCGACGACGGGAACAGCTGCACCTACAACGAGAGTTGCGATGGCAGCGGAGCCTGCCTCGGCACCGCGATCGCGGGCTGCACGACCACGACCACGACGACCACCTCTTCGACCACGAGCACGACGACCCCCTGCCCCGACAGCGGCTTCGAGGGCGTCAGCTGCGTCCTGAGAAGGGTCGTCCAGCCGTGCACCGATGAGGCGCTGCCCCGCCCGGTCCAGCGCCGCATCTCGCAGGCAACGAGTCTGGCCGACCATGGCGCGGGCGCGAGCAAGGAGAAGAAGGCGAGTGCGTTCGCGCGGAAGGCGTCGAAGACCCTGAAGAAGGCCCTCGCGCTCGCGGCCGCGGCGAACGCGAAGGGGCGCCTCTCGACTCCCTGCGGGAATGCACTCGGCGGCGTCCTTCAAGAAGCCGCGCATCGAGCGCAACAGCTGGCGGCGAGCCTGTAGAACCTCGTCGTCGAGGCCGCCGCTCAAGCGGTCAGCGCGGTGGCGCTCGTCGACACCTTGCTCTCGCGGGGGACGACCGTCGGCTTCGCGAGGCGGTCGGTCGGATGCTGCGCCGCTCGCGCACCCGGCCAGCTACCTGGCCTTCGTGCTGGCGAATGTGGTTGGACGACACGTAGTTCCTCTGCACGCATTAGGGTTCGCGGCGACGCCAGCATGCGGTCGCGCGGAGTAGCACAATAGTACTGGCTTTTTTCCTTGACGGCGCGCCAGCCGGCGGCGTAGAGAGCAGGTGTAACAGCTGGGGGGATCGCCCATGAAGCTCGCGCCCGCTCGGTTACTGTGTCTCCTGCTCGTGGCGTCGGTGGCGCCCGCCGCGGCCACGATCCGGATCGGTTTCTACGACTTCGGCTCGGGTAGCTCGCTTCTCGATCATCTCATCGTG
>VBKG01000020.1 GCA_005879585.1 Deltaproteobacteria bacterium | reverse complement strand
CGGCGGCGCGACGTGGATCCGGGAGAGGCCGTTGCGCGGCGGTCGGCAGATGGGAAGGGCCGGGTCGGTCTGGTTGAGACACAGCCGCACCTCGAACTCGCAGAACCCGTTGCCGCAGACGCCGTCCTGGTCGCACGGGTCTCCGTCGACACATTCCACCCGCGGCGGGTGCGAGTTCGGCGTCGCGGTGAGGCCGTCGAACTCCGAATAGCAATCGGTCCGCGTGCCGGCGCCGCCGGCGACGCGAGCGTGGACGGCCGGCGGGCTCGCCGCCGCCAGCACGGCGAGCAGCGAAAGTGCTAACTTCCTCCCATGCCAGCTGGCGGGTTGCATTGCAGCGTCCTGGCTCGGTTTTTCCGAGCCGGCCGTGGTTAACAGGGTTATGTTCGCGGGGTCAACAGTATTCCGGCCGCATGGAGTCGGGCACCCACATGACGCACCGCGCCTCGGCGGTGGCGGCGGGGGCCTACTCGGGACAGCCGGCCTGCACGGTGCAGCTGCAGCTGACGGAAGGGACCACCACCGCCGGCATGTTCGGCGTGATGGCGACGAATCCGATGTCCCGGATCGGCGAGTTGGGGCCCGAGAACACCTCGCTCACCGCCGCTACGATCGACCCTCTACGTCCTGATGACGGCGCCGCGGACCGCCATCGCGTGGGGCGGGTATCCGGGGACGCGGCGTGACCGGAGCGGCCGAGCCGGAGTGGGCCGCCGAGCCATTTTCAGCCGCGACGCGCGGGGCGACGCCGCGCCGGCTTCGCGGCGGGCGCGGCCGGTGCCGCGCCGCCCTTGGCCAGGCGGTAGAGCTTGAACGGACCGTTGAGCGCGATCGGAATCGGCACGCCGGGGCCGGCCGCGACGTAGCCCGTGAACTGCTGCCCCTCGAGCATGGAATCGCTCGAGCTCCGCACGACGTAGATGCTCTTCCGCTCCATCACCTGCGCGATCTGCTCTCCGGGGGGCATCGGCTGCGGCCGATACCTCTCGACCACCTGCAACGCGAAGAGGCTACCCTTGAGGGCCTCGTCGACGCCCGCGTCCGCGGCCGTGAAGACCTCCGCGTACTTGTCGGGCGAGGCCAGGGTGAACTCGACCCTGTCGTACACGACGTCGCTTGCGTGCAGGTCCTTGTTGGTGGCGGGCGGCAGCTTCGACCACTCCTTGCGGAGGAGCGCCAGGTCCTCGGGGCTCGGCTGCCAGGCCTGCGGCTTTCTGTTCGCCGCCTTGTAGGGCCCGTCGATCGACTTCGGCAGCTGCACATCGAGGAGGTGCAGCGCGACGTCGTGGTCGCTCTTCCGGGAGACCGTGAGGAGCTCGGGCGCGAGGGCGCGCGACTTGCCGCCCGGGAACTCGGCCTGCGCGTAGAGGAACCAGGCGCCACCGAGGCTCACGGGGGCCTTGCCGGCGACGTGGGTGGTCTGCTCGAAGTCGGGCGGCTTCGCGGAGGCGGTGCTGGTGAGCAGCCAGACGGCCGCGGTGAGGCGAAGCATCGTGGCGGGGACGCGTGACATCGCGGGATCGGTTCTCCTTTCGGGCCCCTGATACACGAGGAGCGGGCGCCCCGCGAGGGACGCCCGCTCCGCCGGCGAAATGGCTCTGGCCGCTACTCCGGGCAGTCCAGTTGCACGGTGCAGCTGCAGGCCAGGTTAGGCGCGATGACGGCCGCCTGCTGCGGCGTGATCGCGACGAAGCCGATGTCCCGGATCGGCGAGTTCGGTCCGGAGAACACGACGCTCACCGCCGCGGCGATGGAGCCGGTGGAGGCGTCGTACGCCTGCGGCCGGGCCGGCCCACCGCCCTCGGCCCCGGGGACCGTGATCGGCCCGTCGGTGGCCGGGTTCGTGGAGGAGATGTAGCCGGCACCGGCTCGCTTGCAGCCGTCGCCGTTCTGATCGGTGAACGAGCCGCTCGCTCCGGACGTCGTCGTGTCCGCCTTCAGGATCAGCTGGCTGACCAGCAGCTCGCCGTCGTCGTACGTCGAGCCGTTGGCGCAGCTGCCCGGCGGGCTCTGCCCGTCGGTCCACGTCGTCGAGAGCTCCGGCACGCTGTAGCGGAATTGAATGCCGTCCGCGTCGGTTGCCCCGCCGCCGACGGTCTTCGTGATCTTCCCCTTGTAATCGTTGCCGGCGCCGGATGTGGTGCAGCCCCCTTGGGCTGCAAGCGTCGGATCGTCGTTCAGATTCGTGCCGCCGAGGCACTCCGAGGTCGGGTGGCCGTTGTAGCAGCAGTCAGCCCCCGGATCGCTCGTGTCGCCCTGCTTGGCGACCTTGTTGTGCCCGGTCTGCGGCTGCGAGGTGTTCACGACGCCGCCGCCGCACCCGATCTGGTCGACGCGGGAGCAGAGGCCGCCCAGGATGTTCACGAAGAAGGTCGGCACGATGAAGGCTGCTTGGTTGCAGCAGCCCTGGGTGCCGCGCGGGACGCAGCCGTTCGGGTTCCCCGACACCTCGCACCCCGGGATTCCCGCGCACGGAGCGTTCGCGTTGCCGCATGGGATGCAGAGGGCGTGCTCGCAGGTCGGATAGCTGTCGGCGGTGTTGACCGTGAACGTCGTCTGCGTCCCGATGGAGAAGGGCATGATCTGGCCATCGGCCGTGACCCACGGGAGTTGCATGCACGCCCCGGCCGTCCCGCCGCAGTCGGTGTCGCTGCTGCAGGTACCGAAACGGTTCGACGCGGAATTCGTGGTGCACCGCTTTTGGGGATCGGTGGTCCCCTGAAGCTTGTACGTGTGCGGGATGGCCTGACCGACGACGATGGGCGCGCACGAGGGGGCCGGGCACGGATAGATCAGCTGGTTGTCGGTGTCGAACCTGCTCTGCGTGTTGCTCGCAAGGGTGTTCTGACCCGTGGCGTTGAGACAGGCGGGGCAGATGCCGAGCGCGATGAGCTTGTCGCGCGCCTGGTTGAACTTGTCGAGCGCACCCTTCTGCGATGGGTTCGTCCCCTCGCACGACTCCTCGTCGAAATCCACGCCCTTGGAGTCGCTGTCGGCGAGCTTGATGTGGCACTTGATCGTGGCGGCGATCAGCTTCGAGAGATTCTTGCCGACCGTGTCCTCGCATTTCAGGACGTTCTTCGAATCCGTCCCGTCCGGGATCTTCCCGGCGTCGTCGCCACCCGGGTCGATGTCGTTCGTGCCCTGGCAGTAGACGCCCGCGTTCTGGGCGTCGAGCGACGCTGCATTCGTCTTGTCCGCGAACAGGGCCGTCTCCTCGGTGGTCGCGTTGCTGAGCTGGGTCGCGGTACAGAGCGGGGCAAGCTTCGCGATGGCGGCGTCGAGCTTTTCCTTCGCGGACTTGCCGCCGCCCGAGGTTTCGCATGCCTCCTCGTCGAACGTCTTCGGCTTGCCGTTCGACGTGCTCCACGCCGCGTCGGCCTGCTTCGCGTGGCATTTGATGACGGTGGCGATCGCCTTGCTGAACGCCTTGGCGATGCCGTCGGAGCACTTCCCGTGGTCCTTGGTGTCCGGGACGCAGCCCGTGTCGTCGCTCGCGCACGAGATACCCGACCCTCCGTTGCTGCAGTCGAAGTGCTGGCCGGGCCCCGGGGGCGCAGCGAGCGCCACACCCGCGGCCGCCAGGAAGAATCCGCCGATGACGAATCCCAGAAGTCGTTTCATGCGCCCTCCTCCGTTCGCTTCGCGCGACGAGTTCGCCGGATCTCGCCCGCCGGCTGTCGGCGGTCGCGGCAGGCCGCCGCTTACCTCCGGCATCTTCGCGGGGTCAATAGGGGAACTGGAATTTTTTTGCGCGATGATCTCGTCGACGTGACGCGCGTCGCCGCCGAGATGGTTCATGCCTTCCTTTAGGGAGTCGCGCTGCCGACTTTCGGCAGGCGCGTCTCCCCGAAAGCTCCTACTCCGGACATCCGGCGACGGGTACGCACGTGCAGCTCTCCGCGGCCACGACCGTCGCCGGGCTGCTCGGCAGGATCGCGATGAAGCCGATGTCGTAGAGCGGCGCCGAGCCGGCGAACACCGGTCCCGCCGCGACCTCGATCGGCCCGAGGGTCCCGTCGTAGGACTGCGGCCGGGCGACCGTCGGACCGACGGTGATCGGCCCATCGTTGTTGGAGGTGCTGAACCCGGCGCCGGCGCGGGCGCAGCCGTCGCCGCTCAAGTCCGTGAAGCTGCCGGTCGCGCCGGCCGAGGTGGGCTCGGCGTTCAGGATCAGCTGCGTGATGATGCTCTCCCCGTTGTCGAAGGTGGACCCGTCGGGGCAGGGGTTTGCGGTGTCCTGCCAGACCGTCGCCAGCATCGGGGTGGGGATGCGGAACTGGACGCCGCTCACGTCGCTGCTGCCGTTGCCGACGGAGCGGACAATCTTGCCCTTCGTGTCCGCGCCTTGGCCGGTCGGCGTGCAGGGCTTGCAGGTGGGACTCGGGCAATCGTCTCCGCCGGCGCCGTAGGTGCAATCCGCCCCGGGGTCGGTGGTGTCGCCGCGCTTGACCACCTCGTTGTCCCCCGTCTGGGGGTGCGAGGTGTTGACGACACCGGCGCCGCACGCGACCTGGTCCACGCGTCCGCAGAGCCCGCCGAGGATCGGGATGTTGAAGGTCGGCACCGTGAAGCCCGGGGTGTCGCAGCAGCTGTTCTTCGCACAGCCGTTCGTCACGTGGGCGCCGGATCCGCGGCCGCCACGGTGAACGTCGTCTTGATCCCGGTCGGGAACCCGAACGCGAAGCCGTCCGCGGTGACCCACGGGGTTTGCATGCACGAGCCCGATTGTCCTCCGCAGTCCGAGTCGCTGTTGCACGCCTTGAACGCGTTGCTCGTCGAGTTGGTCTGGCAGATCTTCGGCCCCGCGACGCCGACGAGCTGGTACGTGTTCGGGATCAGCTGGCCGGCGACGATGGGCTCGCAGATCACCTCGCAGACCCCGCCAGGGCAGTGGCTGCAATCGAGCGTGCAGTCCGGATTGCAGGCGACGAAGGCACCGCCCGCCGATCCGCCGGGGCAGCTCACGCCGCCGAGATCGGACCCGTCGCAGGCTTCACCGGGATCGATGTGGCCGTTGCCGCAGTTGGAGGGAATGGTGGTGGTGGTCGTCGCGGTGGTGGACGTGGTGGACGTCGTCGTGGTCGTCGTCGGACAGTTGTTCGACGCGCAGGCGTCGCAGCAGCTCGGCTTCGTGCCGATCGTCGCCGGCGGCTTGCAGTTCGTCGCGGATCGCTTCACGCTGCAGTGGGGCTGGCCGAGGTTGTCGAGGCGACAGCAGGTGACGAATCCCGGGCGCCCGCACGTCGAGCGCGACGCGCACCGCACGACGCTGGCCTTGCACTCGCGCGGGAGTCGCAAGGCGTCGGCCTCGGCCTTGGCCACGCCCCTCACGCAGCGCACGTAGAAACCGTGATTCGTCGCCGCGGCGCACGGACACTGGATCTCCGCCTTGTCGCGGGCCGCGCAGACCGCCGCGAGGTCGGTGCACCGGGCGAGAACCCCGGTGGGAAGCCCGGCGACCACGGTGAGGAAGCAAGCTGAAGCGACAACGTGCAGGGTAGATCTCATGCAAACTCCTCCGTCACCGGTGAGGCGGCCGTCCTGCCGCCCTGCTCACCGGGCTCGCGGGCACGGCAGACGACTCCATGCCACAGGTGGGGGTGTCAAGTCACCACAATTTGTGAGTTGCGCGGACCGCAGCGCGGGAGCCGCGCGTGGGCGTCCCGGACGCGCCGCGTCAACCGGCATCCCTCGCGCCGGGCGGCGGGCGTCGTTCAGTTCAGCTGGAAGGTCAGCCGGAGCTGCAGCATGTCGTGGGC
>VBKG01000168.1 GCA_005879585.1 Deltaproteobacteria bacterium | reverse complement strand
AGCCGACATCGTCCGCCGGGTCGCCCATGGCGCAGTCTTCGAGGTCCACGAGCCCGATGCGCGTCCCGTCGACGAGGATGTTGTCGCCGTGGAAGTCGCCGTGAGTGAGCCCGAGGCGCGGCGGAGGCAGCGCGGTGAGCGCGGCGCGGAGCGCCAGGCCCAGCGCCGCGATGCGTGACCGCTCGGCGGGGAGCAGCGCGGCGAACTCGGCCGCGCTGTCGGTCACGTGCGCCACGGTCGTAGCCGTGTCCCGTTCCCACCCGAGCGCGACCGGAAGAGCGTGAAAATCATGCAGGCCGGCGCCGACCCGTTCGCACAGCCGCGGGAACGCCGTATCGCCGACGAGCGTGAAGAGGTGGACCCCGGGCAGCCGGGAGAAGATCTCCATGCAGAGCTCGGGCACCGTGCCGAGGGGCTCGGGCAGCTCGAAGACGAGACCGCGGGCGGCGGCGCGGAGCCGGCCGAGGATGTCGCGCGTACGCTCGAACTTCGTCTGCCGCGCCAGCTTCGCGTACACCACCGCCGGCCGTCTCGGCGCCGGCCCGTCCGCCCAGGTGACCTCGTAGCGAAAGAGACACTTGCGCGCCGGCTTGTAGCGCACGACGTGGACGGCGACGCGTACGAGCCGTGCGCCCCCGGTGCGCGCCGTGAGCGCCGCCTCCAGGAGCCGGGCCATCGCGCCCCCGTCGGCAGCCCGCGCGAGCCCGCCGAGCCGGCGGTCGGCGGGGAAGACCTGGAAGAGCAGGTGGAGCTCGGGAGCGTAGATCGCCGGCTGCACGAAGCCCGAGTCGGGCCTGCGGTGGCTTCGATTCAGCTCGGCCTCGAGCCGCCGGCCCTCATCCGCCCCGACCCGCTGGGCGACGAGGCGCAGCACCTGCCCGTCCGGCCCCGCGCCCTCGTAGAGCGCACGCAGCGGACCGCTCGGGCCGACCGTCACGTGGCTCACCTCCAGGCAGTCGAGGGCGACGTTGGCGTCGCACCACGGGCGCAGGAACGCCCGCACGCGCGCGAGGTCGGGAATCGGATCCGTCATGTCGGCCCGCGGCCGCCCGCCGCGGCGGCCGCGTCCGCCACCTTGCGGAGCGCCCGGGCACACTCTCGCACGAAGCGTTCGGGCACCCTTGTGAACGGCGGCAGGGTCATGAGCCTGCCTGCCAGGAGCTGGGTCACGGGCAGGCCGCCGTTGCGACGGGGAGCGAGCTCTGCGCTCCGGCCACCCAGGTAGCCGCCGAGCGCGGAGACATCGAGCGTCGTGAAGACCGGCGACTCATGCAGCATGTGGCCCTGATCGCCGATCCGCGCGTAGCGCTCCTCGGCGATCGGCACGCCTTCGGCCCGCGCGGCCTTGATGAACGTGCGGCAGCTCCAGCCCCCGGCGTGGGCGGGGTCGTAGCGCACGATGAACTCGAGGAAACCGCCGCGGTTCGCCTCCGGCGTCGTCTCGATCGGCTGGACCGCGCGACAGCCGGCCAGCTCGGCGCCCAGGATCTCGTAGTTGCGCCGGCGGCGACGGTTGAGCTCGTCCAGCCGTGACAGGGTGCCGAGCGCGAGCAGGATGGCATACACGTGAGGCCGATACTTGAGGCCGAGGCTGATGTGATCGGTGGCGAAGGAGCTCTTCGCCTGGCCGTGCTTCAGCCGGCCGTAGTGCCCGAGCACGAGCATCCGATCGAAGAGGAGCGGGTCGTTGGTCACGGCGATCCCCGCCTCGCCGCCGCTGACGGCCTTCACGCCCTGCAGGCTGAAGCAGCCGATGTCTCCCCACGAACCGACAGGGCGCCCGCGATAGCTGGCGCCGTGCGCGTGCGAGCAGTCCTCGATCAAGGCCACGCCGTGCCGACGCGCGATGTCGGCGAGCCGGTCCATCGGCGCCGGATTGCCCCACATGTGCACGACGCAGATCGCCCGGGTGCGGGGCGTGATGCGGCGCTCCACGTCGTCGGGATCCGCGGTGAGGGTGCGGGCGTCGACGTCGCAGAACGTCGGCGTGCCGCCGCACTGGAGGATCGGCGCGGCGGAGGCGAAGAACGTGTAGGAGGGTACGATCACCTCGGTGCCCGGCTTCACGCCCACCGCGAAGTAGGCGCTGTGGAGCGCGGCCGTGCCGCTGTTCATCGCGAGCGCGTGGCGCGTCCGCGTGAGCGCCGCGAACTTCTGCTCGAACTCGGCGATCGGGCCGTCGCCCTTGGCGATCGTGTTGACGTCGCGGTAGCCGTACCTGACGATGGCCGCGAGGTCGCGCAGGTGGACGCTCCGCCAGCGCTCGCGGTAGCGGCGCGAGACGGCGGGCGTGCCCCCGTCGATGGCGAGCTGCGCCGTGGTCACGTCTCGTGTCCCACCGCGGCCGCGACGGTGTCCCGCCGGCGGCCATCGTAATCGGCCGTCGTGATTCCCTCGTAGTAGCGGTTGCTACGCTCGATCGGCAGCCTGATCGGATTGTGCGTCAGCGCGGACGCATAGAGCGCCACGCACAGCTCGAGCGACGCGCGCGCCTCGTCCGGCCCGACGGGCAACGGCCGGCCCGCGTCGATCGCGTCGAGCACGGCGCGCAGGTAGGGCGTGTGCGCGCTCTCCTCCGGCTCGGGCGCCGGCGGGTGCACCCCCAGGACGGCGCGCAGGGCCTCCTCGCGCCACGTGCGGTCCATGCACTCGAAGTTCCACGGATAGTGGACCGAGCCGAGCTGGCCGAACACGTCGAAGCCGTTGGCGGTCCGGTGAGCGGAGACGGTCGCATAGCAGCAGGCGATCGCCCCGCTCGCGAGCCGGATGGTCGCGACACAGGTGTCCTCCGATTCGATGGGCTCCTTCAGCGTATCGATGACCGCCGAGACCTCGGCGGCCGGCCCGAAGATGTGGCAGACCAGGTCCAGCTCGTGGATCAGCTGGGTCATCGCGGCGCCGCCGCCCGCCACCGCCCAGCGCCCCCACCAGTCGGCTCTCCTCGGCTTGGGTGTCCTGCCGGGCTTCGGCGTCTTCGCGGGTCTCTCGTACCGCGCGTAGCGGCTGAACCGGCCGAAGAGCAGAGGTCCCAGACGGCCCCCGTCGCGCAGCCAGACCGTCCTCTGCACCTCCGGCAGCCAGCGAAACTGGTAGACGGTCGAGAGCCGCCCCGGAAATCGCCGCGCGGCATCGAGGATGCGGTCCGCGGCCGCCAGCGTGTGCGCCAGCGGCTTCTCGCAGAGCACGTACTTGCCGGCCTCGAGCGCGCCGATGACCACCTCCTCGTGCGCGCACGGCGGCGTGCAGACCGCGACGATATCGACGTCGTCCCGCTGGATGAGCTGCCGGTAGTTGGCGTGGGCCGCTCGGATGTCGTATTTCGTCCTGGCGGCCTCGAGCTTGGCCTCATCGACATCGGCGACGGCGACGAGCCGCACCCGCCCGGCAAGCGCTGCACAGGCGCGCGCATGCTGCTCGAAGATGGTGCCGGCGCCGACGATTCCCAGGCTGCGCTCCATCAGCCGCGCCCCTCGGCCGCCAGGCTCTCCATCGTGCAACACCGTGCGCGCGCATGACCGCCGAGGAGCGCAAGGAGCTCGCCCAGACGCTCGAGCTCCTCGGTGTCCATGTGCTCGTGATGGAGCATGATCCCGGCCGGCCGATCGTGCGCCGCGCCTGCGAGCCGTGCGGCGACGAGCGAGAGGTCGCGCGGGGCGCCCGAAGGCCGGCGGAGCCAGTCGACGCGGACCGGCATCTCCAGCAGCCCCGGGATGCCGAACGGCGGCTCGGCGGCGTCGCGCGACAGCACGCGGAAGCCGAGCTCGCGCAGCAGCCGGCCCGTCGTCTCGGTGCAGCGGTTCCAGGGTGGCGTGAAGAACGGCGCCACGGCGTCGCCCAGGAGCTCCGCGATGCGGCGGCGGCCCAGCTCGAGGTCGCATCGCTGCGCGGCGGGGTCGCGCGCGGGCCCGAACTCGCACTTGCGGCCTGCCGGCTCGTGGTTCACGTGGGCGAAGCCGTGCACGTGGACGCCGATCGGGGTGGAGGCGTGCGCGATGCGCGTGCACAGCGCGTCGGCGACCGCCGGCGCGAGCGCCTGCGGGATCACGGCCAGGTCGATCGGCACCGTGTGCTGCGAGAAGAGATCGAGGAGCGGATGAAGCCGCTCGTCGGCGCGTCCCACGTCGTCGTCGCGGAAGAAGAACGCCAGCCGCGCCGGTGCCGCGTCCAGGACGCGACGGAGCGGATCGAGCCACCCGCTCATGCGACTTGATCGTCGGTCGGCGCTGGCGTGAGTCCCGCCACGTCGAGCATCTCGTCCAGGATCGCGACCGTGCGCCGCGCCCCGCCGAGGTCGAGCGCGACCGGCGGCGGCCGGAAGCGGAGCAGCGCGCGCACCTCGGCCGCGAGCGTCGGACCGTCGAGCCGCTCGGGCTCGAGCACGCGCACCGCCCCGAGCCGTTCGAGCCGCCGGGCCCTGACCCACTGCTCGTCCCTCCCCGCCTCGCTGAACGGCACGACGAGCGCCGGCAGGCGCGCCCGCACGATTTCGAGCGCCGTGTTGTAGCCGCACTGGCTGACCGACGCCGTGGCGCCGGCGAGCTCCGTGGTGAGGTCCGGGACGGAGCGCCTGAGCTCGAGTCCCGCGAGCTTGCGTGCCGCCCGGCCGAGCGCGCGCCACTCCGTCGCGGGAAGGAACGGGCCGGCGACCACCGTCGTTCGCAGCCGCTCGCGCTCCCAGAGCAGCGCATGCGCCTGGATGGCGGCGCGCAAGAGAGGCCCGCCGACGAGACCACCTCCCGCCGATACGATCAGGTGACGCGCGCGGCGTGCGCTCCGACGCCGCGGCGTGTCGGTGATCACGAAACCCGTGTAGTGTACGGGAACGCGCAGCTCCTGCTCGGGGCGGAACGACTCCTCCAGGCGGGCGAAGCGGGGGTCGGCGTGGACGAGAATCGCGTCCAGGTAGCGGTTGGCGAGCATGCAGGCGCGGTCGTCGTGCCGCGCCTGATCGCGACGCCCGGTCGCCAGGATGTCGCGCAGGCTCGAGACGAGGAGCGGGCGCTGCGCCCCCAGGGCACGCACTTCCTCGAACAGCGGCAACAGCTCCTCGGCGAACTTCTTTCGCCCGAAGGGAAAGAGCTCGACGACGACGGCGTGCGGCTGCACGCGGTGAAAGGTACGGAGGATCGTCTCGCGCCGCTCGCGCTGCGCACGCTCGACCGACCGGCGGGAGTCGCGGCTCACGAGCCGTCCCGTGTCGTCGAAGCCGAGAGGCGGCAGGTCGACGAACTCGATCCCCGCCGGCCGCGGCAGCCCGCGGGGCACGGCACCCCCGTTCAGGAAGATGACGCGGAATCGCCGGGCGAGCGCCCGGGCGAGCGCGAGCGAACGCACGAGGTGACCCATGCCGAGGACATGCTGGCAGTAGAAGAGAACGGCGGGCTCACCCATCGGCGTCCGTCGTTCGACCGCAATTCACGCAACGTTGTCAAGGAATATCTTTACCGCCTGCAACCGATCCCGCAGCTTTCGACTCAATACGCCATCAAGTGGGGCAAATCACCCAACGTTGTTGCGGGCTGCCTGAGACAGGGCTCTGGCCAGGGACGCGTCAGGGAAGGCCCTTCGCCAGAACTTGCTCACAGGCGGCGAGCATCGCCTCGGCATTCTCGTAGCGCGCCGGGTCCTGGGGATGCCGCCGGCACTGATAGGCGAAGAGGAAGCAGTGCATCGCGGCGTAGGTGGGGACGCGCGCCGCGGTCTCGGCGTCGGTGCGCCGGAGATACGCCTCGAGAAATGCGTGGCGACCGAGGCTCGGAATCGGCGTCCGGGCGCCCGCCTTGAGCGTGTGCCACGTGAGCTGCGCCCAGTTCGATCCGACGTCGTCCGCCGGGTCCCCCATTGCACAACTCTCCAGATCCACCAGCCCGATGCGGGTGCCATCGACGAGGATGTTGCCGCCGTGGAAGTCGCCGTGGATCAGTCGGAGCGGCGGCGGAGGCAGCGCGCCGAGGTGGGCCCGGAGATCCTGGCCGAGCGCCGCGATTCGCGGCCGCTCGGCGGGCAGCAGCGCGGCGAACTCGGCGGCGCTGTCGCTCACACGCGCAACGTTCGCCGCGACGTCCCATTCCCACCCGAGGGCGACGGGAAGGGTGTGAAAATGATGCAGGCCGGCGGCGACCCGCTCGCAGAGCTGCGGGAACGCGTCGGTCGTGACGAGTGTGGAGAAATGGACCCCCGCCAGGTGGGAGAAGAGCTCCATGCACAGCTCGGGCACGGTGCCGAGGGGCTCGGGCAGCTCGAAGACGAGGCTGTCGGCGTGGGCGCGGAGGCGCCCGAGGATGTGCCGCGTGCGCTCGAACTTCGACCGGCGCGCCACCTTCGCGTACACCACCGCCGGCCGGCTCGGTGCCGCCCCGCCGGCCCACGTGAGCTCGTAGCGAAACAGACACTTCCGCGCGGGCTTGTAGCGCACGACGTGGACGGCGACGCCCACCAGGCGCGCCCCGCCCGTGCGCGGCGCGAGCGCCGCCTCGAGCACCGCCGCCATCGCGCCGCCGTCCGCCGCCTGGGCGAGCGCGCCGAGCCGGCGGTCCGCCGGGAAGGCCTGGAAGAGGAGGTGGAGCTCGGGAGCGTAGATCGCCGGCTGCGCGAAGCCGGGGGTTGCCGGCCCGCCGGGCCGGCGGTGATCCCGGTTGAGCTCGGCCTCGAGCCGCCGGCCCTCGGCGGGCTCCACCCGCTGGGCGACCAGGCGCAGCACCTGCCCGCCCGGTCCCGGACCCTCGTAGAGGGCACGGCGCGGCCCGTCGGGGCCGACCGTCAGGTGGCTCACCTCGAGACGGTCGACCGCGACCTCGGTGTCGCACCACCGGCGCAGGAAGGCACGCACACGTGCGACATCGGGGATCGAGCCCGTCATGTCGGCCGGTGGCCGCGGGTCGCGGCCGTCCATCACCCTCGCCCGTCCGCGAGGGTTGCTTCGCAGGCAGCCAGCAGCGCCCGGGCGTGCTCGTGGCGGCCGCGCCGGCGCGGGTGGCGGAGGCACTGGTAGGCGTAGAGGAAGCAGTGCATGGCCGCGTGGACGGGTACGCGCACCGCCGCCTCGCCATCGGCCCGCGCGAGGTACGCCGCGAGGAAGGCGTCCCGCCCGGCCGTCGACGCGGAGGCCCCCGCCTTGCAGCCGAGCCATGTGAGCTGAGCCCACATCGAGCCGACGTCGTCCGCGGGGTCGCCGGTCGCACAGCCTTCGAGGTCGAGCAGCCCGAGCCGGGTGCCGTCGACGACGACGTTGTCGCCGTGGAAGTCGCCGTGGATCAGCCCGGGCCGCGACGCTGGCAGCGCGCCGAGGCGGGCGCGGAGCGCGCGGCCGAGCGCCGCGATTCGCGGCCGCTCGGCGGGCAGCAGCGCGGCGAACTCGGCCGCACCCGCAGCCACGCGGGCGGCGTTCGCTGCCGCGCCGTGTTCCCGGCCGATGTCGATGGGCAGGGCGTGAAGCTGGTGCAGCGCGGCGGCCACGCGACGGCAGAGGGCGGGGAAGTGGTCGGCCGCGGCGAGAGTGGAAAACGGGACGCCGGCCACCGGGGAGAAGAGCTCCATGCACAGCTCGGGCACGAAGCCGAGGGGCTCGGGCAGCTCGAAGACGAGGCCGTCGGCGGCGGCGCAGATGCGCCCGAGGATGTGCCGCGTGCGCTCGAACTTCGACCGGCGCGCCACCTTCGCGTACACCACCGCCGGCCGGCCCGCTGCCGCCCCGCCCGCCCACGTGAGCTCGTAGCGAAACAGACACTTCCGCGCCGGCTTGTAGCGCACGACGTGGACGGCGACGCCCGCCAGGCGCGCCCCGCCCGTGCGCGCCGCGAGTGCCGCCTCGAGCACCGCCGCCATCGCGCTGCCGTCCGCCGCCTGGGCGAGCGCGCCGAGCCGGCCGTCGGCCGGGAAGACCTGGAAGAGGAGGTGGAGCTCGGGAGCGTAGATCGCCGGCTGCAGGAAGCCCGCGGCTGCCGGCGCGCCGGACCGGCGGCAGTCTCGGTTGAGCTCGGCCTCGAGCCGCCGGCCCTCCGTGGACTCCACCCGCTGGGCGACCAGACGCAGCACCTGCCCGCCCGGCCCCGGACCCTCGTAGAGGGCGGCCCGCGGCCCGTCGGGGCCGACCGTCAGGTGGCTCACCTCCAGACGGTCGAGGGCGACCTCGGTATCGCACCACCGGCGCAGGAAGGTGCGCACGCTCGCGAGATCGGCAATCGAGGTCAACAGCCCGATCCTCCGGAGCACTCGCCCACCCCCTCGTCGGCCGGCGCGCGCGCGCGACGCGCACCGTCGAGCATCTCGTCCAGGAGGGCGACCGTGCGCGGCGCCCCGCCGAGGTCGAGTGCGAGCGGCGACGGCCGAAAGCCGAGCAACGCGCGCACCTCGGCGGCGAGCGTCGGCCCGTCGAGCCGTTCGGGTTCGAGCACGCGCACCACCCCGAGCCGCTCGAGCCGTCGGGCCCGGACCCACTGCTCGTCCTTGCCCAGCTCGCTGCACGGTACGACCAGCGCGGGTACGCGCGCCCGCACGATGTCGAGCGCCGTGTTGTAGCCGCACTGGCTGACCGACGCCGCGGCGCCGCAGAGCTCCTGACCGAGGTCTGGGACCGACCGCCGCAGCTCGAGCCCCGCCACCTCGCGCGCCGCCCGCCGGAGCGCCCGCCAGTCGGTCTCGGGAAGGAACGGGCCGGCCACCACCGTCGTCCGCAGGCGCTCGCGCCGCCAGAGCGGCCCGTGGGCCTCGACGGCGGCGCGGAAGAGCGGCCCGCCGGCCAGCCCACCTCCCGCCGATACGATCAGGCGACGCCTCCGGCGCGGGTCCGGACGCCGGGGTGCGTCGGCGACCACGAAGCCGGTGTAGAACACGGGAACGCGGAGATCCCGCTCGAGACCGAATGATTCTTCCAGGCGCGCGAAGTGCGGGTCGCCGTGGACCAGGATCGCGTCCAGGTAGCGGTTCGCGAGCATGCAGGCGTGCTCGTCGCACCGCGCCTGATCGCGGCGTCCGGTCGTGAGGATATCGCGCAGGCTCGAGAGGAGGAGGGGGCGGTGCGCCCCGCCGGCGTGCGCCTCCTCGAACAGCGGCAGGAGCTCCGCGGCGAACTTCCTTCGCCCGAAGGGGAAGAGCTCGACGACGACGGCGCGGGGCTGCAGGCGGTGAAAGGTACGGAGGATCGTCTCCCGCCGCTCGCGCTGCGCGTCCTCGAGCGGCCGGTGGGAGTCGCGGCTGACGAGCCGATCCGTGGCGTCGAAGCCGAGCGGCGGCAGGTCGACGAACTCGATCCCGGCCGGCCGCGGCAGCCCGCGCGGCACCGGACCGCCGTTCAGGAAGACGACGCGGAATCGGTCGGCGAGTGCGCGGGCGAGCGCGAGCGAACGGACCAGATGCCCCATGCCGAGGACGTGCTGGCAGTAGAAGAGGACGGCGGGCTCACGCACGGACGTTGTCCGCGAGGAGACGCGAGGCGTCGCCCAGCAGTAGGTCGAGACGGGCCAGGGCCGCGGGACGGATCTGCCTCACCGCCCGGGTTGCCTGCTCGGCGAGGAGCGCGGCGGCGGTGTGCCAGTGGAGCGCACGTGGCGTGGGAAGCGGTTGCCGCCGCGCGTAGCCGGTGAGGAACGCCGTGGCCCGGGCGCGCTCGGTCGCCGCCCCAAGCCCGCCGACCAGGTGCTCGTAGCGCAGCAGGGAGAGGTAGCTCCCCAGGTCGGCGGCCGGCTCTCCGAGACAGAGCTTGTCGAGGTCGACGAGCGCGGCCCGGTTCCCGGCGAGGATGCCGTTCTTCGCGTGCACGTCGCCGTGCAGGCAGACGGGCGGCTCGGCGGACGGTTCGAAACGGCGCAGGAGCTCGGTGGCGAGCGCCTCGGCCTGGCGCCCGACGCGCGGGCACGCACGCGCCAGGAGGCGCGCCGCATCGGCCAGGCGCGGCGGCTCGTGACGTGTGAACCGCGGCACCTCCGGCGGCGGCGCGAGCGTGTGGAACGTGGCGAGCGCGGTGCCCAGCCGCGCCGTGCCCGTGACCGCCTCCCCGTCTGCGAGGTCGATGATCCGCCGGCCGTCGACCGCCTCGAGCACGACAATCTGTCCGCTCCCGGCGCGCTGCGCCGGAGCGGCAAGCGCCAGGTGAGGGTCGTCGGGCCCGAGCTGCCGCGCCAGAGAACCATGGATCCGGCGGGCCCATTCGCCGAGACCCTCCTGGTAGACCTTCGCGTACGCGGTGGCGCGTCCGGAGAGCTCGTGCAGCACGAGCACCAGTGACGTCTCCGGCTTGTAGGCGAGGATGCGGGCGTGCCCGCGGGGACCGCCCAGCTCGCGCGCGATGGCAAGCGCCTCGCGCAGGAGGGTCTTCAGGGAAACGAGCTTCCGGTCGTTCGGAAACGTCCAGAACACGGCCGCGGCGTCGGTCGCGTGCACCACGCGCCGGAGCCGGCCGCACGCCGCCGTCGCGGCGGCTGCCGCACCGTGGAAAGCCGCCTCGGCTTGCCGCTCCGGAAAAGCGCGGCCGGTGACCCACACCCACCCCCTCCCGGTCCTGAGCCGGAAGAGCACGCGCAGCCGCCTGCCGAACCGGTAATGGATGCGCAGGAGCTCGCACGGACCGACCGGCAACGGCCCGTCGGCGCCGAGCGTCCCGGCAAGCCACCGCGCGACGGCCTTGGTGTCGAGCAGCCAATCGCGCTTCGGCAGCGCCGCATCGGGTGCGAGGAGCGCGCTCATGCGGAGTCCATCGGCTCGCCGGCGACGGCGTCTGTATCACAGGCGCCGAAGGCCACGATCGCGCCGCTCTCCGACTGACGCAGCCACGCCGCCACGGCTCGCACCCGGAGCGGGCCGAGCTCGAGGTGTCCCAGGGTAGGGCGCCAGGCGATCCAGTCACGCGCCCGGCCGTCCCGCCCGGTACCGCGCACCTCGACGACGGTGGCGTCGTCGCTCGCGTGCACCGCGAGCGTCGGCGGGATCCCATCGGACGCGAGCGGCACGACGAGCGTCGTGAACGTCACCTCCGCCATCCCGTCGACGGCGACGGAGACGACCGGCGCCGGGCGCTTGACGCCGTAGGACTCGGCCACCCACCCCGGTTCGAGTCGCGGCGTCCGTGCGGGAGCGACGACGAGCGTCACGCCGGGCGCGCGAACCACGGCGTTCGCCGCCCCGACCGCCACCTGCGTTCGGTGCCAGGCGTCGGCCGCGAGGTGGAAGCGGGTGTCGTAGCGGTGCGGTCGATCGCCGCGCAGGCGGTCTTCGAGGAGCCAGTACTCCCCGGCGACGAAGACGACGCGGCGGGAGTGGACCACCTCGTAGCACGGGCTCCGGACCTCGCCGTGCAGGACGTCCAGCCCGGGCGCCCGGTGACGGCCGAGGAACGTGGCCTGTGCGACGGCGTCGTTGGGTTTGCCGCGAGCGTAGGGGGTCTGGTCGAGCCCGTCGACGCAGACGGTGTTGTGGGCGGCGGTGCCCCTGAACCAGCGGCGCCAGTTCGGGGTGGCCTCCGAGTAGCTGTAGCGGCCCGGGTCGACGACGAGCGGCCGGCCGCCGGCGGCGATCTCGACGTTCAGGAGGTCGTAGTGGCCGTGCGAGCCGTCGCCGAGCGGCCCGCAGTCGAAGATGAGAAACCGCTCGTCGCGGAACGGCGTGCCATTGGCCCCCCAGCCGCTGCGCTGCATGAAGTAGCCGCCGAGCGGGAAGCTCGGGCCGCATTCCTCGGGCGGCGCGCCGCGGCCGCCTGCCGTCGACGCCCACAGGAAGTCGGGACGGCCGAGCAGACCTCCCGCACGCTCCAGGAGGCCCAGGTACGAGCCGCCGTCCGCGTCCGAGAGGGCCGGGATGCCGCCGTCGGGCCGGTGGCAGTGGAGCGCGAACTCGCAGGCCCGCGCCAGCCGTTCGTCGTAGCCGTCGGGCAGCGTGACCCCGAAGCGCCGGGCGTTCTCCCGGACGCCGACGAACGTCCGGAGCGTGATCATGTGATAGTGCGTCGAGCGCTCCCGGTGGACGCCGTCCGGCAGGACGTCGGTCAGCAGGTTCTCCGACAGGGCCGTGACGGCGAAGTCGAGGAGCGTGCCGTCGGGGTCGAGGTCCGG
>VBKG01000167.1 GCA_005879585.1 Deltaproteobacteria bacterium | reverse complement strand
GGAATCGCGGCTCCGCCGTCTCGGCGAAGGCGTGCGCGAGGTCGAGGCCATAGTAGAACTTGCTCCACTCGATTGCCCACTCCCTGTCCTCGACGAGCCCTGCCGAGAGCCAGTCGGGCTCGAGCCCGAGCTCGAGGGTGACGCCGTTGTGCGTGAACCGTCCGGCGCACGCCGCCTCCGCCACCCCACGGTCCCGATGCTGGTCGGCGACGATGCAGAAGACCGGCCGCGGCTGCGGAGGCGCGCTCATTGCCCGGCTCCTGCCGCGCTCCCGCGCCCCCGCACGATCGACATGCCGTCGACGATGCGCCCGCCCTCGAGGCGGTAGACCGCGTCGGCGCAGTCGAGCAGCGACGGGCGGTGCGTGATGACGAGGCACGTCCGGCGGTCCCGGATGCGCTTCAAGGCCTCGACGATGAGCGCTTCGTTCGCGGTGTCGACCCCCTCGAGGGGCTCGTCGAGCACGAGGATCGGACGGTCAAGCAGGAAGGCCCGCGCCAGCGCCACGCGGCGCCGCTGACCGCCGGACAGGTCGACGCCGTCCTCGCCGAGCGGCGTGTCGAGGCCCGCGGTGAGGCCGCGGAAGAAGCCGTCCAGGCCGACGCGGCCGAGCGCCTCCCACAGCCGTTCGTCCGCCATCTCCGCTCCCGGCGGCGTGAGCGCCTCGCGCACGGTGCCGGCGAACAGGTGCGTATCCTGGATCATCACCGCGAACTGTGCGCGCAGCGAGCGCAGGGAGATCCCGGTGATGGGCCTGCCATCCAGGCGAACCGTGCCCGCGCTCGGGTCGAACAGGCGGAGGAGCAGGCTCACGATCGTGCTCTTGCCGGCACCGCTCTTGCCGAGCAGCACCGTGAAGCTGCCGGGTTCGAGGCGGAGCGTCGCCCCACGCAGCACGGCCGCGCCGCGCCCGTCGGAGCCCGGGTAGGCGAAGTGGACGTCCTCGAGCTCGAGGGCGCCCCGCGCGCGGCCGATGTGAACGGCGGCGGGCACGTCGCGCACCTCGGGTGCGTGCTCGAGGAGCGCCAGGAGCCGCTCACCGGCGGCGAGCCCCTTGCTCACCGCCGACGCGAGGTCGTTGATCTTCTCGACCGGCTTCAGGAGGTTGGAGATGTAGCTCGCGAAGACCGTGAGGACGCCGACGGTCAAGCTCCCGCGCAGCACGAGGAGCGCGCCGCCGCTGATCACGACGGCAACGGCAAAGCCCTTGGCGATGTTCAGCGAGCGCTCCATGCCGACCTCGAGACGGGTCTCTTGCATGCCGGCTTCGAGGCTGCGGGCGTTGGTGGCGCCGAAGCGCTCGCGGGCGTGCTCCTCGGCCCCCAGCACCTGCACGGTGGGCAGGCCGCGCACGATCTCCTGCGCCAGCCCCGCGACCTCGCCCTCGTGATGCCGCTTTTCGCGCGACGCCTCGTGCAGCTGGCGGCCGTTCCAGAGCGCCACCGCGATGAGAGCCGGGATGATCACCAGGCCGACCAGGCCGAGCCGGGGCTCGATCCAGAACATCACCGCGAGCGTCAGCGTTGCCGTCGTCGCGTAGCGGAAGATGAGCGGGGCGGTCCTCATCTGCAGGCGGACGAAGACCTTCACGTCGTCGACCAGCCGCAGCACGAGCTCGCCGCTGCGGTGCGTCCCGCGGATGGTGGGCGGCAGCGCCTGCAGGTGCATGAGCACGCGATCCCGCAGCTCGAGGTTGACCTGCTCGCCCACCCGCGCGTCGATGATCTTCTGCCAGGCGATCGCCGCCGCGCCGATCGCGGTGATGAGCACGTACCCCGCAGCGAGCGGGAGCACGAGCGCTTCCGGAGAGAGCCCGGGATCGAGCGCCCGCAGGAGCGGAGGAAGCGGCTTGTGGGCGATGGCGCTGTCGATCAGCAGCTTCAGCGGCCACGGGGTGAGGATGGCCGCCCCGGCGGCGACGATCTCGAGGACCGTCGACAGCACGAGCGCCCAGCGGTGCGTCCACAGATCCCCGCGGAAGGCGCGGCTCAGCCGCGACGCGACCCCCCGCTTCATGCCGCCACCGCCGGCCGGAACAGCAGGGCGAGGCGCGTTGCCAGCCGCTCGCCGTCGAACCGCTCGCGTATGGCCGCCTCCGCCTCCCGGCCGAGACGCCGCGCGAGGTCGGGATCGCGGTGCAACCGCACCATCGCGTCGGCGAACGCCGGGGGATCTTCAGGCGGTACGAGGATCCCGTTGACGCCGTCCACGACCAGCTCGGGGATGCCGGAGACCGCGGTGGTGACCACCGGCAGGCCGCACGCCATTGCCTCGACGAGCACGTTCGGAATGCCGTCGCGGTCGCCGTCCTCGGCCACCCGGCAGGGCAGGCAGAAGACCGTCGCGCGAAGGTATTCGTCGAGCAGTGCCGCTTGCCCGAGCGGCCCCACCAGCCGCACGGCGTCCGCGAGGCCGCGCGCGCCGATCCGCCGCCGGACCTCCGCGCCGTGCGCGCCGTCGTCTCCAACGATGGTCGCCTCGACGGCGACGCCCTGCGCGCGGACGAGCGCGCACGCCTCGACGAGGACGTCGAAGCCCTTCTTCGGTACCACCCGGCCAACGCCGAGCGCACGGATCGGCGGGCCGGTCGGGGTGGGACCGCTCGGTGCCGCGGCCAGCAGCCGCGCGAGATCGGCGTTCAGCCCATGGTACACGCAGTGCACGGGGACGCCGTCGGCGATCCCCGCCAGGTGCCGTCGGTTCGCCTCGGTGCAGGTCACGGCGAAGCGCGCGGCGCCGATCTTGCGGCGGAGAAGACCGCCGGGATTGAGCGACGCCTGGTAGAGGTCGCGCGCGTGCGCCGTGAACGAGAAGGGGATGCCGCTGATCATGGAGGCCAGCCAGGCCACCGTCGCCGTCCCGTGGCAGAAGTGCGCGTGCAGGTGACGGACGTCGGGGGCGCGCCGCAAGCGGTCGGCGAGCGCGGTCGCCTGGAGAAACTCCTTGACGACCCTCGGGGGCCATGAGCCGTCGCGTCGGGCGCGCCACGCCTGGTCGACGGTCGCGACGATCGCGTGCGCAAAACCCCGCGGCCTCCACCACGCGATGCGGACCATCCCAGGCAGGAACGTCGGCAGCGAGCGTGCGAGCCAGCGCAGGAACGGGGTGTGCGTGAACGAGGCCGTGCGCGGAAGGTAATCGGGGCGCGCGGCGATGCGCGCGACGACCGGGTGGGGCGCGCGCGTGTCGTCGAGCTTGAGGACGAAGAGTCGCAGGCGGAGGCCCCGTTGCTCGAGCCGGTGGATCTCGCTCGCGATGAACGTCTCCGACAGGCGCGGGAAACCGGTCAGCAGGTAGGCTATCGAGCCGGCCGCCTGATCAGGCATACACGCGCTCGAGAACTCTGCCGAGACGCTCGGTGCAGCGTGCGAGCTCGAAGCGTCCCTCGACGTGGACGCGCCCCTGCCGGCCGAGCCGCTCCCACCAGTCCGGCCGCCGGGCGAGCAACTCGAGCGCACCGGCGAGCGCCTGCGCATCGCCGGGTGGCACGAGGACGCCGGTGCGGCCCGGCAGGACGGCGCTCGCCACGTCGCCGACGTCGCTCGCCACCACCACGCGACCGCTGGCCAGCGCCTCGAGCACGACGTTCGGCAACCCGTCGCGGTCGCCGATTCGGTCGGGGACGGACGGCACCACGACGACGTGTGCCCGCGCGTACTCCGTCGGGAGATCCGCGTGGGTACTCGGCCCGGCGAGCGTGACGCGCTCGGCGAGGCCGGCCGCCGCGATCGCGCGGGCGAGGCGCGCGCGCCGGGGTCCCTCGCCGACGATCCGCAGCTGAAAGGGAATCGTGAGCCGCGCGGCCGCCTCGATCAGAGTCTCGAAGCCCTTCTTCTCGACCAGGCGGCCCACGGCCAGCAGGCGGAGCGGGACCCCGCGCGGCTCCGGACGCGGCCGGAAGCGATGCGTGTCGACTCCGTGCGGCAGGAGGCGGGATGGCGCGCCCACCCGCGCCAGCTCGGCGGCGACGTCGCGGTTGCACGCAATGACGCAGGCTGCCCGCCGCGCTCGTGCGGCAAGCACCGGCGGCGCAACCTTCCGGGCGTCACGTGCGTGCACGCTGAAGCCAAAGGGCACCCCCAGCCGCCGCGCGGCGTGCGCCGCCACCGCCGCGGGGCGGTGCGCAAAGTAGCCGTGGACGCCTGCCACGCGCCGGGCACCGAGGCGCTCGAGGAGGCTCGCCGCCTGCGCGCTCGGACTCCCGCCGGGCAGCACCTCTACCCGGCGGAGGAGACGCCTGCACCCGGGGTGGAGGGGCCCGCCGTCACCCGGCTTGGTCGCGAAGACGGCGGCGAGGGCGCCGCGCGCATCGAGCGCGAGCAGCTCGTTCAGCAGAAAGGTCTCCGACCGGCGCGGGAAGCCGCTGGTGACGACCGCAATGCCACCGCGCATCACGCCTCTCCATCCAACAGCACCCGTACGCGCTCGACGACGCGCACGAGCCCCCCGAGGTCGGCCGGCGCGAGCGGCGCCGGGTCGCGATGGAGCGCGGACAGCACCTGGGAGATCAGCCGGTCGGGCATCAGCTCGCCCGGCTCGACGAGGTCGAAGTATCCGAGCTCCGCGAAGCGCCTGGCACGGATGAGCTGCTCACGCACCGGCTCGGCGCGGGGGACGAGGACGGCGCGGTGCCCGGCGGAGAGGAGCTCGCACACCGTGCTGTATCCGGCCATCGAGACGACGACGTCGGCCCCGGCGTAGCGGCGCGCGAGATCGGGCTCGAAATCGAAGAAGGCGACGTCCGGGATGCAGCCGAAGCGCTCGAGAATGTGCGTGCGCCGGCTCGCCGGCATCTGCGGGCCGAAGACGATGGTCGTGCGGAGCGCGAAGCGCCGAGGCAGTCCGAGCAGTCCCTCGAGATAGGCCTCGACGACGTCGCTGCCGTCCCCGCCTCCGCCCGTTGTCACGAGCACGCGGGGCGCGCCGCCGTCGGACGGGCTCACCTCGGTACGGGTGCGGAGATAGCCGCAGAAGACCGTCTTGCGGGCGACGGCCTCGGGGAAGCGGTACTCGCGGACGGTGTCGAAGACCAGGGGTGTGCCATAGACCCACACCTCGTCGTAATAGCGTTCGATGGTCGCGAACGCGTGGGTCTTCGCCAGCGCGCGGCGAGTCCGCACCGGCTCGTCCAGGATGTCGCGCAGCCCGAGCACGATGCGCGGCGGCCGCCGCAGCCTTCTGAGCGCCGCCAGGGTCCCCAGCAGCTCGCCGTCCACCCCGGCGGCTCGCTTGTCGACGATCACCAGGTCGGGCGCGAATCCGAGCGCCGCTTTACGCAGGATGTCGCGGCGCATGCGCTTCACGTCGTCGGACCAGAACGATAGAAAACGAGGCTGATAGTGCTCCGCGGCGATGCGGTCGAGGCACGGCAGCTTCACGTAGTCCATCCCGTCAGGGATGCACAGCGCGTGGATGACGGGGGAGCCCGTGACGATGAGGACCGCGGCATCCGGAAGCGCCTCGGTGAGCGCCTCCGCGATGAGCAGCGTACGGTGGATGTTCCCGAGTCCGAAGGTATCGTGGGAGTAAAGAAGAATTTTGGGACCGATCGCCCGGGACGGCTGCACCGCCATCTCGACAGCGGCGAGCGGCGGGCTGCTTCGCGTGATCTGTATGCTCTCTTGCGCCATCGCGGCATTGTGCCGTGACGGGTTCCATCCCAGGGGGCTAACCGGTCCGTCCCGACCGCCCTACGACAGAATGTGAATAACAGGCTACGGGGAGGTTAGGAAGTACCTTAGCGGCATCGCAAGTGCGGTATTCTAGCAGCAGGCATGAGGTGATTGGCTGCGGGTCGCAGTATCTGCGGTCATTGAGTGGTTGCTGCGTGAAATGCCCCACGCACCGCTAAGACGCGGCCGTCGACCGCTCCACGAGCGAGACGGGAGGGGACGACGGTCTGGTTCGTCGGAAGCTCGCCCGCGTAGTTCTTTGGATCCGCTCGATTTTCTTGCAGCAGGCGTCGAGCTCGATCACCAGCGCCCCGATCGCCGCCGCGTCGGGGGCCGGCCCGCGGAGTAGGCCCCGCAGCATTCGCTCCTTCTCGCGGGCCTCGTCGGCGAGCCGTTCGACGGCTTCCACGGAGGCCCGCACGACATCGGTCCAGGCCGAGAAGCGCTCCTCCCTCTCAGCGCCCACCTCCGCTCGTAGCCTTGGCTTCCGAGTCTCCACCATCCTAGTCCCCCTCCTTCTCGTCCGAACTGGCGGGATCGGTGCCGGCCTTCCGCTTGTCCTTGGTGCGGAGCTGCGCCAGCTGCCGTCGCTGCTCCGGGGTGAGCACCCCGCGCATCTCGAGCAGCATCGTGACGCGCGCTTTCCCGAGCTTGGCGCGGGCGTGCTCGATCAGATCCACCTGCCCCAGAATCGTCGCCTCGTCGGTCCGGTCGTCGGTGAGCAGCGCGTCGAGCGTGGCGTGCTTCTTCTTGACGTCGGCCTTCATGTCCTCGAGCCGCTGACGGTTCCTGGCCAGGATGTCCTCGAGCTTGTCGATCTCGTCATCGGTGAGGCGGAGCTGGTGGCGGATCTTGTCCCGCCTCCAGAACTTCGCGTGGTGCGTCCCGCCCCCGCCGGGCCCGCGCTCGTCCCCTAGCGCCGAGGCTCCCGGCGCCGCCAAGGCGGCGGCGAGTGCGAGCACGCACGCCATTCCGAGCCTCATCCGCTCTTCTCCTCAGCCGTCGCCCAGCTCGACGTCGTACGGATCCTCGTCGAGCATGTCGTCGATCTGGCGCAGCAGCCGATCGTCGGCCCGGTCCTGTGCGCGCCGGGCGTGGTCCGCGATGTCCGCCACGGGACGCGCTCGCTGGGACGCCGGAGGGCCCACGAGCCTGGGCCCGCGCAGTCCGACCGCGACCGCCAGGACGGCCGCGACGGCGGCTGCGGCCCAGGCCACCCTGGGCCGTGGCGCGAGGAAGAGCGCACGGAGGGACCGCGGGGCCCCTTCCCCGACGCCAAGGCGGGCCTGGATGGCGGCCGACTGGCGACGATAGAACGCAGCGTCGAACGGCTCCCGTGCCGACTCGGTGCGGAGGGGATCGATGTTCCGCGCGATGGCGTCGGCGCGCTGCGCACAGAGGAGGCAGCGGAGGAGGTGCGGGTCCGGCTCCCCGCGGAGGAGCGCCTCGAGGAGATCGGCGTCGTTTGGATGCTCAGGGGAGGGGAAGCCGTGTTCCATAGAGGATCTCCACTGCCTTCCGGATGCGGCGGGTTGCCCGGAAGAGATGGATCTTCACCGTCCCGATACTGACGCGGAAAAGCGCGGCGATCTCGGCGAGAGGCCGATCCTCGTAGTAGCGGAGCGCGAAGACATCGCGCTGCATGTCGGGCAGGGTCCCGACCTGCTCGGCGATCTTCCGGCCGATCTCGCGGCCGACGCATCGCGCCTCCGGGTCCGCTGCGAAGTCGACCGCCTCGTCGAGCGGATTCGCGACCCCACCGCTCGGGGCCGCTACGTCGAGATCGAGGGGCGTTTCCATCACTCTTCGCCGTGCTCGCTTGAGCCGGTCGCGACATTGGTTGACGACGATGCGGGAGAGCCAGGCATCGAACGGGCATTCCTCCCGGAACCTCCCCAAGCTTCGCCACGCCTTGACGAAAGCGTCCTGTGCGGCACCGTCGGCATCGTCTCGCTCGCCCAAAATGCGGTACGCCAGCCGGGTGACCGCCCGCTGGTGAAGCTCGACGAGGCGCCCGAAGGCCTCCCGATCCCCCGCGCGGGCGGCGCGCACGAGGTTTGCCGTCTCCGCGGCCCGCTCGGGCGTCCGGGCGGTTTCGTCGGCGGTCGCCATTCCGAAGTCACACCACGTCTAGACGACGGGAGAGGCGGGAAAGATGACCGGCATGGGAGCGAGGTGTCGGACCGCGCCCGAATCTCCAGAGCCTACCGTAGCGTCCGCACCGCTCGCGTGCCAGCCTGACCGGCCTCGTCGCGCAGCCACCGGACGGCGCGGCTCGTCGCATCGCCGAGGGCGTCCCGCGGGCCCCGCAGTCGCCGTCGACGTGCGCGATTTCGGCGCCGCCGGGGATGGTGTTGCCGACGACACGGAGGCGATTCAACGCGCGATCTACGCGTGGTGCGCTGTTGCGGCTCGTCGGCGCGATCCTCACCGAGCAGGACGACGAGTGGGCGGTGGCTCTTGCAGCCGATCACCGGCGAGTTCCAGCAGGATCTCATCGCGGCGGTCGCATGAGCGAACGCGACGCACGCAGAGCCCGCTACAGCCACGCAACGCGGGGGGAGTGACCTACCTACGGAGCGATGCGGCTCTTCGACTGTGACCGATCCCAACCACATGCAACAACGGGAAGAGCGCGCTGGTCAATTTCCACCACTTGACGGGACGCAACCCGATCGAGGCGATCCGGCGGTCGCGGCTAGGAGTCTGCGATCGGCCCCCGACGACCTCGGATGAGTTGAGCGAGTGCTAACTATGCGGAATGGCAGAGTGGAGCCGAAGGGAGTCGAACCCTCGACCTCTTGAATGCCATTCAAGCGCTCTCCCAACTGAGCTACGGCCCCACAAGGCGGGACGGGACGACGTGGCGGGAAAGTGCCCTATACCGCGCGTCCCAAAGAGGGTCAAACACGACGGTCAATCCACGAGGTAGCGACGCGGGTTCACCGGCTCGTCGTTCTGCCGTACCTCGTAGTGAAGATGCGCGCCGGTCGCGCGTCCCGACGCGCCGACCGCGCCGAGCTCCTGGCCACGGCTGACACGCTGGCCCTCGCGGACGGCGATCCTCGAGAGGTGCCCGTAGAGCGTCTCGAGGTCGCCGCCGTGATCGACGACGACCAGCCGGCCGTAGCCCGCGTCGCGGCCGGCGTAGATCACCTCGCCGGCGCCGCCCGCGGCCACGGGCTCGCCGAACGGCGCCTGGATGTCGATGCCGGGATGCATCTCGCGCCCGTCGCCGTAGGGCGAATCACGGACGCCGAAGGTGGAGGTGACGACCCCATGCACCGGCCAGACTGACGGCGGCGCTCAGGCGTCCTCCGATCGCTGCTTCAGCAGTGCGGTGACGACGGCCAGCGAGTCGGCGGCAGTGGCGAGCTGGCTTTCCACCCATGCGACGTCACCGAGGGCGCGCGCCGCGTGGTCGGACATGAACGGGGCACCTCTCAGCGCCACTCGTGCGGTGGGCTCGACGACGGTCTCTGTGCTCTCCTCCATGTGGACGGCACGGCGGGCCTCGGTCGCGCGGTCGTGCAGCACGGCGGCGGCGCGGACGAGCCGATCCGCCGCGGCGATGAGCTCGGCGTTTTGCCGCCGTTCGCGATCCACGTGCGCCCCATTGGTGACGAGGCGTGCGCGCAGCCCGCGGACCTCTCGTGCCGTCCCCCGCACGTGCGCGACGGTCGACCAGACGACCTCCACGCCGAGCAGCACGGCGACACCCGCGAGCAGCGGGACGCGTCGGGATTCACGGAGCGCGGCGCGGACCTCGGGCATGACCACCTCCTTCACTCTCGAATGGCGTCGCGGCGGGGCCTGCGCGGCCTCGCCTGCTGCAGGAGATGCTCGGCGTGCTCGCGCGTCTCCCGCGTGAGGCGCGCACCGCCGAGCATGCGGGCCAGCTCGGCGACCCGCTCGGTCGTCGAGAGCGGGCGCGCGCTGGATGTCGTGCGGCCGCCGTGGACACGCTTCGTCACCGCGATGTGATGCTCGGCGAAGGCCGCGATGAGCGGCAGATGGGTGATGCACAGCACCTGCCGCGTCCGGCCGAGCTGCGCGAGCTTCCGCCCGACCGCCTCGGCGACGGCGCCGCCGATCCCGGCGTCGACCTCGTCGAAGATGAGCGTCGCCCCGTGCTCCTCGGCGGCGGCGAGAGTCTTCAACGCGAGCATGATGCGCGACAGCTCGCCGCCCGACGCCACGCGGGCGAGCGAGCGTGGCTCCTCGCCCGGATTGGCGGAGAGGAAGAACTCGATCTCGTCCCAGCCTTCGGGCCCGAGGGTCCGGCCTTCGCCGAAACGGACGGCGAAGCGGGCATCCTCCAGCGCAATCGTGGCGAGCTCGCGCCCGAGGTCGCGTTCGAGCTCACGCGCGACCCGTCGGCGCTCGACCGAGAGGCGGCCCGCCCAGTCGGCGGCCGTGCGGCGGGCGTTCTCGGCCGCCGCCTCGAGCGCCGCCACCTCGTCTCCTCCGCCCTCGGCGCGCTCGACGTCCGCAACGATCTCGTCGCGGCGCCGGATCAGGTCGTCGAGCGTGCTGCTGTACTTCCGGCGGAGCCGCGCGAGCTCGCCGAGGCGCTGCTCGACGGTCTCCAGGCGTGCCGGATCGGGTGCAAGGCTGCCGAGGTAGCGGCCCAGGGCGGCGCCCGCTTCCTCCACCTCCGCGAGCGCCGATTCGAGGAGCCGGCGCGTCGGCTCGAGACCGCTGTCCAGCCGCTCCCCTTCGCCGAGCGCGCCGAGGGCGCGCCCGAGCGTCGCCACGGCCGACGCGTCCGCGGAGTACACGGCGGCCTCGGCGCCGCCAACGAGCACGGCAAGCCGCTCCGCATGCGCGAGCCGGCTCCGCTCGACGCCGAGCGCCTCCTCCTCGCCGGCGACGAGGTTGGCGCCGCGGAGCTCGCTCGCCTGGAAGCGGAGCAGCTCCAGGCGCTCCGCGGCAGTCCGCTCCGCCGCGCGACGCTGGGCGAGCGCCTGCGTCGCAGCCTCGAGCCGGGCGTGCCGGCGCCGCATCTCGTCGACCGTTCCGTCGAGGCCGCCGATCGCGTCGAGCAGCTCCGCGTGGCTCTCGACGCGCCGGAGCGCGTGATGCTCCTCCTGCCCGTAGGCGCGGAGCAGGTGCGGCGCGAGGTCGTGGAGCAGCGCGAGGGAGCCGAGCGCCTCGTTGACATAGGCGCGCGTCCGTCCGCCGGCGGCGATGACGCGGCGAATGACGACCTCGCTGTCGGCCGCGATGCCGGCCGCCGCGAGCACCGCCAACGCCGGCGGCGCGACGCCCGTGAAGAGCGCTTCGACGACGGCCTCCTCGGCCCCGGTGCGGACGAGGTCGGCGTCGGGGCGCCCGCCGAGCGCGACGTCGAGCGCCTGGAGCAGGATCGACTTCCCGGCGCCCGTCTCGCCGGTGATGACGTTCAGCCCGGGCTCGAGCACGAGCTCGAGCTCGTCGATGATCGCCAGGTCGCGGACCTTCAGCGTCCGCAGCATGTCGTCCCTCTCATCGGCCGCCCCAGCCGAGCTTCGAGCGCAGCACGTCGTAGTAGGTGCGGTCGGGCGAGCGGACGAGCGACACCGGCGACCGGCCGCGCCGTACGGTGACGACGTCGCCGCCGGCGAGCCGCCGGGCCTCCTGCCCGTCGATGGTGAGCATCGCGTCGTGCTCGCGCCGCGCGATCGTGATCGTGACCAGCGCCCGGGGGCGGAGCACCACGGGACGGTTCGTCAGCGTGTGGGGGGAGATCGGGGAGAGCAGCAGCACCTCGGCCGTGGGCTCGACGATCGGCCCGCCGGCCGACAGCGAGTAGCCCGTCGAGCCGGTCGGCGTGGCGACGATGATGCCGTCGGCGCGATACGTCGTGAGCGGCAGCCCGTCGACCGCGACCGTGAATTCGATGATGCGGGCGTGCGCGCCGTTGGTGACGACGACGTCGTTCAGCGCGCGGAAGGCGCCGAGCCGGCGCGCGGAACGCTCGAGCGTCGCCGCGAGCGTCAGCCGCCGGTCGAGCTCGTAGCGTCCGGCGAGGACGCGCGCGAGCATCGGCATGGCCTCGGCCTCGACGACCTCCGTGAGGAAGCCGAGCTCGCCGAGGTTCACGCCGAGGATCGGCACGCGCGCGCCGGCCCGCCGCGCGATCGAGAGCAGCGTCCCGTCGCCGCCGAGGACGACGATCAGATCCGCCTCGCGTGCGAGACGGTCCTTGTCGAGCACCGGCGCGCCGTCGAGTCCGCCCTCGGCGTCGAGCAGGACCTTCAGGCCGCGGCGGCGGAGCCGCACGATCATGCGCCGCGCGAGACGCGCGGCACGGGGACGGTCGCGCTTCACGACCAATCCGACCGTCCGGATCCGCGCCATCACCCCCGACCACCACCCCGCCGCGACGTCCTACCATGGCGATCCCAGCGATGCCAGGGATTCCGCGCTGTGATACCTAGGAAAAGATGCCACGGCAGTCGGAATTGTTCCACGGCGCGTCGGCGAAGAAGGCGACGGCGGCGCATGCACCGCTCGCCGAGCGCATGCGGCCGCGGACCATCGACGAGTTCGTCGGCCAGGAGCATCTGCTCGGCCGCGGCCACGTGCTCCGCGACATGATCGAGAGCGGCCGCGTCGAGTCGCTGATCCTCTGGGGCCCGCCCGGCAGTGGGAAGACGACGCTCGCCCATCTGCTCGCCTCCGCGTCGGGCGCGCCGGCGGTGTCGTTCTCCGCCGTCCTCCAGGGTGTCAAGGAGCTCCGGCAGATCATCGACGAAGCGGAGGTCGCGCTCGAGCGATCGGAACAGCCGACGGTGCTCTTCGTCGACGAGATCCACCGTTTCAACAAAGCGCAGCAGGACGCGTTCCTGCCGCACGTGGAGGCGGGAACGATCACGCTGATCGGCGCCACCACGGAGAACCCGTCGTTCGAGGTGATCGCGCCGCTCCTTTCGCGGACGCGCGTGCTGACGCTCGAGCCGCTCGGCGATGCGGAGGTGGGTGCCGTGATCGACCGCGCCCTCGCCGACGTCGAGCACGGCCTCGGCCGTCAGAAGCTCGTGCTCGACGCCGAGGCGCGGGGCTTCCTCGCGACAAGGCGGGCGAGGAGCACTACAACGTCATCTCGGCGTTCATCAAAAGCCTCCGCGGCAGCGATCCCGACGCCGCCGTCTACTGGATGATGCGCATGCTCGAGGCGGGCGAGGACCCGCTCTTCGTCGCACGCCGCATGGTGATCTTCGCCGCCGAGGACGTCGGCAACGCCGAGCCGCAGGCGCTCCAGGTGGCGGTCGCGGCCAAGGACGCGGTGCATTTCGTCGGGCTGCCGGAGGGACGCATCCCGCTCGCACAGGCCGCGACGTTCCTCGCCACCTGCCCCAAGTCGAACGCCGCGTATCGCGCGATGCTCGGCGCCTCGGAAGACGTGCGCGCGAGCGGCGCCCTACCCGTCCCGCTCCATCTGCGGAACGCGCCGACGCCGCTCATGAAGGGCCTCGGCTACGGCGCCGAGTACCGCTACCCGCACGACTACGCCGATGCGGTCGTCGAGCAGGACTATTTGCCGGAGCGGCTCGCCGGGCGGCGCTACTACGAGCCGACGGACCGCGGGCGAGAGCGCGAGATCGCAGAGCGCCTCCGCGGCTGGCGCGCGCGCCGCGAGACGAAGCCTCAGTAGCGGACGGCGACGAGCACGAGGCCGTGCGGCGGCGCCGTCGGTCCCGCCTGCGTGCGGTCGCGGCTCTCGAGCACCGCGCGCATGGACGATGGCGGCCGCTCGCCCCGGCCGATCGGGACGAGCGTGCCGATGACGTTCCGGACCATGTGCTTGAGGAACCCCGTCGCCTCGACCCGGTACACGAGGAGCGGCCCCTCGGCGCGGAGCGCGCTCTCGAGCACGCGACGGACGGTCGACCGCTGCGGCGCCGCGTCGGCGCCGCGAAACGCGGCGAAGTCGTGCTCCCCTTCGAGCGTCGCTGCGCCGGCCGCCATCGCCGCCACGTCGAGCGCCAGCGGCACGTGCCAGGCCTGGCGGCGCCAGAAGGGTGACGGCACGGGCCCGTTCCAGATGCGGTACTCGTAGAGGCGACTGCGCGCGTCGCGGCGGGGATCGAAAGTGTCGTCGGCGAGCGCGACGTCACGGATCGCGATGTCGTCGGGGGTGAGCGCATTCAGGCTCAACCGGAGGCGCTCGAGATCGGGCGGGATGCGGCTCACGCGGACGGCCGCGACCTGGCCGCACGCGTGCACGCCGGCGTCCGTCCGCCCGGCGCCGCGCACCCGCACGGGCTCGCGGAGCACCGTCGAGAGCGCCCGCTCCAGCACCTCCTGCACCGTGGGTCCGCCGGCCTGGACCTGCCAGCCGTGGTATGCCGTTCCCTCGTACTCGACGGTGAGCCGGAGCTGCACGTCAGAGGTGATCGCGCGCCAGGACCTCGGCGATCTGTACCGCGGTGAGCGCCGCGCCCTTGCGCACGTTGTCGAGCGCGATCCACAGCGCGAGCCCCGGCGGATCGGCCGACGCATCGTCGCGGATGCGGCCGACGTGCGTCGCGTCCGAGCCAGCCACCTCGGCCGGCGTCGGGTAGGATCCGCCCGCGTCGTCGTGCAGCAGGATGCCCGGCGCCTCGCGCAGGATGGCAGCGGCCGCGGCGGCCGCGAGTGGCGACTCCGTCTCGACGTTCACGCTGAACGCGGAGCCGAAGAAGACGGGCACGCGGACCGCCGTCATGCTGACCGAGAGCCCCGGCAGGTCGAGCAGCCGCCGCAGCTCCTCGACGGCGAGCAGCTCGTGCGTCGTCGAGCCGCCCGGCTCGAGCGCGCCCACCTGCGGCACGCAATTGAACGCGATCCGGCGGGCAAAGCGCCGCCGCCTCCGAACCCCGCGCGCGCCCAGCAAGTCCACGGTCTCGCGCGAGAGCGCGCCGACCGCGCGCCGGCCCGCGCTCGCCACCCCCTGATACGTCGAGACGACGACGCGCCGGAGGCCCGCCTGCACAGCGAGCGGCGCGAGCACGACCGCGAGCGCGACCGCCGTGGGGCTCGGGCAGGCGACGATCCCGCGCTCGCGCCAGTCGTCGAGCTTCGCGACGTTCACCTCCGGGACGACGAGCGGCACCTCGCCGTCCAGGCGGAAGCGGCTGCTCACGTCGATCACGGCGGCGCCCGCCGACGCGGCGCGGGGCGCGTGCTCGCCGGCGACGTTCGGCCCCGCCGCGAAGAACGCCAGCTCGACGCCGTCGAAGGACTGCGGGGTCAGGAGCGCGATCTTCCCCGCGCGCCCCGCTATTTCGACCTCGGCACCTGCGGTTCGATGCGTGCCGAGCAGACGGATCGAGCCTACGGGCAGCTGTCGCTGCGCGAGCAGCTCGAGGATCTCGCGGCCGACGAGCCCCTTCGGACCGACGACGGCGACGGTGAGCTTCGTCCCCATCCCCGGGAGCCTGCTGAAGACGCCGGCTCGTGTAAAGAGGCGTCTCCGCCTACGCGCCGACGCGCTCGCGGACGAGCTGCCCCATCGCGCGACAACCGATCGAGGATCCGTCGGCCGCGAGGTCGGCCGTACGGTGCCCCGCCGCGACCACCTCGCCGACGGCCCGCTCGATGGCGTCGGCCGCTCCGGGGCGGCCAAGCGAGTACCGGCAGAGCATCGCCGCGGACAGGATCGTCGCCAGCGGGTTCGCCCTGTCCTGACCCGCGATGTCGGGGGCGGAGCCGTGAATCGGCTCGTAGAGGCCGCGGCAGCGCGCCCCCGGAACCGGCGGCCCGGCGAGCGAGGCCGAGGGCAGCATCCCCATCGAGCCGGCGAGCATCGCGGCTTCGTCGGTCAGGATGTCGCCGAAGAGGTTCTCCGTCGCGATCACGTCGAAGTCGCGCGGCCGGCGGATCAGATGCATCGCCATGGCGTCGACGAGCACGTCCTCGTGCTTCACGTCGGGATACTCGCGCGCGACCTCGTGCGCGATCTCCCGCCAGAGACGGGACGACGCGAGGATGTTCGCCTTGTCCACCGAGGCGAGCCGGCGCCGTCGCTGGCGCGCGAGCGCGAAGCCGGCGTGCAGAAGCCGGGCGATCTCCTCCTCCGAATAGACGAGCGTGTCGACCGCCTCGCGGCCGGCCGCCGTCGTCCGCCGCTCGCTCGGCTTCCCGAAGTAGATGCCGCCGGTCAGCTCGCGGACGACGATCAGGTCGACGCCGGTCAGGATCTCCGGCCGGAGCGGTGACGCCGCGACCAGCTCGGGCCAGGCACGGACCGGGCGAAGGTTGGCGTAGAGGCCGAGCGCCTGCCGGAGTCCGAGCAGCGCCTGCTCGGGCCGGACGGCCGCGGCAGGGTTGTCCCACTTGGGACCACCGACCGCGCCGAGGAGCACCGCGTCGGCCCCGCGCGCGCGCTCGAGCTCGGCGGCCGGCAACGGGGCGCCGCAGGCGTCGATCGCCGCGCCGCCGATCACGCCGCTCGTGAACGTGACGTCGAGTCCATGGCGCGGCGCGGCCGCCTCGAGGACGGCGACCGCCTCGGCCGTCACCTCGGGACCGATCCCGTCGCCCGGGAAGACGGCGATCGTCGCGCGCGCCACGGGCTCAGTCGTCCGGGCCCGCCTGTGGGCCTCCACCGGCTGCCGGTGTCGCCTGCGCGCGTGCGCCGGCGATCATGCCCGTCTGGCGGGCATAGGCGAAGAGCCCACCGGCGTCGATCACCGGACCAGCGTCGCCGAGCGGCCGGAGCGCGTGCACGGCGCCCGTCGTCACGTTCGTCAGCGTGTTCGCCTCGAGGTCGAGGACGACTTCCTCGTTGGTGCGAAACACGTCCACGAGGCGCGTCGGCGTCTCGCAGGGATAGAGCTCCCCGGTGGCGACGCAATTCCGGAAGAAGATGCGGGCGAAGGACTCGGCCACGACCGCTTTGGTGCCCGCCGCGCCGAGCGCGACCGGCGCATGCTCGCGCGACGAGCCGCAGCCGAAGTTCTTTCCGGCGACGATGACCGTGTACGGCGTCGTCATGCCGTCCGGCGGGACGAACGGCGGCTGGTCGGGCGTCCGCGCGAGCCCGGCGAGCGCGTAGCTGCCGAGCTTTCGGTACTCCTCGGGAATGGTCGGCACGAGGTTCAGGTACTCGGCGGGGATGATCTGGTCGGTGTCGATGTTGTCGCCCAGCACGTAGACACGGCCACGGATCGTCATTGGAGGAGCTCCCGCGGGTCGGTGATGCGGCCCGTCACGGCGGAGGCGGCCACGGTGTAGGGCGAGGCGAGGTAGACCTGCCCTTCCTTGGCGCCCATCCGACCAGGGAAATTCCGATTCGTCGTGGAGATGCACACCTCGGGGCCGTTGATGCGCCCGAAGGTGTCGCGCGGTCCGCCGAGGCAGGCGGCGCACGAGGCGTCGACGGACACCTGACAGCCGGCGTCGCGGAAGATGTCGAGCAGCGCGCGGCCGTCGATCGTGTGCGTGCGGAGTCCCGTCGAGACCTCGGTGGTGGAAGGCACGAGGAACGTGTCCACCGCCACGCGACGTCCCTTCAACACCCGCGCCGCGTTGATGAAGTCCGTGATCTTCCCGCCCGTGCACGAGCCGATGTAGGCGCGCGTCAGGCGGACGTCGCCGAGCTCGCGCGCGAGCGCGCGGTTGTCGGGCGAGTGCGGCTTGGCGACGACCGGCTCGAGCCGGCGGGCGTCGTAGCGGCGGTCGGTCACGAAGCGCGCGCCCGCGTCGTTCGCGACCTCCGTGTATGGCCGCGTCGTGCGGGCGCGGAGGTACGCACGCGTGGTCTCGTCGCAGGCGATGATGCCGTTCTTGCCGCCCGCCTCGATCACCATGTTGGCGAGCGTCATCCGCTCCTCCATCGAGAGCCGCATGACCGCCTCGCCCGCGAACTCCATCGCGCGATACGTCGCCCCGTCGACGCCGACGTCGCCGATGATCTGGAGGATCATATCTTTGCCGAGGATGTACGGCGGCACCTCGCCCTCGAACGTGAAGCGCATGGTCGGGGGCACCTTCACGAGCAGCTTGCCCGTACCCATGACGAAGGCGGCATCCGTGTTGCCGATGCCGGTGGCGAACTCGTTGAAGGCGCCGGCCGTGCAGGTATGGGAATCCGTGCCGAAGAGGACCTCGCCCGGACGGGTGTGTCCTTCCTCGGCGAGGGCGATGTGGCACACGCCTTTGTAGCGCGACGTGCCGACGTCGTAGAGGTGCGGCAGCCCCTGCTCCGCCGCGAATGCGCGGAGGATGTCGACGTTGCGGTGGGCCTTGTCGTCCTTCGTGAAGATGTAGTGGTCGGGGATCAGGACGACGCGTTCGCGGTCCCAGACGCGCGCGCCGGCGCCGAACTCGCGCTTGAAGATGCCGATCGTGCCCGGTCCGCAGACGTCGTGGGTCATGAGGACGTCGGCCGCCACCCAGACGTTGTCGCCCGGCGCGACCGCCTGCTTCCCGGCGGCGCGCGCCAGGATCTTCTCGGTCATCGTCATGCTCACGGCCCCACCTCCGCCGTCTGGACCTGCTGGCGATGGAGACGCCGGTAGGCAAGGCGGTTCAGCGCGTTCAGGTAGGCGAGCGCGCTCGCCTGGATGATGTCGGTGTGGCTCCCCTGCCCGAGCACCGTGATCCCGGCCTCGGAGACGAGGCAGGACACCTCGCCCTGCGCGTCGGTCCCGCCGGTGATCGCCTTGACGGCGTACCGCTCGAGGCGCGGGTGCTGCCCCGTGAGGTCGTCGATCACCTTGTAGCAGGCGTCGACCATGCCGTCGCCCGTCCCGGCGCCCATCACCTCCTCACCGTCGATCTTGAGCTTCACGGTGGCGTGCGGGACGGCCATGCTCGAGGAGGTCACGTTGAGGTACGTGAGCACGTAGCGGTCGCTCGCGCCGCCGCGCACCGACTGCTGCGCGACGAGCGCGATCAGGTCCTCGTCGTAGACGCTCTTCTTGGCGTCGGCGAGCGCCTTGAAGCGCTCGAAGACGACGTTCATGTCGACGTCGGTCGTGTCGAGGCCAAGCTCGCGGAGGCGCGCGACGAACGCATGACGGCCCGAGTGCTTGCCGAGGACGAGGCGGTTCGAGTCGAGCCCGACCGACTCCGGGCGCATGATCTCGTAGTTCAGCCGGTGCTTCAGGACCCCGTCCTGATGGATGCCGGCCTCGTGCGCGAAGGCGTTGTCGCCGACGATCGGCTTGTTGAACGGCACGGTGAGGCCGGTGATCTGGGCGAGCAGGCGGCTCGTCGGGTAGATCTGCTCGGTCACGATGCCGGTGTCCACGCCGAAGCGGTCGCCGCGGGTCTTGATCGCCATGACGACCTCCTCCATGGCGGTGTTGCCGGCGCGCTCGCCGATGCCGTTCACCGTGCACTCGATCTGCCGCGCGCCGTTCTGCACGGCCGCGAGCGAGTTGGCGACGGCCATGCCGAGGTCGTTGTGGCAGTGGGCGCTCCAGATGACGCGGTCTGCCCCCGTGACGCGCTCGCGGAGCCGCCGGAACAGCGCGCCGTATTCCTCGGGGAGCGCGTACCCCGTCGTGTCGGGGACGTTGATCGTGCGCGCGCCGGCCTCGATCACGGCGGAGAAGACCTCGATCAGGTACTCGGGGTCGCTGCGCGAGGCGTCCTCGGCCGAGAACTCGACGTAGTCGAGGTGCTTCTTCGCACGCGTGACCGCCCACACGGCGGCGTCGAGCACGTCCTTCCGGCTCATCATGAGCTTGTGCTTCAGATGGATGTCCGAGGTGGCGATGAAGATGTGGATGCCGGGCCGCTTGGCGCGCTCGACGGCACGGATGGCACGGTCGACGTCCTGCTCGCGGGTCCGGGCGAGCGACAGCACGATGGGCCGGGACACGGCGTCGGCGACCCGCCGAACGGCCTCGAAGTCGCCCTCCGACGACGCCGCGAAGCCGGCCTCGATGACGTCGACGCCGAGGTGCTCGAGCTGGCGCGCGATCGCCAGCTTCTCCTCCACGTTCATGGTCGCACCCGGCGACTGCTCGCCGTCGCGGAGCGTCGTGTCGAAGATCTGTACCCGGTCCATCATCGTCTCCTTTCGTCCGACGGACCGCCCGTCCCGTGGCCCAGAAATGAAAAAGCCACGAGCGGGAGGTCCGCCCGTGGCACTCTGCCGAGGTTGGGTCTCTTGTCCCTACGCTCGGGCGAGGGCCGCGGGCGGGCTGCTAAGCAGCAGGCCCAGGGCCAGTCCGAGCAGGAG